>NZ_JBSGBQ010000007.1:0-382785 GCF_053601335.1 Amycolatopsis sp. NPDC004747 | reverse complement strand
CGGGCCGCCCGGCCCCGCCGCCGCTGCCGGAAACCGTGGTGCACCACGGTTTCCGGCAGCTTCGGTGCCCGAGCCCGGCCGGGGCTCAGCGGCACCAGTGCGGGCCGGTCGTCCAGCCGAGCAGGCGTCGTCCCGAACCGTCCGGCAGGGTGCCGTCCGGGGAAAACCGGGCGCCCTCGAGCACCGCCGCCAGGCCCGTCACCGCCGGGCCGAACCGGTCCTGCAACTCCGCCTGCGCCACCAGCTCACCGAGCCGCGCGACCGCCGCCCGCTGCTCCTCCACCCCGTGGAAGCTCAGGAAGAAGATCGCCTGCCGCCATGCGTACGCGATGTTCTTGAGCAGCTGCCGGTTCCACGAGCGCTGTCCCGCCAGGCGGCGCACCACCCAGGTGAACACCTGGCCGGCCAGCTCGGGGCTCAGGCGCGACCGCAGCTCCAGGGTCTCCACCAGCACCGCCAGGTTGTGCGTCGTGAGGATCTGGCTCTGCTCGATCACCATCCCGTTGCCCGCCGTCGACCGCCGCCGACGGCCCGCCCGGGCCTCGCAGACCGCCGCAAAGCCGTCCGCTGTGCGGCGCAGCAGCCTGCGCGGTGGTGCCGTCCACTCGGCAGGCAGGTCGTAGTAGCGCGCGTACAGCGTGCCCGCCATGATGCGGCTCGTCGCGGCCGCCGCGGTGCGCCACTTCTCCGTGAACGTGCCCACGAAGATGTCGGCCGCCAGTTCCTCCAGCAACGGCATCGGCAGCCCCGCCTGCGTGGCCAGCGCGCCGAGTTCGCGCACCAGCGTGTTCGGCAGGATCGCCTGCGGGAACGAGCCGAGCGCCAGCTGCACCGTCTGCGTCAGCGTCCGCCGCGCCGCACCGGCGACGTCCGGACGCCGGGCCCGGAACGGTTCCAGCGCCCTGATCCACGGCAGCTCTTCGAGCCGGACCTGGTGGGCGAGGTCGAGCAGCAACAGCCCCCGGCGACGGCGGAAGGCCGCGTACGTCCGGGCGTACAGCGCCGCCAGCCGCTCGTCCTCGATGTTCGCTGCCATCAGCTCCGCGGTGATCTGCGGCAGCACCGCCGCCAGCACGTCGCCCGAAGTGATCACCCCGCGCGCGACCAGCTCCTCGACCGGGGCCTCCAGCGCGCGGGTCACCTTCGCGACCAGCCGGCGCGGGACGACGTCCGCTTCGACGACCGGTTCGAGCGCCGGGAGACCTCCGTCGGCGGGGTAGGCGTCGAGCCGGCCGGCCAGGACGGCCGCGAGCTCGGCGTGCGTCGGGCGCGCGGCCACCGCTGCCTGCACGGCCCGCAGGGCCGCCCGGCGCTCGGAGCCCGGCTCACCGTGCTTGGTGATCGTGTTGGCCAGCGCTCGCCGGATCCAGCCGACGTCCCGCCCGGTGAGCTTCGCGCTCGCGAACTGGCAGAGCGTCAGCGCCCGGTACAGCCGCGCGAAGTTGCCCTTCGGCTGGAGGTGGGCCGTCGACGCCTGGTGCCGCGCGCTCGCCTTCGCGTAGTCCGCGAGCCAGCGGGCCCGCCGCGAGCCCCACCCCTCCGGCCACGTCCGGCACGGCCAGCCACCGGTGACGCCGTCGGCGGTCAGCCGCGGGAGCTCGCCGTCGACGGTCTCCGCCCAGAGGGCGACCAGCCGGTCGTACAGCGGGTGCCACACCCGCAGCGTCTCCAGCATCGCGGCGATCGCCGGCTTGGTCGTCGCCGACCGCAGCGCCGCGCGGACCTCGCCGACGGTGGCCAGCCGCACCAGCGCGCCGGACGGCCGCGGTGCCGCGCCGGGCAGCGGGGCCAGGCGCAGCCGGTGCAGCAGCGGCCGCAGCTCGGCGACCAGGTCGAGGGCCGCCTCGGCGTGCCCGTGGTCGAGCAGCCACGCGACGACGGGGAGCGCGGCGTCCTCCGGGAACTCCACCCGGTAGGCCTCGGTGGCCAGTGCCGCGCGCAGGCCGGCGAGCCCGGTGTCGGTGAGGTGCCCGAGGTTGACGCGCTCCCGGCCGGTGCGGCCCGGCGTGCCGGCGGGCACCGCGGCGAGCTCCTCCGGGCGCACCGGCGTCTCGGCGAGGTACCGGCCGGTGGCGAACCCGCCGTGCGCGACTTCGAGCGTCACCCAGGCCGGGGTGTCCGCGACCGGGGTCCGCGAGCCGATTTCCAGCGTCCCGTCCGCCATGCCGGCGAGCACCGCCTGCCACCGCCCAGCCTTGGCGCCGGCGCGGCGGCGGACCGCGGCGTCCGTTGTGGACGATGCGGTGCGCAGGGCGCGTTCGAGCTGCCCGTAGGCGTAACCGGGTGCCGCCTCCTGTGCCATGTGGACTCCCCCTGACGAAAAACCGAGACTTGGAGGCAGGAATCGAACCTGCGCCTTCCCGGAGAACAGCCGGGTGTTCTGCCTGCTGAACTACTCCAAGCTGCGGGGACACGGAGGCGGGACTCGAACCCGCGCCCCCCGGTCCGAGCCGGGCGATCTGCCGCTGATCCACTCCGTGCGATTTCCCGCACGGCCAGGGTAATCCGCGGTGGCGGGCGAAGCGACCGACTTTCCGCCCCGCGCCGGACTCGCCGGTACGGACCGGCGCGGTTACGATCAAACCGAATCAAAGTCACATTCAGGTTGGGGACCGGATGACCGAGAGCCGGCTGCGCCGGGTGCCGCGCCAGGCGCGCTCGCGGGAGAAGGTGGCCAAGGTGCTCGCGGCCGCCGATCGCCTGCTCGGCGAGGAAGGCGTCGAAGCGCTGACGACGACCCGGGTCGCCGCCGAGGCCGGCGTGTCGGTGGGTGCGCTGTACCAGTACCTGCCGGACCGCGACGCCATCACCGAGGCGCTGGGCGAGCTCTACCTCGCCCGCCTGGAAGACCTGATGGACTCCTTCGCCGAGCAGGCGGCGCGGGAGGTCTGGACCGACCCCGTCGGCCTGCTCGTCGACGCCTTCGCCGGGCTCTACCGAGCGGAACCCGGGTTCCGCGCGCTGTGGTTCGGCCGCGGTCTCACCGAGGGAACCCGGGACGCCGACCTGGCGCACAAGCGCGTGATGGCCACCGGAGTGCACCGCATCCTCGTCGCCCAGCGCCTGCTGTACGACGACTACGAGGCCGCGGTGGCGTGCCGCACGGCCTTCCTCGCCGCCGACGCGGTGATCCAGGAGGCCTTCCGCGGCGACGGTGCCCCGGAGCTGCTGGAGCCGGTCAAGACGATGCTGCGGGCGTACCTCGGGCACCAGCCCCGGCCGTAGCTCCCGTGGTGGCGACGAGGAATTCCTCGCCGCGGGCGATCCGGAGCCCGTCCGCGCGGCCGGCGAAGTACCGCGAGTCCAGCTCGGCACCCGACACGTGGACGGCGTCGCGGAACCCGGCTTCGCGCGCCATCGCCAGCATTTCGGCCGGCGAGAACGAGCTGACGAACGGCGTGCCCGCCGCCTCCGCCCTGCTCGCCGTGGCCTGGTGACGGGCGCGCTCGCCGGCGTCGAGCAGCTCGGCCGGCAGCAGGAACGTCATCGCGAGCGTGGACCCCGAGGCGAACCCGGCGATCCGGCGCAGGGTGGCCGCGTTCGCCTCCTTCGTCAGGTACATGCTGACGCCGGTGGACGCGACCACCGCCGGTTCGTCCGGGGCGAAGCCCGCGGCCGTGAGCCGGTCCCACCACGACGCCGTCTCGAAGTCGACCGGCACGAAGTGCAGCCAGTCCGGGACGGCCAGGCCCAGTTCCGCCAGCCGGGCGCGCTTCCACGCCTGCGGGCCCGGCTGGTCCACTTCGTACACCCGCAGGCGGGCAGCGATTTCCGGACGGCGCTGGGCGAAGGTGTCCAGCCCGGCCCCGAGGATCACGTACTGGCCGACCCCGCGCGCCGCCTGTTCGGCGACCAGGTCTTCGACCAACCGGGCCCGGGCGACCATGCCGGCCCGGTAGCGGCCGGTGGTGGCCGGGTCCATGTCGTCGCGGAGCCGCCAGCCCTCGCCGGGCTTGGCCAGCCGCAGGCCGAGGTCGTCGGCGAAGACGTGGGGTGGCGGATCGACGGCGAGGTGCAGGGCCCGCCACAACGCGGTCCGCACCGCCGTGCTGTCCGGCGCGGCCACCTCAGGCCGGCCCCGGCGCCGACAGCGTCCACGTCCTCCCGTCCGGGTCGCGGACGGTCATTTCTTTGGTGCCGTAATGGGTTTCCGCGAACGGGGTGACCACCTCGACGACGTCGTCGGCCTCGAACTTCTCCGCGTCCGGGACCTTGAACACGATCTGCGTCCGCGGCTCCTGGCTTTCGGGCACCTCGGCGATGAACAGCCAGGGCCCGTCGCCGTTGCGCAGCTGCCCGGAGTTGTGGTCGGTCGCGAAGTCGATCTCGTAGCCCAGCGCCTGGAAGAACTTGGCCGCCTTGCCCCAGTTGTGCGTTTCCAGGTACATCGCCTCGATGCCCTCGGTCGTCATGTCAGTGCTCCTCTTCGGGATCGGTCTCGAGGTAGGCGCGCAGCGCCGCGGCGACGAGGGCCGAAAGCGATTGCTCCGTCTCGACGGCGCGGAGCTTGACCTGCCGGATCAGCCCGATCGGCAGGTACACGTTGAACTGCTTGACGTCTTTATCGCCCACGGGTTGAGGCTAGCTTGCTAGCAAGCTAGCTGGCAAGTTCCGCCGTCCGGACCCAGACGTGCCGCCGCCCCTCGCCGACGCGCACGGAAGCACGCGGTGTTGCTGCTCAACCGGACGTCGTCGGCGGCGGCCATGGGCGTCCGGCGCCGGATCAGTCCCGTTCGAGATATCGGCCGAAGAATGCGCCGAGCGCCGCTCGCTGACCGGCCATGCTCCGGGCCGGGTCGACGGTCCCGACGAACGGCGCGATCGCCGCCGGGTCGAGGCCGAGCCGGGGGAGGAGCACCTGGTGGTCGGTGTAGCTGAAGTGCTCGCCGTCCGGCAGGTGCCGCGTGCGCACCGGCCCGCGCTGGTGGGCGAGGAACTCCTGCCACGACGGGTCGGAGGCCGAGCTGTGGTCGCCCGCGCTCAGCAGCAGGAAAGGCCGGCCGAGGCCTTCGACGGCGGCCCGGCCGAATTCGCGGTTCGACTGGGAGTACGCCATGCTGCCGTCGAGGTCGGCTCCGGCGTCGAGACGGGTGTCCGACACCATGGTTTCCCCGGTGGTGAACCCGCCCGCGGAGTGGCCGAACATGCCGATGCGGGAGACGTCGAGGGAAAGCCCGGCCGGGAGCGTGCGGTGCCCGGCGTCCGGATTTCCGCCGCGCGCCAGGGTTTCCAGCGCGTCGAGGACGAACCGGGTGTCGGCCACCCGCGTGGCGATGAGCTGCCGCCCGGCGTCGGGACCGGAGGGCAGCACCCGCCGTTCGACGCGGCCGCCGGGGAACTCCACGGCCGCGGGCTCGTGCGTGTGGTCGATCGCCACCGTCACGAAACCTTCGCTCGCGAGCTGCTCCAGCTGTGCGGTCCCGACCGAGCGCGGGTACTTGGCGCTGGGGGAGTAGAGCACGACCGGCCGCTGCCCACCGGCCGCGGGCACGCCGGAGCGGGCGTGCGTGGGGAAGGCGTAGCCGAGCCGGCCGGCGGCGATGCCCAGCGTCCGCGCGTCTTCCTCGGCGATCAGCTCGGCGGCTTCCGGTGCCAGATAGGGAGTTTTCGGGCCGCCGCCTCCGCCGGAGCACGCGGGGTACCGGATGGTCACCATGAGCTCGCGGGTCGTCCCGGCGACCCAGGGGTCCGGCCGCGCGTGGTCGACGAGGTGCAGATCGACGCTGCCGACGGCGTACGGCCCGGTGGGGGCGGGCAAGGCGAGCCGGGTGGCCGCGGCCGCGGAAGCGGGGAGCGCGGTCAGGAGGAGGACGCCGGCCAGGCCGGCGGCGAGTGGTTTTCGCATGTTTTGACCGTATTGACGGCCGCGGCGCGTGACATCGGGGTGATCACCGAGATCGACCCGGACAGGGCTGTGGCCCGGGCGCATCGCCCGGGCCACAGCTCACTCGTTCCGGCTCAGAAGCCGTAGACGGTCTCGTACACGCGCTCGGCGTTGGTCGCCACGAGGCCGTTGGCCCACAGCTGGTTGACCCGGCTGCGCTCGGTCGAGTTCGGGAAGGCGTTGGTGCAGGACGGGCCGGGGCCGCCACCCGACATCAGCTCGGAGCACGGGCCCGAGTAGTGGTCGGGCAGCCCGAGGGCGTGCCCGGTCTCGTGCGCCGCGATGCGGGTCGGGTTGTACTGGCGGGCCTGGGTGTAGTCGATGAAGATGGTGCCGCTGCCGTGCCCGTTGGTCGAGGCGTAGGAACCGCGGGGGTCGTTGCCCTCGGTGTAGCGCAGGCTCGCGCCGCCGGAGTTGCGCTCCACGAGCCGGACGTTGGTGACGCTGTTGTTCCAGTTGGCGGCACCGGCGTTGATCACCGAGCGGAACGACGGTGCGCTGGAGGTGCTGTAGTAGACCGTGGTGACGGCGGCTTCCTGCTCGGTGGCGGCCGACGCGGTACCCGCGGCGAGCGGCGTCACGGTCAGGGCAAGCGCAACGGCGCCGGCCAGGGCGAACTTCCTCGACATCGGAAGACTCCTCGTGAGGGGACGGGGATTTGCCGGAATTGCGCGCGCTGTCGAGAATTTACCCGGAAGGCCCCTTCGCCGGAGCCGACTAACGTAGGGCCGGGAAAGTGGTGATTTCCCACCACCAAAGTCGGGTTGACAGTGGCCGGTCAGGAGGTCCGGGTCAGCGCGAGCAGCTGCTGCTCCAGCTTCCGCACGGCGGCCACGTCGATGCCCCCGCCCCACAGGGGTGCCGTGCTCGCGCCGTCGGCTGCCGCGACCACCAGGGTGACTACGTCGGCCGGGAGGCCGTCGTCGTGGAGGTCGCGTTCCCAGCGTTCGGCGTCCGCGCGGGCCAGCTCGGCGATCTCCGGGATGGAGATCAGCAGCGCGATCAGGGCGATCGTCTCGCGGATCGCGACCTCGTCGTAGGAGGTGTCCAGCGACGCCCGGACGTACGCGCGCGTCAGCCGGCCCGGGGCCGTGTCCGCCGGGTCGAGGGCCGCCTGGACCTCCGTGCGGAAAGCGTCCAGCAGGTCCTGGGCCAGCGTGCGCACCAGCGCGTCCTTGGCGGGGAAGTGGTACAGCAGCCCGCCTTTCGACACCCCGGCCGCGCGGGCGATGTCGTCGAGGGAGGCCGATACGCCGCGGGTGCGGATGACCGTCGCCGCGGCGTCGAGCAGGGCGCGGCGGGTCTCCTCCGGGCTGCGCCCGGCCTTGCGAGGCATTCGTCAGTCCTTTCCGGACGGAATGGTACGCCAGGCGATCAGCGCGGCGACGGCGGTGACGACGGCCGCCGCGAGCGACGTCACCTGCATGGCGCCGGTGAAGGCTTCCCGTGCTGCGCGGGCGAGTTCCGACTCCGGGGCCAGCACGCCCAGTGCCCCGGCGAGGGAGTCGCGGACTTCGCCGGGCACCGGGCCGGGCGGCAGGAACGCGCGGTAGACCACGTTCACCAGCGAGCCGAGGATCGCGATGCCCAGCGCCGCACCGAGTTCGTAGGCGGTTTCGGAGATCGCCGACGCCGAACCGGCCTTGTCCCGCGGGACCGCGGACAGCACCGAATCGACGGTCAGCGTCAGCGCCAGCCCGATACCCAGCCCGACCGGCACGAGCGCCCACCCCAGCCACCAGTACTGCGGGGCCCGTTCGGCGACCGTGACGAGCGCGAGGCCCAGCGCGGCCACGGCGAGCCCCGCCGCGACGGCCCGGCCCGGCCCGAGCCGCCCGGCGACCACCCCGACGGCGGCCACGACGACGATCGAGGCGAGCGTCGCGGGCATCTCCGCGAGCCCCGCCTGCAGCGGCGAGAAGCCGCGGACGAGCTGCAGGTACTGCGAGAAGAAGAACAGCAGGCCCATGAGCGCGAAGACCGCGATGAAGTTCGCCAGGACCGCGCCGCTGAAGGCACCGTTGCGAAACAGCGTGACGTCGATCAGGGGCGCCGCGGCCCGCCGCTGGCGGCGGACGAACGCGGCCCCGGACACCAGCCCGAGCAGCGCCGCGACGCCGACTTGGCCGTCGAGGCCCGCGCTGACGGCGTGCTTGACCGCGTAGACCAGCGGGACGATCGCGGCCAGCGACAGGCCGGCCGACAGCAGGTCGAACCGCCCCGGGGCGGGGTCGCGCGATTCCGGCAGCAGCCACGCGCCCGCGATCAGGAAGACGACGACGATCGGCACGTTGATCAGGAACACCGAGCCCCACCAGTAGTGCTCGAGCAGCGTGCCGCCGACCAGCGGACCGAGCGCGATGCCGCCGCCGGAGCCCGCCGACCAGATGGCGACGGCGCGGGTGCGCTCGCGCGGGTCCGCGAACAGCGTCCGGATCAGCGACAACGTCGACGGCATGATCGTCGCGCCGGCGACGCCGAGCAGCAGCCGGGCGAGGACGAGCACGCCGGCGGTGGGGGAGAAGGCGGCCAGGACGGAGGCGAGCCCGAACGCCGCGGTGCCGAGGAGCAGCACCTTCTTGCGCCCGAACCGGTCGGCGAGGTTCCCGGCCGTGACGAGCAGCCCGGCCAGCGCGAGGGAGTAGACGTCACCGATCCAGAGGATTTCGGTGGCGGTCGGCGCGAGTTCCCGGGTGAGCGACGGCACGGCCAGGTACAGCACGGTGCCGTCGACCGCCAGCAGCAGCACGGCGCCGACGAGGACGCCCAGCGCGGCCCAGCGGCGCCGGGGGCTCAACGGCCGGGCGGAAGACGGCAGGGTGGAGGTCATGAGACTTACTATACCGTCTGGACGGTACAGTAACCGGCGTGAGACCGGCCACCTGACCGGAACCGGACGGCCCTGGCCGCCGGTACGCTGGAAGGAGTGGAAGGAGGCGGACGTGACGGCCGAGGAACTGATCATCGAGTTCGCCTTGACGCGCTTGGACCACCCGGACCTCGACTTCGAGGAGATCGCGGCGCTGCTGGTGCGGCGGGGCGGCCCGGAGCGGGAGCTGGAGTTCGCCGCCCGCAACCTCGCCGACCGTGGCGAGCTGCGCGGCGCCCCCTTCCCGACGGCGGTGGAGTACGTGCTCCGCGTGGTGCTCACCCTGCGGGGGCCGTCGGACTAGGAGCTGCGCCTCACGGCCGCGCCGGCCGGCCTCGTCGGGCAAGTCCCGTGGTGAGCGGCTCGACCGCGGCGCGTATGTGGTTGCGCAGCCACCGGGAGGCGGGATCCTCGTCGAGCCGCCGGTGCCAGCGGAGATCGACGTCGACCTGCGGGAGCGGGAGCGGGAAGTCGTGCCAGCGCACGGGCATGCCGCGCTGGACGAGGTCCTCGGCGAGGACTCTCGGCGCGATGCTGATCAGGCCGGGCTGCAGCGCCATCAGGGCGGCGGCCGCGTAGTTCGGGACCACCGAGGTGACGCGCCGGGACAGGCCGGCTTCGCGCAGCCGCTCGTCGATCGGTCCGTGGTCCAGCCCTCGGCGGGAGGCGGAGACGTGGGGGTGGCGCACCAGGTCGTCGAGACTCAGTTCGGCCGCCCGCCCCAGCTCGGAGTCGGCGGCGACGAGGGCGACGACGCGGTCGACGAACAGGGTGTGGGTGGTCAAGTCCGGTGGCGGTGCCTTGGCGACGCCGAGGTCGAGGTCGAGGGTGCCGTCGCGCAGGGGTTCCGGGGCTTTGGAGTCCTGGGCCACGAAGCGCAGCGTGACGCCGGGCGCTTCGGCGGAAACCGGGCCGGCCAGCCGTGCGCTGATGACGGGGGTGAGCCCGTCGTTGATGCGGATGGCGAACGTGCGCCGCCAGGTGGCCGGGCTTTCGGCGGGGGCGGTCGGCAACCGGGTCGCCGTTTCCAGGAGTGCTCTGACCTCGGCTCGGGACCGCAGCGCGAACGGTGTCGGCACCAGCCCCCGCCCCGCGCGCACCATGATCGGGTCGTTCATCGCCCGCCGCAGCCGGCCCAGCGCGCGGCTGGTCGCCGGCGCCGACAGGTGCAGCTTGTCCGCGGCCGCCGCCACACTGCCGGTCTCCATCAGTGCGTCGAAGACCCAGAGCAGGTTCAGGTCCAGGTCGTTCATCGAGGCGCTGCCTCCGATCATCGAGGAGTGCACGGAACGCACTCCCAAGTTACCAACCATGCAGTGGACGTCATGCCGGTGAGGCGGTTCAGTGGATCTCGAGCCGCGGAAGCGGGCTCGCCGCCGTCCGCGGCGAGCGAAACGGAACTCTTGGAGCGCTGGGATGGCCCGCACGATCCGACCGATGTCCTACGGCGGCCCGGAAGTCCTCGACCTGGTCGAGGTGCCGGTCCCCGTCCCGGCGGCCGACCAGGTCGTGGTCCGCGTGCGGGCCGCCGGTGTCAACCCGATCGACTGGAAGCTCTACAGCGGCTCGTTCCACGCCATCGACGACAAGCACAAGGCCGAAGCCGGCGTCAGCGCGGAGGCGCTGCCCCGGATCGGGCTCGAATGCGCCGGTGTCGTCACCGCGGTGGGCGCGAAGCTCGAAGGCGTCTCGATCGGCGACGAAGTCATCGTCCACCCCGTCACCGGCGCCTACGCCGACTACGTCGTGGCCGGTGCCGGTTCGCTCATCGGCAAGCCGGCCGCCGTGGACTGGCCGGTCGCCGGTGCGCTGATGCTGGCCGGCACCACCGCCGCGCACACGCTGCACGCCGCCGGAGTGCGCCCGGGCGACCGCGTCCTGATCCACGGCGGCTCCGGCGGCGTCGGGCTCATGGCCGTCCAGCTCGCCGTCGACCTCGGCGCCACCGCCATCGCCACCGCGTCCGAGGCCAACCACGAACTCCTGCACCGGCTGGGCGCCACGCCCGTGGCCTACGGACCCGGGCTCGCCGACCGGGTCCGGGCGGCGGCGCCTGGGGGCGTCGACGCCGCACTCGACCTGGCCGGCACCGAGGAGGCGCTGGACACCTCCCTGGAACTGGTCGGCCACCCGGACCGCATCGCCTCCATCGCCGGCAGCGACCGCCGGGTCACCGAAGGCGTCAAGGTCATCGGCAACCAACCCGGCGCGGACCTCGGCACCGAGGTCCGCGCCGCGGCCAGGCCGGACCTGGTCGAAAAGCTCGTCGAAGGCCGGCTGCGGGTCGTCATCGCCGGCACGTACCCGCTGGAAAAGGCCGCGGAAGCCCACCGCGCCGGCCTCGGCGGCCACGCGCCCGGCAAACTGGTCCTGCTCCCGTAGCCGCGCTCCGGGGCACCACCCTGGGTCCACTGTGGACCGGGGTCAGGCGTCCCCGGCGGCGCGGCTCAGGCCCCGGCGGTCGAACACCAGCTCGCGGGCGGTGGTCAACGCCGTGGCGATCGCTCCCGCCAGCACCGCGTCTTCACCCAGCTGGCCGGCCACGATCTCCGGGACCACCGGCGTCGTCGCGGCCAGCGCCCGGCGCATCGGCCCGGCCAGCAGGTCCGTGTTGCCGCCGATGCCGCCCGCCAGCACGATCAGGCTCGGGTCCAGGACCGCCGTCACCGCCGCGACCACGTACGCGAGCTTCTCCGCTTCCTCCTCGACCACGCCGAGCGCCCGCTCGTCGCCCGCGCGGGCCAGCCGGAACACGTCCTTCGCCGACCGCGCCTTCGTCAGCCCGCGGGACCGGGCCGCGGCCAGCACCGCCCGGCCCGCCGCCGCCGTCTCCACCGGGCAGGGGTGCCGCGCACCCGTGCCGGACGGCCGGGGATCGAACGGCAGGTCCGCGATCTCGCCGGCCGCGCCGTGGGCGCCGCGGAACAGCCTGCCGTCCATGAGCAGGCCCATGCCGATCCCGGTGCCGACGGTCAGGCACACCAGCACGTCCACGCCCAGTGCCGCACCGAGGGCGTGCTCGCCGACCGCGCACAGGTTCGCGTCGTTCTCCACCACCACGTCCGAACCTCGGGCGGCCAGCGCCGAGACGAGCTCGTGCAGCAGGCCGCGCCGTTCCCAGCCCGGCAGGTTGGGCGCGCGGTGCACCGTGCCCGTCGCCGGGTCGGGGACGCCGGGCGTGCCGACCACGGTCGAGACGACCTCGTGCGGGCTCAGCTCGGCCGAGGAAACCGCGCGTTCGACGGATTCGCGCACCGTGCGCACCAAAGCGCTCGCCGACCGGCACCGGTTGGGTTCGTCGAGCCGGGCGACGATGCTGCCTTCGAGGTCCGCGACGGCGATCCGGATCCGGCGCCGCCCGATGTCGACGCCCACCACGTACCCCGCGTCCGGCGCCGCCCGGTAGACGACCGCCGCGCGGCCCGGGCCCGCCAGGCTGCGGCCGGTGGTCCGGACCAGACCGTGCTGCTCCAGGTCGAGCAGGGCCTGGCCGACCGTGGGTTTCGACAGGCCGGTGTCGGCCGCGATGCGGGGACGCGTCGCTTCGCCGTGCGCGCGCAGCCGGTCCAGCACCAGGCGCTGGTTGAGGGCCCGCATGTGCGCCGGGGTCCCGACCGGGGGCCCGTTTCGTCCCACGCGTCCTCCTGAGTTGCCGCAAGTTTATCCGCGAGCCCTTCCGGCCCGGGGCGTTCTATGTTAAGAAACTTTACTAACTACTAGTCGGAGGCACGTCGTGAGTTCACCCACTCGGCCCGGGGGACCGCCGGCCCTGGAACGCAAGATCGGCCCGCTGCAGGCCACCGCGATCAACATGACCCAGATGTGCGGGATCGGCCCGTTCGTCACGATCCCCGCCATGGTCGCCACCATGGGCGGCCCGCAGGCCATGTTCGGCTGGATCATCGGGGCGATCGTCGCGCTGGCCGACGGGCTCATCTGGGCCGAGCTCGGCGCCGCGATGCCGGGCGCCGGCGGCACGTACCTCTACCTGCGCGAAGCGTTCCAGTACCGGACCGGGCGCCTGATGCCGTTCCTGTTCGTCTGGAGCGCGGTGCTGTTCATCCCGCTGATCATGTCGACCGGCATCATCGGGCTCGTCCAGTACCTCGGCTACCTGATCCCGGGTGTCACCGACGACGCGGGCACGACGCCGCTGGGCAAGGTCATCGGCGTCGGCATCACGCTGGTCGTCATCCTGGCGCTGTTCCGGAAGATCGGCCAGATCTCCAAGCTCACGACGGTCCTGTTCGTGGTCATGCTCGTCGCGGTGCTGACGACGATCGTCGCCGCGTTCTCGCACTTCAGCGCGGCACAGGCGTTCGCCTTCACCCCGGGCGCGTTCAGCTCCTTCGGCGACGGGACGTTCTGGGGCGGCCTCGGCGCCGGCCTGATCATCGCCATCTACGACTACCTCGGCTACAACACCTCCGCCTACCTCGGCGGCGAGGTCCGCGAGCCGGGCCGCACGCTGCCCCGCTCGATCATCCTCTCCATCCTCGGCATCATGGGCCTGTACTTCCTCCTGCAGGTCGGCGTGCTCGGCTCGATCCCGCTGGAGCAGCTGAAGGACGCGAAGTCGGTCGCGTCGTCGGTGCTGGAGCAGGTGTGGGGCACCGGGGTCGCCAAGACCATCACCGTGCTGATCGTCATCGCCGCCATCGGGTCGGTGTTCGCGGGGCTGCTCGGCGGCTCCCGCGTGCCGTTCGAGGCCGCGCGCGACAAGGTGTTCCTGCCGGTGTTCGGCAAGCTGCACCCGAAGCTGCACCTGCCCACCGCGGGCGTGCTCACGATGGGCGCCATCACGATCATCGGCTCGCTGTTCACCCTGACCGAGGTGATCAACGCGGCGGTCGCGACCCTGGTCATCATCCAGTCGCTGGCCCAGGTCGCCGCGATCGTCGTGCTCCGCCGCCGTCAACCGAACCTGAAGCGGCCGTACCGGCAGTGGCTCTACCCGGGACCGACGATCGTCGCGGGCATCGGCTGGGTCTACATCTACAAGTCGGCCGAGTGGCTCTCCATCTGGCTGTCGCTGGGCTGGATCGCCGTCGGCGCGCTCGCCTACCTCGTCTACGCCAGGGCCGAGCACACGTGGCCGTTCGGGCCCAAGGAGATCAAGGAAGCCTTCGCCACCGAACCGGAAGGGGCTCAGGCATGACCCGGAAGCTCGCGGTGCTCGCCGCGCTGCTCCTCGTCCCCGGCGTGCTGAGCGTGGCCGCGCCGGCGTCCGCGCAGCAGGACCTCGCCCAGCAGGATTTCACACAGCCGCACGGGCTCACCACGATCGGCCGGCAAGGCTGGCAGGTGCTGACCACGGCGAGCGCCAAGGACGGCGGCGAGAAGGTTTCCACGCCCGGGTACGCCACCCGCGGCTGGCTGCCGGTCAAGCCGGACGACGCCGGCGCGCCCGGCACCGAGATCAACGCCCTGGTGCAGAACGGCCAGTGCCCGGACGTCTTCTTCTCGGACAACATGCGCAAGTGCTTCGGGTACGTCGACAAGCTCGGTCCCGTCGTCACCAAGCCGTTCTCCGACCCGTGGTGGTACCGCACCGACTTCACCCCGGACATCCGGCCGGGGCAGCACGCGAAGCTGACCATCCCGGGCATCGTCGGCGAGGGCGACGTCTGGGTGAACGGCTCGCTCGTCGCCACGAAGGACGTCGTGAGCGGCGCGTTCGCCGGGCACACCTTCGACGTCACGAAGCTGGTGAAGCCGGGCCGCAACACCCTGGCGATCAAGGTCTACCCGAACGACCCGCTGAAGATGTACACCCTCGACCAGGTCGACTGGGGCCAGATCCCGCCGGACAACGACACGGGCATCCAGTTCCCGCCGACCCTGCAGGTTTCCGACGCGCTGACCGGCGAGAACGCCCACGTCGTCCAGGACAACGCGCCCGACCTGTCGAGCTCGAAGCTGACGGTGAAGCTCGACGTCACCAACAACGCGGCCACCGTGCAGACCGGGGACGTCGCCGCGACGATCACCCCGCCCTCGGGCGCGCCGATCGTCGTCAAGCAGCGCGTCACCATCCCCGCGAACACCAAGCAGACGGTCGTTTTCGCGCCGGTGAAGATCGACCACCCGAAGGTGTGGTGGCCGTACTCGATGGGCGAGCAGCCGCTGTACGGGCTGACCACCGCGGTCTCGCAGGGCGGTGTGCTGTCGACGTCGTCCAAGAGCACCTTCGGCATCCGCACGGTGACCTCGCGCCTGGTCGGGAAGTCCGCGGCGCTGCCCGAAGGCGCACGGCAGTTCACCGTCAACGGCAAGGACTTCGTCTTCCGCGGCGGCGGTTTCGCGCCGGACCTGTTCCTGCGCTACGACTCCGCCGACACCGCGCACCAGCTCGCGCTGATCAAGAACCTCGGCCTGTCCGGCGTCCGGCTCGAAGGCCACGACATGCCGCAGGACTTCTACGACCAGGCCGACCGCGCCGGGCTGCTGGTGATCGGCGGGTTCCTGTGCTGTGACGCCTGGCAGCCCGACACCGCCGAGCAGCTGGGCGAGCGCGACCTGCGGATCATCCACGACTCCTCGGTGAGCATCGCGCAGCGCGAACGCAACCACCCCAGCGTGTTCAACTACGGCTGGAGCGACAACGAGCCGTTCCCGAACCAGGAGCACGCCGTCCTGACCGCGTTCCGGCAGGAGGACTTCCAGGTCCCGGTGATCGCCTCGGCGGAGTACAAGAGCACGCCGACGCTCGGCAACTCGGGTGAGAAGGAGGGCCCGTACGACTGGGTCCCGCCGTCCTACTGGTACGACAGCTCGCACTTCGACGCTTCCGACGACAGCCGCACGAACGCCGGTGGCGCCTGGGGCTTCGCGAGCGAGCAGAGCGCCGGGCACACCGTGCCCACGCTCGACTCGATCAAGCGGTTCCTCTCGCCCGCCGAGCAGGCGAAGCTGTGGCAGGACCCGGCGTACAACCAGTACCACGCCAACTTCGAGCCCGGCCACGGCGGTTACGCCTTCGGCACGCTGTACACGCTGGACCAGTCCATCCTGCAGCGGTACGGCAAGTGGAGCTCGCTGAAGTCCTATGTGGACCTGGCGAACATCGCGAACTACGAGAACACCCGCTCGCAGTTCGAGGCGTTCCTGCACCACTCGACGGACAAGGCCAACCCCGCCACCGGGGTCGTCTACTGGCAGCTGAACAAGGGCTGGCCGACGCTGCTGTGGTCGCTCTACAACGACGACGGCGACCAGCCGGGCGCGTACTTCGGCGCCCAGAAGGCCAACAAGCCGCTGCACGCGATCTACGGCTACGACAACGGGTCCGTCACCCTGGACAACCTCGGTGCGGCCACGCAGTCCGGGCTTTCGGTGCAGGCCCGCGTGCTCGACACCGCGGGCAAGGTCCTCGACGACCAGACGGCTTCCGGGATCTCGCTGGGTTCGCAGGGCGTGCGCACGGGAGTCCTGAAGCCCAAGGTGCCCGCCGAGACGAAGGCACCGGCGCCCGCGCAGGTCTACTTCGTGGAACTGCAGGTGAAGCAGGGCGGGAAGGTCGTCGACCGGAACGTCTACTGGCTCTCGACGCAGAAGGACGTCGTCGACTGGGCCAAGACGCTGGGCAACCCGCAGGCGACGCTCTCGCAGTACGGCAACCTGCAGGCGCTGCGCAACCTGCCGAAGTCGCAGGTCGGCGCGGTGGCGTCGACCCGCGCCCAGGGCGGTGACCTCGTCACCACGGTGACGGTCACCAACACCTCGAAGACGCCGGGCGCGGCGTTCTTCCTGCGGGCCGACGTCCGCCGCGGCACGCCGGACGGGCAGGAGGCGCCGGGGGACAACCAGCTCGCGAACGCGACCTGGGACGACAACGACATCACGCTGTGGCCGGGCCAGTCGCAGACGCTGACCGTCACCTACCGGGCCGCGGACCTGCGCGGCGCGGCGCCGGTGATCAGCGTCGACGGGTTCAACACCGGCCGGGTCGTGGTGCGGGGGACAGGAGGGGCGCACGCGTGAGCGACGATCGGATTCTCGGGATCGACTTCGGCGGCACGAAGGTGGCGCTGGGGCTCGCCGACCGCGACGGCACCCTGCTGGCGACCCGCCGGCTGGACACCGACGCGCACGCGGGGGCCGAGCAGGTGGTGGTGCGCGCGCTCGCCGCGGCCAGGGCCCTCCTGGCCGACGAGGGCGCGGTGCCCGCCTGCGTCGGCGTCGTCAGCCCGGGGATCGTGCTGCCGGACCGCATCCTGCTCGCGCCGAACGTGCCGGGGTGGGAGCAGCTGCGGCTGGCGGAGCTGGTGGCCGCGGAGTTCCCCGCCGCGCCGATCTCGGTCGGCACGGACGCGAAGGCGGCGGCGCTGGCGGAGTGGCGCTGGGGCGCGCTGGCCGGGGCCGACCCGGCGGTGTTCCTGTCACTGGGCACCGGCATCGCGGCGGCGGTGCTGATCGGCGGCCGGGTGCTGACCGGCGCCAACGGAGCTGCCGGCGAGATCGGGTACAACCTGCTCTCGCCGCAGGACACCGAGGGTTTCGCGAGCGGAGCGGCGCCGCTCGAGGAAGCCGTCGGTGGGCGTGGGCTGGGCGGCCGGGCGAGCGAACTGCTCGGCCGCCCGGTCACCGCCGGGGAGCTGTTCGCGCTGGCCAAGGAGAACGTCGAGGCCAAGGAGCTGGTGACGGCCGCGCTCGACGAGCTGTCGATGCACGTGGCCAACCTGGCGATCGCCCTGGACCCGCAGCGCATCGCGGTCGGCGGCGGGCTCGTGCGCTCGGCGGACGTGCTGTTGCCGGCACTGGCGGACCGGCTCGCACACGCGGTGCCGTTCCCGCCGGAGCTGGTGGCGGCCCGGTTCGACCAGGACGCGGCGCTGCTGGGCGCGGTGGCGCTGGCCCTGGGCGGTTAGCACGTCCGGGTGGTGTGCCGGTGCCCCGACCCGGCACACCACCCGGTTTCAGGCTTGGGTGGCGGCGAGTTCTTCGGTGCGCCGGAACGCGGCGGGGGAGAGCTGGAACCACACGAGGACCGCGCTGACGCCCTGAACCGCCGCGCCCATCACCCAAACCGCGCGCAGGCCCCAGTGCGCCGCGACCAGGCCGCCGGCCAGCGCGCCCAGCGGGGTCAGGCCCCAGGCCAGCGCGCGGTGGCTGGTGAGCACCCGGCCCAGCAGCGGCGCCGGCGTGAAGCGCTGGCGGCTCGACTGCGAGCAGACGTTCCAGATCAGCACGGATGCCGTCAGCGAGACCAGCACGGCGCCCACCAGCGGCGGCCACGGCGGGACGAGCGCGATCAGCAGCGCCACCACGGCACCGAGGCTCTGCGACAACCGCATCGACCACGAGTAGCCGAGCCGGTCCACGATCTTCTGCACCACGAACGACGACGCCACCCAGCCGATGGCGAGGCAGGCGAGCAGCAGGCCGTAGCCGACCGGGCCGACGTGCAGGACCTGCGTCGCGTAGAGCACGAACATCGCGTTGCCGGCGCTCGCGGCGAACGAGCCGAGGGCGACGTTGATCGTGATCGACCGCAGCAGCGGCGTCCGCACCAGGTGCCGCAGCCCGCCCGAGAGGTCCCGCAGCGGGTGCGTGGTCGCGGCCACGACCGACTCCGAGGGGATCCGGCGGGCCAGCACGAGCGCGACCACCGCGCAGGCCACGGCCAGCCAGGCGGGTGCCCCGCCGCTCACCGCGATCAGGAACCCGGTCAGCGGCGGCACGACGAACCGCACGACCCCCTGGTCGATCACGGTGAGCCGCGCGTTGGCGTGGGCGAGCCGGCCGGCGCCGACCACCTCCGGGACGAGCGCGCCGCTGGCGCCGTCCCCGAGCACCCGCGCCGAGGTGACGACGAAGGCGACCACCACCAGCACGGGCAGGCTGAGCAGCCCGCCGGAGGCGACGGCGGCGAGCACGACAGCGGCCCCGGCCAGCACCGCGTACGCCCAGGCCAGCACGGTGGTCCGGCGGACGCGGTCGATGAGCACCCCGGCGAACAGGGACAGCAGCAGCCAGGGCGCTTCCCCGACGACGTTGATCAGCGAGACTTCCCGCGGATCGGTGGTGACGGAGACCGCGAGCAGCGGGATGGCGGCCAGGAGCAGGCCTTCGGCGGACGAACCGGACACCGCGACGGCCTGCAGCCGCACCCACCTCGAGGCCATGGTCCCGAGCTTGCCGAAGCGATCGGTGAATTCCAACCGATTTACCGGTGGGGGACGGTGGAAGTTCCGCGGTGGCGGTCGTCGCGCTCCGGAGTGAATCCGAGACTCCTCACCCGTGGCTCGCCCGGTGTGGCGGCCTTACCGCGAAAGGAAGAAGTTGCGAAGCGAACGAAAGCCGGTCGCCCCGACGGTCCAGGCGGCGCGCATCAGCGGCGCACCCGGGTCGACTCGCGGACGACCAGCTCCGGGGTGAAGACCACCGCCTGGCGCTCCGGTTTCGTGTCCGACGTCTCCGCCAGCAGCAGTTCCGCGGCCGTGCGGCCGAGGCGGCGGGCCGGCTGGCGGACCGACGTCAGGGGGACCGCCGCCGCGCCCGCGAACTCGATGTCGTCGTAGCCCACGATCGCCATCTCGTCCGGGACGCGGACGCCCGCGCCCACCATCGCCTGCAGCACGCCCAGCGCCAGGAGGTCGTTCGCGCAGAACACCGCCGTCGGGCGGGGACTCGCGCCGAGCAGGCGGGCTCCGGCGTCGCGGCCCGAAGCGACGTCGAGGCCGATGGCCTCCAGCACCGTCAGTTCCGCGCCGGAGCCGGCCAGCGCGTTGCGCAGCCCCTGTTCACGGTCGCGGCACTGGGCGAGGATCGCCGGACCGTTGACGAACGCGATCCGCCGGTGCCCGGTCTCCAGCAGGTGCCGTCCGCCGAGCGCGCCGCCGGCGACGTCGTCGACCGACACCGAGCTCGCCTCCGACGCCGGGGCCTTGCGGTCGACGAAGACATACGGCGTGCCGGTGCGCCGGAACGTCCGCAGGGCTTCGCCGGAGGTCGCGACCGGGCTCAGCAGCACCCCGCGGACCCGCTGCTCGGCGAACATCGCCAGGTACGACGCTTCCAGCTCGGACCGCTGCCCGCTGTTGCAGGTGATGATGTTGAGGCCCTCGGCGTGCGCGGCCTGCTCGGCTCCGCGCGCGACGTCGACGAAGAACGGGTTCCCGAGGTCGAGCACGAGCAGGCCCATGACGCGGCTGCGCCCGGCCCGCAGCTGCCGCGCGGACTCGTCCCGCACGTAGCCGAGCTCCTCGATCACCGAAAGCACGCGGCTGCGCGTCGCCGCCGCGACGACGTGCGGCCGGTTGACCACATTGGACACCGTGCCGATCGAGACGCCCGCGCGCTTCGCGACGTCCTTGATGCCGACCACCGCACCCCCTCGCTGAGAAGGCGTGAGCCTATCACGATCTGAAACGTTTCAGAAGCCGATTACCGACGTTGGTCGCATGATCGCGCCGCTAGGCTCCGACCCGGGTGTGCCTGCCACTGGGAGGAGTCCGGGTGCGGATCTTCACGATCGTCCTTTCGCTCGTGCTGACGTGGGTGTGCACCGGGGCGGTCGCCTCGGCTGCACCGATCGTGGAGGGCGACACCGACAATCCCGTCACCGCCGCGCCCGCCGTCACCCGGCCGGACACACCGCACTGCAGCGTCACGCTCGCCGACGCCTTCCGGTCCAACGCCGCCGACGGCAGCCCGCGGTTCTACGAAGGCACCCTCGAACCGCCCAAGGCCTGCCCGGGGCCGTGGGCGAAGGTCGTCATGGACCAGACCGTCACCGTGAGCGGGCGGCAGTACGACCGGATCGGCGACCTGAAGATCGGCGGCACCGAAGTCTGGTGGGGGACGACCGAGGAGCCCAGCGGCGAGGGCAAACGCCCGATCACCTACCACTTCGACAAGGACCTGACGCCCTACAGCGCGCTGCTGCGGACTTCCCAGCCCTTCCACGGCGGCATCGAGAACTACAACTCGCCGATCTACACCGGCGTCTACGCCCAGACCGTGACGCTCACCTACTACCAGGCCGACCGCAGGCACCCCGCGCCCGAGACGCCCGACCACGTCGCCGGGTTCGGCCACGCCGACGCGACACCCGGCGCGCCCACCGTGCACTTCAGCGCCCAGGGCCTGCCGCGCAACATCACCCGCGCCTACCTCGAGGTCACGCTCGAAGGCCACGCCTGCGACGAGCAGTGGTTCGACGACGTCCCCGACGACGTGGCCGCGAAGTACCCGGCGGCCGGCCTCTGCGGGAAGGGCCCCTACCGCGAAGCGAACTTCGCCATCGACGGCACCCCCGCCGGGAGCGCGTTCACCTTCCCGCACATCTATTCCGGCGGGATCGTGCCGCAGCTGTGGCGGCCGATCGTCGCGATCGACACCTTCAGCCTGCACGCCGAAACCTACGACGTCACGCCCTTCGCGGGGCGCCTCGTCGACGGCGGTACCCATGACCTCTCCTTCTCCTTCCCGGACATCGGCGGCGAATTCACCGTCGTCCCGACGTTACTGCTCTACACCGACAAAAACGCCGCGCAGACCTCCGGCGCCCTCACCCGGCACGACGTCGCGGCCGCGCCGGTCCGGCAGACGGCGGTCAAGGACATCTCCGGCGGCGTGAACGTCACGGTCACCGCCAAGCGCGACGACGTGACGGCGGGGTACGTCGACACCTCCGCGGGCCGGGTGTACACGCGGGTCGAGCGCACCCGCGACTACCGCAACAGCGACGACGTCACCGGCGGCGGCTTCACCCAGCACGTCGTGCAGGCGGACTCCGGGCAGCAGACCTCGACGTCCACAGTGGACGGCCGAGTCCGCGCGGCGGCGCGGCACACATGGTCCTACCCGCTGACCACGGACGCGACGGCGAACATCACCGACGACCAGAACCTACGGATCTCCGGCTCGGCGGACATGACGAAGATCCTCGGCGACTTCACCGGGGACGGCCGGAGCTGGCGGCCGGCAGGCGCGTCACGGGAGTGGCTGGCCTCCTCCGGCGTGCTGGCCCGCACGAACGGCGTGAACACCGAGGCCGACGGCCGCTCGAAGACGCTCTTCACCGGTGCCGACGACTTGGGGCGGCCGTACTTCCACTACGTCGCCAGCGAACACGGGCTGATCACCGAGAACCGGGAGCTGCCCCGGCGATAGGGTCCGGCTCGTGACCGAACCCGCCTTCGTGGCCGAGACCCGGACCGCCTACGACACCGTCGCCGACTCCTACGCCGAGCAGCTGCGGAACCTCCTCGACGAGAGCCCGTGGGACCGGGCGGTGCTGGGGACGTTCGCCGAACTGACCGGGAAGAGCGGCCCCGTCGGTGACCTCGGCTGCGGCCCGGGCCGGCTGACCGGGTACCTGGCCTCGCTCGGGCTGGACGTGTTCGGCGTCGACCTCTCGCCCGGCATGGTCGATGCGGCCCGCCGCGCGCATCCCGAACTGCGCTTCGAGGTCGGCTCGCTGGCCTCTCTCGACATCGAGGACGGTGCCCTGGCCGGCGCGGTGGCGTGGTACTCGCTGATCCACACGCCCCCGGCGGAACTGCCGCCGGTGGTCGCGGAGCTGGCCCGGGTGCTGGCGCCGGGCGGACTGCTGCTGACCGGGTTCCACGTCGGTGACGAGCGACGGCACCTCACCCACGGTTACGGACACGACATCGTCCTGGACGCGTACCGGCTGCGGCCGGAGTTCGTGGCCGACCTGTGCGCCGGCGCCGGGCTGGTCGTGGAAGCGCGGCTGGTCCGCGAGCCGCAGCCGCCGTACGAGAAGGTGCCGCAGGCCGCCCTGCTGGCCCGCAAGCCGGCGTGAACCCCGTCTCGCTTCTTGTCACCCGATCGGGCTAGTACGGTACTGTCGGTCCCATGGGGAGTCTCCGCTCACGGGTCCTGGGCTGGGTCGGCCGGCGCTACCTCGCCCGGCAGTCGAAAAAAGGCTTCGACCTCGAGAAGATGTCGTCCATCCTGCCCGATTCGGCGCTGCTGCCGCTCAAGCGCGACGGCCTCGACCCGGTCCCCGCGATGGCCGCGCAGCGGAGCGAGGCGCCGATCGGCAAGCTCGACCTGCCGTTCGGGATGAACGCCTGGCTCGTCACCGGTTACGACGAGGCGAAGGCCGTGCTCGGCAAGGCCACCGGGTTCTCCAGCGACTTCGGCAACCTCGTCGGCAACGCCGGGGTGACCGCCGACCAGAACCCGGGCGGGCTCGGCTTCGCGGACCCGCCGGTGCACACCCGGCTGCGGAAGCTGCTCACGCCGGAGTTCACCATGCGCCGGCTGAGCCGGCTGGCCCCGCGCATCGACGAGATCGTCGCCGAGCAGCTCGACGCGATGGCCGCGGCCGACGGCCCGGTCGACCTGTGGCAGGCGTTCGCGCTGCCGATCCCGTCGCTGACCATCTGCGAGCTGCTCGGGGTGTCCTATGAGGACCGCGAGGACTTCCAGCGGCTGAGCACCGCCCGCTTCGACCTCTTCGGCGGCGCGGGTGCCTCGCTCGGCGCGATGTCGGAGTCGCTGACCTACCTGCTCGACATCGTCAAGAAGCAGCGCGAACAGCCCGGCGACGGCCTGCTCGGCATGCTGATCAAGGAGCACGGCGACGAGATCGACGACCGCGAGCTGGCCGGCCTGGCCGACGGCGTGCTCACCGGCGGGCTGGAGACCACGGCGAGCATGCTGGCGCTCGGGGCGCTGGTGCTGCTGCGCGACGAGAAGGCGATGGACGCCGTCCGCGGCGACGACGAGTCCGTGCACCGCTTCGTCGAGGAGCTGCTGCGCTACCTGACCGTGGTGCAGATGGCGTTCCCCCGGTTCGCCAAGGAGGACATGGAGATCGGCGGCGTGCACATCGCCGAGGGCGACATCGTGCTGGTGTCGCTGTCGGCGGCCGACCGCGACCCGAAGCTGGGCCCGGACATGGAGACCTTCGACGCGACCCGCGAGCCGACGTCGCACCTGGCGTTCAGCTACGGCATCCACCGCTGCATCGGCGCGGAGCTGGCCCGGATGGAGCTGCGCACCGCGTACCCGGCGCTGATCAGCCGCTTCCCGAACCTGCGGCTGGCGGTGCCGGAAGACGAGCTGTCGTTCCGCAAGGTGTCCATTGTGTACGGTCTGGACGAGCTCCCGGTGCTGGTGGACTGACGGGGTCTCAGCGGACGCCGCGGGGCCGGAACTGGATGCTGATCCGCGGCCCGGCGGCCCGGTTCGTCTTCGGCACCGCGTGCTCCCACGTCCGCTGGCACGAGCCGCCCATGACGATCAGGTCGCCGTGGCCGAGCGCGTACCGGTGGGACTCGCCGCCGCCGCGGGGACGCAGGGCCAGCTGGCGGGCCGTGCCGACCGAGAGGATCGCGACCATCGTGTCTTCGGTGCTGCCGCGGCCGATCGTGTCGCCGTGCCACGCCACGCTGTCGCGTCCGTCGCGGTAGTAGCACAGGCCCGCGGTGCGGAACGGCTCGCCGAGTTCACCGGCGTAGTGCTCGCTCAGCGCGGTGCGGGCCTCCGCGAGCACGGGGTGGGGGAGGGGTGCCTCTTCCCGGTAGAAGCACAGCAGCCGCGGGACGTCGACGAAGCGGTCGTACATCTTCCGCCGCTCGGCCTGCCACGGGACGCCGGTGGCGAGCTCGGTGAACACCTCGTCGGCGCCGGCGAGCCAGCCCGGCTGCACGTCGACCCACGCGCCGGAGCCGAGCTCGGTCCGGCGCGGGGCCAGGGCGTGCAGCGTGACGGGGCCGGATTCGCCGAAGAGCGAGGCCTGCAGAGCCGGGGTCGTCATGGGTCCGACCGTACACGATGTTCGAACAGATGTTCTACGTGAAACATCGGCCGGGCCCGCCGGCGCTCAGTGCGTGACGTCGTAGACGAGCTTCTGGATGCCGTTGCCGTAGGCCTCGCTCTCGACGAGCTTGAGGTTCTGCTTGTCCTTGTCGGTCTCGCTGAACAGCCGCTTGCCGGCGCCGAGCAGGACGGGGAAGACCAGCAGGTGGTAACGGTCGATCAGGCCCGCGTCGGCCAGTGCGCGGTTCAGGGTGGCGCTGCCGTTGACGATGATCGGGCCGCCTTCGGTCTCCTTCAGGGCCGCGACCTCGTCGAGCGAACGCAGGATCGTCGTCTCGCCCCAGTTGTCCACCAGGTCCGCCTCGGTGAGGGTGGTCGACACGACGTACTTCGGCATCGCGTTGTAGCCGGCGAACTCGACGGTCATGCCCGGCCACACCGGCGCGAACGCCTCGTAGCTGACCCGGCCGAGCAGCAGTGCGGTGGCTTCTTCCTGCTCGCTGCCCTTGATCGCGTAGGCGGCGGGGTCGAACTCGATGTCCTTGAACGTCCAGCCCGAGTTGCGGTACCCCGGCTCGCCGCCGGGGCCTTCGACGACGCCGTCGAGCGAAACGAACGAGGTGGAGATCAGGGTGCGCATGCGGTGCTCCTCGGTGGTCGATCTTGCTCCTGCAAGTCTGTCGAACGGGGCGAGCCGGATTCGACACGGCTCCCGAAGAAAACTTCCGACAGACCGCAGAGCGGGAATGGCGGCTCTTGCCCGCCGCGGCCCGGGCTCGTACAGTCGTTTCCACGCCCGCAAAGGTCTGAACCTGTTGCCGGGTGACCGCCGCCTCGAGTGACACAGGAGGTTGACGGTGCACAGACTTCGCGGTGCGGGCGTGCTCGCGGCGACGGCGCTGGGGCTCACGGTGCTCACCCCGGCGGTGCAAGCCCAGGTCGGCACGGGTCCGTGGGTCGCGGATTCGCCGGGCTACTCGGAGCAGGAGCGGGGCTGCGGTGACGTCTCCGGGTTGACGTTCAAGCTCACCTGCTCGACCGGCAGCGGCGACCAGCGCGCGGAACGCCGCTACACCACCTACACCGGCGGCACCCACCAGTTCGAGGGCTCGTTCAAGATCACCAGCATGGGCGGCTCCCGGATCAGCCTCAAGCAGACGTTCCGGGACGGCTCCAGCGCCGGGCCGTTCTTCCTGCTGGCGGTGGAGAAGGGCGGCCGGCTCTACGCCGTGCACGGCGGCGAGACGATCGCGACCGGGGCGACGGTGGGCACTTCGGTGCGGGTCAACACGATCAACCAGGTCGGCAGCACGCACAAGGTGTACATCAACGGCTCGCAGAAGGACTCGGTTTCGAGCCCGGGCGGCAGCTACTACGACAAGTTCGGCAGCTACCGCACCGCGAGCGGGGCCGGGCCGATCACCGTGCAGTGGAGCGGGATCAAGTTCTGGCACAAGTAGAGCAGATAGGGGCCTGAACTGCAGTTTTATGGCTTTTGGCCTTGTCAGGCCGTCTCGGGATTTTCAGGCCGTGCCACCCCAGCGTGGCGCGGTTTGAAAATCCCGTCGGCTGCGTCCCGCGCCCGACGGTGACCGCTGGACGCCGATCGCCGGGACTGGTCGGCCCGGCGCGGGGTGAACGGTGGAACGGCACTTTCAGGAACCGTGCTGCGCCTCGGGATCGGCACCAAGGTGGTCGAGGAGCTTGGCCTGCAGGGCGGCCGTGTCCGGGTGGCCGAGCTCCTCGAAGAGGGTCAGGGCCCGCGTCCAGGCGTGGTGGGCGGCGTCGGGGTCCGCGGCGGAGTGGTGGGTGTCGCCGAGGTAGGCGAGGCAGACGGCTTCGCCCGTCCGGTCCCCGCTCGCGTGGAACAGGCCGGCGGCTTGGCGGTAGCAGTCCACCGCCTCCCCGTGTTCGCCCAACCGGTGGTGGAGGTAGCCGAGGCTGTCCCAGGTGTGGGCCTGGCCGTTGACGTCCCCGAGTTCCTGGCTCAGCGCGAGGGACTCCCGGCATCGGGCGAGGGCCTGGTGGTGGTCACCGAGTTCGGTCAGGCACCAGCCGAGGTTGTTGAGCGCCGCGGCCTGGCCGGCGCGGTCGGCATCGGCCACGTAGTGGGCGAGGCTCCGGAGGTTGTGCTCGACGGCTTCCTCTTGGCGGCCCTCCAGCCCGGCCAGGCAGGCCAGGTTCTGGAGGGTACGGGCCTGACCGGCGTGGTTGCCGAGCTCGCCGAACAGGCGGAGCGCGAGTTCGCCGTGCGCGCGGGCTTCTTCGACACGGTTCCGGCCCGCCTCGGCCAGCGCCAGCCCCCAGTGCGCGTTGGCCAGCCCTGCCTCGTCGTCCGCTCGCTGCGCGGCTTCCCGCGCTTGGTCGTGGCAGGAAGCCATCGTCTCCCAGCGTGCCTGCCGGTCGAGGAAAGTGCTCACGGCCGAGGCGAGTTGCCAGGCGTGGGTGCCGAAACCACGGGCGCCTGCCTGAGCCACGGCGGCGACCAGCACGGGGTACTCGGCGGTGAACCACCGCACCGCCGCCCCGGACTCCGCGAAGTCCTCGGGTGCCGCCCCCGGTCGGGCGGGAACCGGGGTGAACAGCGCATGCTTGCGGTTGAGCCGGGTGTCGGCGGCGTGGGCGGTGTGGACGTAGTGCTCGAGCAGCCGGCCGATCGCCTCCCCGCGGTCCTGGTCACGGTCGTGGGTAACGGCCAGCTCGCCGGCGTAGGAGCGCAGCAGGTCGTGGCAGGCGTATCGGCCCGTGGAGACCTCGGTGAGCAGGCTTCCCCGGATCAGCTCGGTCACCAGCGCCTGGGCGGATTCCCGGGTGACGCCGGCCAGCGCGGCCACGGCGGGCAGGCCGACGTCGGGCCCGGCGTGCAGGCCCAACAGCCGGAAGAGCCGGCCGGCGTCGGCGCCGAGCCCGCGGTACGACCAGGCGAACACCTCCCGCACCCGGCTGACCGGATCCCCGGCGTCGAGTGCGTTCAGGCGGCCGCCGGGCCGTCGCAGCTCGGCGGCGAACGCGGCGAGTGGAACTGCGGGCGCCGCGGCTGCCCGGGCGGCCACGATGGCCAGCGCCAAGGGCAGCCCGGCGCACAGGTCGACGATCTCACGCGCGGCGTCCGGCTCGGCGGCCACCCGCCGGGTGCCGAGCCGGGTCGCGAGCAGGTCCCGGGCCTCGTCCGGGGTGAGGACGTCGACGGTCAGCAGGTTCGCGCCCTCGGTCACGGCGAGGCTGGTGAGCCGGTTGCGGCTGGTGACCAGGGTCAGGCAGGTCGTGGAGCCCGGCAGGAGGGGACGCACCTGCTCGGCGTCACGGGCGTTGTCGAGCAGGACCAGGACCCGCCGGCCGGCCAGCAGGCTGCGGTAGAGCCCTGCCTGCGCGGTGAACCCGGCGGGAATCCGGGCCGGCGGCACGCCGAGCGCGTCCAGGAATCCGCGCAGTACCTCGGCCGGGTCGGCGACAGCGCCGTCGGGATCGAACCCGCGCAGGTTCGCGTAGAGCTGGCCGCCGGGAAACGCGTCCTGCACCTGGTGCGCCCAGTGCACCGCCAGCGCGGTCTTGCCCACTCCACCGGTCCCCGATACGGCCGAGACGACTGCTACGCCACCGCTCGCCCGACCGGCTGCCCCCGTACCCGGCAGCAGTTGGTCGAGCCGCGCCAGCTCGTCCTTGCGCCCGCTGAACGCAGCGAGGGCGAGAGGCAGCTGGGCCGGGACCGGGAACGCCGGCGTCGTTCCGGTCGTCGCCGGGGGCGACGGCGCGTCGAGGGCCGGATCCTGGCGCAGCATCGCGGTGTGCAGCTCGCGCAACGCCGGGCCGGGCTCGATGCCGAGTTCGTCGGCGAGGGTGCGGCGCAATCGCTGGTGAGCCGCCAGTGCGTCGGCCTGGCGGCCGGTGCGGTAGAGGGCCAGGATCAGCAGCCGGTGGAGCTCTTCGTGCCACGGGTGTTCGCCGCACAGGCGCTCCAGCTCGGGCACGAGCTGGGTGTGTTCGCCGAGGGCGAGCCGGGCCCGCATGAGGCCCTCCTCGGCGCGCAGGCGGAGGTGGTCGAGCCGCCGCACGTGCTCGTCGAACCACGGAAGACCGGTGACGTCGGCCAGCGGCCGGTCACGCCAGAGGCCGAGCGCGGCCCCCAGCCGGGCCGCGCCGTCGCGGGGGTCGGCGCAGCGGGTGCCCTCGCCGACCAGGCGTTCGGCTGCCTGGACGTCGGTGACCTCGCCGGAGATCTCCAGGCTGTAGCCGGGCGGGCGGGACCGGATCGCGGCCCGGTCGCCGAGTGCCTTGCGCAGGAAGGAAAGATGCGACTGCAGGGTGTTTCCCGCGGTGGCGGGCGGCCGGTCACCCCAGACGACTTCGATGAGGAGATCGCTGCTGACCACCTGGGCGGGCTGCAACGCCAGCGCGGCCAGGACCGCCTTGCGCCGCTGTCCGGGTACCGGGCGCGCCGCCCCGCCGACGACGATGTCGACCGGACCGAGCAGTCGCACCCTCATCCGGCTTCGCCCCTTCAGCACCCGGCCCGATGCTGGAGCAGCCTACTCTCGTCGCGGGCGTGCCGGCGGCTTCGTGGTGCCCGGCAGCCCACCAGTCCCTGTGCGGTGCCCGAAAGGGCAGCGCACAGGGACCGGCCGGCTTCGCCGCTAGCTCAGCACCCATCTCTCGTTGAAGCTGCCGAGACCGTCACAGCCGGCCATCGAAGGCACCGTGCCACTGCGCACGGTGCTCGTCCACAGGCAGAGCCCGCTTGTGCTCACGAGCAGTTCGTACACCGCGAAGGGCTGCCCCGGAGGAGTCGACTGGATGGAGACGCCCCATTGCTGGGTGGGGTCCGCGCTGTTGCAGGGCCGCATCACCACCGAGCCCGCTCCCGGCGGCGCCGTGATGCACCAGTCCGTGTTCTTGTTGACGAACAGCACCCTTCCGGTGGCGTTGTTGACCACTTCGATCCATCTCTGCTCCGCACCGCCGGTGCACCGCCACATCTGCAGCTTCCCGGCGTTTTCCGTGGCGTTGTCGAGACAGGCGTTCTCACCCAGCACCGAGATCTGCACGTCGGTCGCGGCCTCGGCCGGCGCGCCGGCCAGTGCGACCCCCAGCGCGGCCAGCAAGGTGAGCAAAAGCGCGTATACACGGCTCCTTCTGAACATGCCTACCCTCCTTCTCGTCTTGATCGATGGCCGGGGCAGCTTCACACCGGGGACTGGAACGGGCCTGAAACCGCCCTGAAACCGACGGCGACCCGGCCCTGCGCAAACGCCTCCGGCGAAAGGGGGTGTCGCCGAGGGTGAGCCCGCCGGTGAAGGACGTCCTGGGCGGGTGACCCGGACGCTCGCGCGCTACACCATCAACTCGACGCAGCTGTCGCAGACCGCGCGGCAGGTGGCGGCCGAGGCGGGACTGGGACCGGTGTGCCGCAACCCGTTCCGCAGCATCCTGGTCCGCGGGGTCGAGATCGTGTACGCGGTCGAGGAAGCGCTGCGGATCATCGACGCGTGGGAACCTCCGCCCCATGCCTTCGTCGAGGTACCGCCACGGGCCGGAATCGGGCACGGATCGCCGCGCCCTTCCTGGACATCACCTGGGAGGGCCGGTGACCCGGGCGGTCGTCACCGGAGTGGGCAACGAGTACCGGCGTTGCGGTGGCGGTGCCGGCCGCTGGATGCGGACCCGTATCCTCGGCGTCCGCACCCACCTGTGCGACGGTGAACCGGCGGAGCTGCTCGACTCATGGTCCGATGTGGACACGGCAGTGGTCGTCGACGCCGTGCTCTGCGAGCCGTCCACGCCGGGTCGCGTGTGGACGTCCACAGTGGATTGCTGGCCGCCGAGCGAGAGTTCGTCGAGCTCCCACGCACTGGGCATCCCGGACGCGGTCCGGCTCGGCGCCGCGCTCGGCCGGGTGCCGAAGTCAGGTTCGTCCGCCAATACGTCGCCACCAGCAGCACCCGGTCGGCCAGCGGCAACGCCCACTGCCGACCCGGACGCCCGTCCGCGATATCGTCCCCGCCCCGCTTCGCGACCAGCCGCACCAGCTTGCGGACGGCCCGAGCTGGCGTCCGTGGCACTGCTCAGTCCGGGGCCTTGAAGTTGATGTCTGTGACCGGAGGCCAGGCCGGCTGCGTGTCGGTGGCGCCATCGTGCTGTCGAGTGATCTGAAGGAACCCGGCGGGCAGTTCGAAGTCGGTACGGGCCAGCGTTCAACGACGTAAGTCGCAGAGGCGGTCAGGCTGCAGCGTCGTTGCGTGCAGCCGTAACAAGGTCGGTTTGATCGACGACGGTAGATCGCGACGACGAGAGGACGCGAACTCCCATGACCTGGACGCGGTCGAGAGCCGAGACGCTGGCCCTGCCGATCGACGCGCTCGCATTGTTGATCTTGCGCGACTATAAGGCTGGAGATGGCTGGAACTGTCAGAACTGGATGAGGGGCGCCGAGCAACAGGGGACCGCCCGGGATCGTGAGATCGGCCGCGCGTTGTCAGAAGGCTGGAGTTGGTTGATGACTCGCTGCCGCCGAACGGCTGGGGATGTCGCTGCACCCGCGCATCGCGCAGCTGGTCGAGCAGCAATTCCTGCTCGGTGAGTACGACGTCGCAGTGTTCGTGGCCATGCGAGAGGTGGAGATCCGCGTCCGAGACTTCGCCGGCGCGTCGGACTTGGACCTGGGCACCAAGCTGATCGACAAAGCGTTCGCTCCCGGGATCCCCGGGGTTTTGGTCGATCCCAAGGCTGAGCCGGGCGAGCAGCAGGCGATGCTGAACCTCTTCAAAGGGGTGATCGGGATGTTCAAGAACCCGACATCGCACCGAGCCGTGGAGTACGAGGACCCCGCAGTCGCCAGCGATGCGGTCCTGTTGGCTGATCTGCTCCTGCGGCTGCTCGACGGTGTCGAAGCCCGGCCGGCTGCTTGATCAATCGCCCTGGTTCGCGACGTTGTCTTCCGTCTGGGAGACGAGACCAGTCGCCTCGGCGAGTTTCAGGAGCTCACGTGTCTCGGCTCCGCAGCCGGGGTTCCCCATGCCGGCGCGGAGGGAGCCGAGATCTCCTCGACGACAGTGGCATCGATGCCGGGTACGCAGCTGTAGGATCCGCCATCTCGCCTGCTTGACGAAGATGTGCTCGCCCAGCCGTAGTTGCCGCCCGATCTGGGGAACGTAGCCGATGACTTCCGTGGCAGGGCGTTTGCTGGGGGTGCGCCGCTGGAGCGGATACATCGTCCACAAAGTGTGTCGTTCGGGATCATGGCTCTGACCTGCGGTTATGGAGACCCTGCTGGTCGCGTGGTGCAGTTGGCTGCCGTTGAGCGCGGTCCTGTGCAGTTGGATGCGGTTGGCGCCGTGGCTGTGCTCTAGGTTGCTCCACGTTAATTGGTGAGAGGTCGTCGCAGGCAGGCCTGCGCGGGCCTGTTTTGAGGCTCGTCGCAGACGGCTGCGCCTGGCGCTCAGCTCGGTTCACATGTGCGGCAGGTTCGCGCTCGGGGCGCGTTACCTTCCCGGTGAGTTGCTGCGATCATGGTGTCCATCGTGTCCCCGGGGCTGCCGTCAGAACGTCTGTGAGGCCAGCCCGTCAGCCGGACACGATCGACTCTCATTCTACGCTTTGACAAGCGTCCTCACCGCGTCATGGCCGGATGTTCGTCGGCGAATGTGGTCCGGAGGGGGTGCGCGATGACGAAAGTCGGTGGGCTACGTGACGTCCGCCGATCGGGCGCCGTCGAGGTGGGCGGCGGTACTGGGGAACAGGGCGACGGCATTGCGTCCCATGTCCTGGTGTTGCTCTGGCGCCAGGACACCTTCCGGGGCCGTTGGTCAGTCCCGCTGCGCGATGGTGATCACGACGTTGCCGATTTTCTGTCCGGTCTCCACATACCGGTAGGCATCGACGATCTGGTCCAGCGCATACCGACGGTCGATGACCGGCGTGAAGGCCCCGGACTCGATCAACTCCCGCAGGTGGCGAACGATGGCCTGGTTGTCCCGCGGGAACGCGAACTTCACCGTTTTGCCGCGCAGCAGCGGAGTGACCAATGCCAGCATGAGGTTCTGACCCCAGGGCCCCAGCTCCGAGGACAGGTACACCCCGCCGGGTTTGAGCAGGCGTCTGCAGCGGCCGAATGTGCTCTTGCCCACCGCGTCCAACACCACGTCGTAGGTCTGCTCGTCCTCGGTGAAATCCCCGGCTGTGTAGTCGACGACCCGGTCCGCGCCCAGGTGTTTCATCAGCGCCAGGCTCTCCGTGGCGCACACCGCGGTCACGGTGACGTCGAGACTCTTCAGCAACTGCACGGCCGCCGAGCCGATCCCACCGGTCGCGCCGTAGACGAGGACGTCCTGCCCAGCCCGGATTCTCGCGTGCCTGATGGCCGCGAGCGCGTAGTGCGCCCCTTCGGTGCTGGGAGCGGCCTGTTCGAAGGTCACGCCTGCCGGCACGGTCGCGATCGACCCGTCTTCCGGCACCGACAGGTACTCGGCATGCGCGCCGAACGCGCCCTCGTTGTACCCGAACACCCGGTCGCCGACCGAGAAGGACGTGACACCACGGCCGACCGCCTCGACCTCCCCGGCGAACTCGGTTCCCATGATCGTCTGCCGAGGCCGGGCGATGCCGGTGAGCAGTCGCATGAAGAAGGGCCTGGCCGCCCGGTAGGCACAGTCCGTCCGGTTCACCGTCGTCGCGTGCACCCGGACGAGCACGTCCCGGTTCCGGACCGCCGGCCTGTCGACCTCGCGGATCCGAACGACCTCCGGCGGACCGTACCTGGTGTGCACCGCAGCCTTCATGCGAAACCCTCTCGCGCCTGCCTCACCTTACTGTGTAAGGTAACCATACGTTGTAAGGTCCGGGCAAGGGTACGAAGAGTTCGGTGGCAGCGAAGGCGTCCCGGAAACCGCTCAGCCGGGAGCGCGCGACCGCTCCGGCACCCGGACGGCTCGCTGGCTGACCTGACCAGTCCGCTCATCGCCGCCGCCACTGCGGCCGGGGCTGGCGCCGGTCGAGCGGTGTATCGCGCTGACCGCCGGCCTGCGCGGCAGCCGACTGGTCACCCGCCCTCACTCGTCGGGCGTCGCGCCGCTGCCCGAGCCCGCGCTGCTGGTGCGCCGATCGCGCTCGCCGCGCACCACGAGAAGCCTTGAGTCGAGCGGTGCCTTGCGGCCGCAACCCGCACTGACGAGCTATGTCGGTCGCGCGGCCAGTCCCTGCGTTGTGCTGCCGCGCGCCGCTTGCCGAGGCGCACGCTCTGCGGCATGAGAGTGCGTCGTGCCGATCAACTCGTGAGCGGGAGCCAGCCGCTTGTTTCGCGATGGCGCCCAAGGCCTGCGGCATCGAACTCATCGAAGTGCTCGCCTTCGACCACGCCAAGCCACCGAAGCGCCCGGGAGATGGGACTGCCCTCGGCCGGTATCGGCTTCCCCGCGGGTAGGTGCAGGGGGCCGAGCACTACCTGACTGCCGTCCCATACCTGTGCTGACTGGGTTCCAGTCCCGCCGAAGTAGTCAGCCTCGACGTAGGCCACGGGACCGCCCGCTGAACAAGCGGCCAAGGCACGGTCGAACCCAGCGGGTATTTTCCAGAACAATTCGAGCTTGGCCGCTCCGGCGACGGTGACCGCGTCGAACAAGGCGTCGGTCATCGGGAGTAAGCGAAGGTGCGGGGTGAGCGGAACGATGCATGAGTCCTCTACCGTGCCCGCCAGCGTCCGGAGGACAGGCTCGGTGGCGATGGCTGCCTGCAGCTGATATCCCATGTCCTCATTCTTGTTCTTATCAGATCACGTGGGCCGGCGGGCATCGGGATGTCCGACGGGGATCCGGCATACCTGGCGTCACCCGGAAACACGCTCGTCGGCAGAAGAGGACGTTTGAGCGGTAATGTGAGTTCCGCGAGGCGCCGGAGCGCGTCGACCCAGATGAGCTTCCGACGGTTGTCCGGGCACCCTGGCGTTGCCCCGGTTCTCCGGACCTTGACGTGAGATGGCCGTAAAATCAGGCACGTCGCTTGCTCTTGTTTCGCTCGGGTTCAGCCAGGACAACGCTCGTCTGAGCAATCCCCTCGGAGGCCGGTGGCCGGGCTGGTCGTTGACGAGATCACTGGGGCCGACGCCGTACTCGGGGCGCAGGTCGCCGAAGCCGCGTTGGCGGTTCTCCATCTGTTCGCCGAACGGCTCGAGGATCTTGCGCTTGTGTTCCTCGATCGTCCGCTTCGACTTGTGCAGGCGGTCGGCGACCTCATGGTCGGACAGACCTCGGTCGAGCAGCGCCAGTGTCTCCTCGAGTGGTAAGGACAGCCGGACGTCGCGGCATTGCTTGATCAACTGGCGTAGGGCGTCGTGTAGGGGCGGAGGTCACGATGGTGCCATTGCGGCCAATCTTGATCACCGCTTACGTCAGTACGCCGTCGTCGCCAAGGTATGGTTCCGGCCCGGGAAAGGCCCGTAGTCGGCGGCTTGTGTCAGGTGAGCCTTGGTCCAGTGGGGGCATATCGTTCTCGATGAAAGGTGGCGAGAGCAAATCTGGAGGGTAACCATGGCTGCAGTCGTGATGGCCGCATTGGCGGGCTTGCTTGGGATCATCATCGGGCGGTTTTGGGACGGGAAGTCTGAGTCGTTGCGATGGCGACGAGATCAGACGACGCAGAGCTATCAGCGACTTGCTGAGGCATTTAGTCAGGTTTACGAGCACATCCGCGGGGCGGCGCTGGCGGAACCCGGCACCAGCGCGCTTGCTGAGATCACGGACCGCGCCCGCCAAGACAAAACCTGGGACAATGCGCTGGCTGCAGTTTGGCTGCATGGATCGACTAACGTCATCGAGAGCTCTTTGTTGCTGGATCACGAGGTAACGAAGATTTTCCACAAAGTCCAAGAGATCCAACTTAACCTGAATGATTGGAATGATGCCAGAAAGGGTGCTGCGGCTGCATTTGAGCGCTTTATCGAAGCTGCTCGCAAAGAGCTTCATCTTCCATTTGTGGCGATTCGACTGCTTCCTGATGTTGCGGACTGATCATTTTCGACACTTGGGGTCCGAGTTGAAGTTGGATGTAGTGAGTTAACTACCTGCTGTGGGCGGCCAGCCGGGCTGTCATTCGGCAGAGCGGTAAGGTGTTTGGTCTGCCTCCGGCAGGCTTCAAGGGTTCGGCCGCCCGGGGACCTGCGAGCCGTGGGCGCCGTACCATTGGGAGCCCCTCGTCGGCATGGGCGCGTGCGGTCGCGATAGGCGGGTGCGGTTGGTGACTTCGCAGCGGCGGGCTGTGTTCGCCATTTGTTGCTGGAGGGCTATCAGATCTTCAGCACTGGTGAGCGTGGAACACTGAGTAGTCTACTGCTTCGCCGAAAGAACAATCACATCCCAGCCTGCTTGAAAGGCGAGCGTGGGACCTGGCCTTAAGCATAGATTGTCGGTCGGGAACCCAGATTAGTCGATGACTTCGATTTCGGTGTAGCTAATCAGGTCCCACACACTAATGGTTCCGTTGTCACTGGCGATGACAGCGATCGGGCGGCCGTCGACCTCGGTCGCCACTATCGCAGAGACCGGCTGGGTGTGACCTGTGAGGGTGGCGCGTTCCGAGCCGTCATCCTGGTTCCATACCAGTATCTGTGCTCCGTCCCGTGACGAGGTGTCTGTCGGCCCCGGCTTCGAGCGCGGCGCGGTGGCGTTCCGGCGCACGATCGCATTGGATGACGAGCTTCTCGGCGGCCGCGATGGCGAGATCGTCGTCAAGGTCAGGCTGCGCGGCGTAGAGGGCGCCGACGGTGTCGTGGGGCCGGTGCGGAGCGAACTGGCTGCGAGCCGGTTGTCGATGGGGATGCTTGCGTCGTCTGCCCTAGTGGCTCTTCGGTGTTGACGCCATGCGAGTACTCCCGTTCGAATGCAGGGTGCACAGGCGCGATGTCGCGGTCCGTTCATCGAAGCGCCCTCACTGGGTGATCCCGGTGATGGGTCACTGCGCGGTGTAGCCGCCGTCGGCGTGCACCATCGCGCCGGTGGTGAAGGACGAGCCGGCGAAGAGCAGCGGGAGCGCCGCGTGTGCGATGTCCTCGGGCCTGCCCCACAGGCCGCTTCTCTGCCGTGGCCTTCGGGTAGTCGGCGGGCCGTATGCGCACGGGAGCGGCAGGAAGCCAGGCCGTCACACGTCCGGTCCGGATCGGCTCCAGCCAGCCTCAACCGGCACGAAAATGCAGGTCAGGCCCTATCTGACCACGAGAGGTGTCAGCTCGGAAAACGATGTCCTAAGTTCTGGCGCAAGTGACGTCGGCGGCGGCGTCCCCGGGCGGGGACGCCGCCCAGGTGTCGAAGTCGTCCCAGGCCGACAGCCGCCGGCGGCTGGTGAAGCGGCGGTGGGCGCCGGTCAGCGGGTCGTCGAAGTCGAGGACCCTGGCCAGCAGCTGCAGGGGTTTCGTGAAGTCGCCCAGCGGCTTCTCGCGCAGCTCCGGGTAGAAGTCGTCGCCGAGGATCGGGACGCCGAGGCTGCTCAGGTGCACGCGCAGCTGGTGGGTCCGGCCGGTCGACGGGACCAGCCGGTACCGGCCGCGCCCGTCGCGGTGTTCGAGCAGCTCGACGTAGGTCTCGGCGTTCGGTTCGCCCGGCACTTCCCGCGCGGCCAGCACGCCGCGGTCCTTGACGATCCGGCTGCGGACGGTCCTCGGCAGGGTCAGCGCCGGGTCGTACGGCGCGATCGCTTCGTACTCCTTGTGCACCCGGCGGTCGCGGAACAGCGTCTGGTACCTGCCTCGCAGCTCGGGGGTGATCACGAACATCACCAGCCCCGCGGTGACGCGGTCGAGGCGGTGCGCGGGGGACAGGTGCGGCAGGTCGAGGTCGTGGCGCAGCCGCACGAGCGCCGTCTCCAGGATGTGCTGCCCGCGCGGGATGGTCGCCAGGAAGTGCGGTTTGTCGACGACGAGCAGGTGTTCGTCGCGGTGCACGACGTCGATCGCGAACGGCACCGGCACCTCGTCGGGCAGATCGCGGTGGAACCAGATGAACGAGCCGGGCGCGTACGGCGTGTCGACGCCGAGCGGGCCGTCGGTGCCGTGGATGCGTTCCTCGCGCAGCATCTGCTCGATGCGGCCGGGTGCGACGCGGGGCAGCCGCTCGACCAGGTGTGCCAGCAGGGTCGGCCACTCGCCGTCGGGCAGCTTGAGCCGGGCGGGGTCGAGCCCGTGGCGGGGCGGGATCGGCGGGCGGAGCTTGCGTCTCATCGTCCCCCGACTGTAACTAACCCTCCGACGGCGTCCGGTAGCGCGCGAGGTAACGGGCGGTCGCCTCGGCGTTCTTCGCTTCGGCGGCCTCGGCGCGGATGCGACGCCCGGTGTTGTGCGCGAAGCCCTGCCGGCCGAGCCGGTGCTCCACGCTCTCCTCCATGTACGCGCACGAGTAGAAGTACGCGACCAGGGCGGCCATCAGGACCAGTGAGAGCCGCAGCCAGATCGAGCCGGGCAGCAGCAGCCACACGGCGCACAGCGGCAGGATGCCGACCGACCGCTGGAGCACGTACCGCGCGCGCCAGTGCTTCGACGTCGCGTCGTGCAGCGCCCAGTCGTTGTAGCGCTCCGGGAGCCGCACGCCGACGGCGTAGCCGAACCAGCGGAGCACGTGGGGTCGTTCCATGAGTTCGATAGTACACTAATGCTTAGTGCACTAATCATTAGCGCGATGGACGACACAGTAGGATCGGGACATGATCGACCTGGGTGAGGACCCCCTGAAGCTGGACCGGCAGGTGTGCTTCGCGCTGTCGGTGGCTTCGCGCAGCGTGATCGCGATCTACCGGCCGCTGCTCGAGCCGCACGGCCTGACCCACCCGCAGTACCTGGTGATGCTGGCGCTGTGGGAGCGGTCGCCCCGGTCGGTCAAGGACCTCGGCGCGGCCCTGCGCCACGAGCCCGCGACGCTGTCGCCGCTGCTCAAGCGGCTGGAGGCGCTCGGGTACGTGACCCGCACCCGCAGCCGCTCGGACGAACGCCTGCTGATGGTCGAACTGACCGAGACCGGCCGGGCGCTGCGGGCGGAGGCGGAGAAGATCCCGTACAAGGTGGTCGAGACGCTCGGCATGGACGTCTCCGAGCTGGAAACCCTGCACGGCGTGCTGACCAGGGTCATCGACGCGACCGCCTGAGGAATTCCCGGCCGTCCGGCGCGTTGCTCCCGGAGGAGCCCTTCCGGGAGGAACCTTGCTGAAGATCAGGCTGGGCGTCGCGCCCGCGGCCGGGACCGGCCCGGCGGAGTTCGCCGGGCTGGCGGCGCGGCTGGAGGACGCCGGCGTCGACTCGCTGTGGCTGTCCGAGCTCGTCTATTCGCCCGAAGTCGACCCGATGATCGGGATGGCGCACGCGCTGGCGCGGACGTCGAGGCTGAAGGTCGGCACCGGGGTCGCGATCCTGCCGGGCCGGCACCCGGTCCTGGTCGCCAAGCAGCTGCGCACCCTGGCCGGGCTCGCGCCCAAGCGCGTCCTGCCGGTGTTCGGCCTCCGGCCGGCCCGCGCGGCCGAAACCGGCCTGTTCCCGGTGCCGGCGGGCCGCCGCGCCGCGGTGTTCGACGAGTCGCTCGTGCTGCTGCGCCGGCTGCTGGAGGAGGACGACGTCTCCTTCGACGGCGAGTTCTTCCGGGTCGACGGCGTCCGGCTGGGCCCGCGCCCGCAGAAACGCCTCGACGTCTGGCTGGGCGGATCGGCCCCGGCGGCCCTGCGCCGCACGGGTCGTCTCGCGGACGGCTGGCTGGGCAGTTTCCACACGCCGTCGCAGGCCCGCGACGCCCGGGTCGCGATCCAGCGGGCCGCGGCGGAGGCGGGGCGCGAGATCGAAGAGGACCACTTCGGGCTCAGCCTCGCGGTCGCCGACCGCGGGATCCCGGACGAGCTCGCGGCGGTGGCGGCCCGCCGGAGCCCCGGCGCCCCGCTGACGGACCTGGTGGCGACGAGCTGGCCGGCCGCCCGGCAGCTGGTGGAGCAGCACATCGAAGCCGGCCTGTCGAAGTTCGTGATCCGGCCGGCGCACGCCGACTTCGACGGCTTCCTGGAGAAGTTCCTGGCCGAGCTGGTGCCGCTGCAGAACTAGCGGTGGGTCAGGCCGCCGTGGACCTGGCCGATCTGGAACGCGGTCCCGCTCACCGTTCCGGTGATGGTGTTCGTCGTGCCGCCCGGCGCCGCCGGCGGGACGAGGGCCTCGGCCGGCTCCTCCGCGTGGTCGCCGCCCGCGCCGTGGCGCAGCAGGTCCCCGCTCGGGTTCGGGACGTAGAGGTGGACCGTGCCGCGGTACTCCTTGACCGAGACCTCCGCCGGCACCACCTTCGACGCCGGGAGCTTCGCGTATCCGCCGGCCAGCACGTCTTCGAACACCCGCTGGGAGAGCGCCACCACCAGGAACGTCTGGTCGGGGTCCGAGCGTTCCAGCACCGCCCGCACCGGGGCGGCGTCGAGCAGCCGGTGCGTGGCGATCACGGCAGTGCCGAGCGCGGCGGCGGAGGTCGTGCCCGGATCCGGTTCGAGGATCGGGCCGACGTTGAGGCTCGCCCGCATCCGCAGGCGGACCGACCGCGCGACCGACCGCAGCCGCGCGTCCCGCTCGGCGAGCACCGCCTGCAGCTCGTCGAAGAACCGGCTGACCACGGCGGGCAGGAACCGCGGGTCGAAGCCGAGGCCGTAACCGTCACCGGTGCCGTGCGGGAACAGGGCGGTTTCCCAGACTTCCCGCAGCCCGGCGCGGGCGAACGCCTGGGAGAGAACATCGGGAATGGCGGCGGCCACCATCGCCTGGGTGGCGCCGGAGCTGCTGCCGAACCCCTTGGTGTCGACCACCAGCAGGGCCCGGTAGGGCGGGAGTTCGTCGACGGACAAGGTCGGGCCTTCCTGGTTGCCGGGGCCCCTGATTCTGACGGACGGCCGGCCCGCGGATCTCGTACGTTCGAGGTAATTCCCCCGCTTCCCGTGCCGTCGCGCGCGGGGGACAGGTAAACAGAGAGGTTCGAGTCTGGGCGGGAGTTCTCGGATGACGTCTCGGAACGGTGCCGCATCACCGGCCGAAGTGCAGAACCACATCGACGGAGACGCGACCGGGGTGGTGCTCCAGGCCGGGACGATCACCGGCGACGTCTGGATCGCCGGCCCGCGATCGCTGCACCCGGTGCCCCGGCAGCTGCCGCCTGCCCCCTCGCACTTCACGAGCCGGGCCCACGAACTCGCGGCACTGGACGAGGTTGCCGGGCAGGAAACCGGCGGTCAGCCCCCGCTCGCCGTGCTGATCGGGCCAGGCGGAGTGGGCAAGACCGCGCTCGCCGTCACCTGGGGCGGCCGGCACGTGGAGCGCTATCCCGACGGCCAGCTCTACGCCGATCTGCGGGGGTTCTCGGCGGGGGCCACGGTGCTGCCGGACGAGGCGCTCGGGGCGTTCCTGCGCGCGCTGGGGGTCGCGCCCGAGCGCGTCCCGCCCGACCTGGCCGAGCAGGCGGCGTTGTTCCGGACGATGACCGCCGGCCGTCGGCTGCTGGTCGTGCTGGACAACGCCTTCTCGGCGGCCCAGGTCCGGCCGCTGATCCCGGCGTCGCCCGGCTGCACGGTGGTGGTGACCAGCAGGCTGCGGCTCGACGGGCTGGTTTCCGAGGGCGCGCGGTTCCTCGACGTGTCCCCGCTTTCCCAGCCGCACGCCGTGGAGCTGGTGGTGAGCGCCGTGGGGCCGAGCCGGGTCGCCGGCGAGCTCGACGACGTCGCCGAGCTGGCTGCACTGTGCGGACGGCTGCCGATCGCGCTGCGCGTGGCGGCCGCGCGGCTGGCGTCCCGGCCCCGGTGGCAGGTGGCGCGGGTGGTGGCCGAGCTGGGTGACGAACGCTCGCGGCTGCGAAGGCTGTCGGCGGAGGGAGACGCCTCGGTAGCGGCGATGTTCGACTGGTCCTACCGGGCGCTGCCGGACCCGGCGGCGAAGCTGTACCGGCTGCTGGGCGAGTTCCCGGGCCCGTCGTTCGGCGTCGACGTGGCGGCGGCGGCGACCGAGCTGCCCGACCCCGCCGAAGACCTCCAGCTGCTCGTCGACGCGAGCCTCCTGGAGGAGGTCGACGAGCTGCGCTACCGCTTCCACGACCTCGTCCGGCTGCACGCCCGCGCCCAGCGCGACGACGACCGCGCCGAGGTCGTGCCGCGGGTCGCGACCTGGTACCTGCACGCGATGACGCGGGCGAACCTGGTCGTCATCCCGACCCGTCGGCGGATCAGCCCGGTTTGCGAGCAGTACCGGACCACGCCGCCCGCGTTCGGCTCGGGGAGGGCCGCCCTCGACTGGCTCGACGAGCAGTTGCCGAACGTACTGGCGGTGCTCGAAGCAGCAGAGGCGCAGGGGCACTGCGAGGTGGCGTGGCAGCTGTGCGAGGCGTTGTGGGAGCTGTTCCTGCACCGGAAGCACTTCCCCCGGTGGCTGCGCTCGCACGAACTCGGGATCGCCGCGGCGCAGCGCTGCGGGAACGCTGTCGCGGAGTCAAGGCTGCGTTGCCAGCTGGGTCGCGCGTACCTGGACCTGGGCCGGTTCGAGGCGGCCGAGCAGGAATGCCGCCGCGCGCTCGAACTGGCGCGGGTGGCAGGGAGCCGGCACCTCGAATCGGTGGCACTGGACCAGCTGGGCATGGCTGCCGAAGGCCGCGGGGACCTGCTCGCGGCGATTTCGTCCTACACCGGCAGCCTGGCCATCGCAGAGGAACTCGGCATCGACCGCGACGTCGCGCGGCGGCATCGCCGGATCGGCGACGTGCTGGCGAAGGCCGATCGTGACGGCGAAGCGGCCGAGCACCTCGAACTCGCTCGCCGGATGTTCGCCGGCCTCGAGGAAGAGAAAGACGAGGCGAAGGTGCTGGTGGGCCTCGCCCGCCTGGACGCACGCGGCGGCGACCTCGCTTCGGCGACGCGGCTCCTGGAGCACGCGCGGAAGGTGCTGGCGGACTCGGGATCGTCGTTCTACCAGGCCGACGTCCTGGTCGGCTTCGCCGACGTGGCCGAGTGCGGCGACGACCCGTCAGTGGCGGGCGGCTACCTCACCGAGGCACTGCGGCTGTACGAGCAGGTCGGTGGGCTGCAGGTGGACCGGGTCCGTGCCCGTCTGCAGCGCTACCTCGGCGACGGAGAAGCCCGGAAACTCGGTGGATGAGCGTGAGGACGTCGCCGACGTCGCACACCGGTCGCGTCCGGTGGGAGCGAGGATCCGGGTCCGGCGCAGGGGCGCGGTTCGTCACCCGGGCGACCGGGTTCGTGGCAGCGGGACCGCCGGCCGGGAAACCGGGCGGGGGAGTGGCGCCGGGGGGACGAGGACCGCTCGTGCCGGTTCGGTCAGGCCGAGCAGGTCGTACATGGTCTTCCGGAGGATCCGGCCGGCCTGTCCGGGGCAGGAGGTCAGCAGGCCGGCGATGCGGGCGCCGAGCCCGCAGCACTGCCGGTCGGCCGCCGCGCGGAGCTGGGGCAGCAGCGGTCGCGTCGCGTCCCACAGCGGAGCGTGTTCGGCCAGCACCGCGGCCGGAGTGCCGGGCAGCAGCGGCTGCGGGCCGTGGGGAATCCGCAGGACCGGCGTCCCGAACCCGGCCGCGAACGGGCCGACGGAGGTGTAGTCGGCCATCACGTAGCCGGCGGCGGCGACCGCGCCGCGCCAGTCGGTGTGCGGAGCGAGCACCACGAGCCCGGCCTCGATGGCGTCCGAAAGCCAGCCGAGCACCTGACCGGCGCCGTGCTGCGACCAGATCTGCGGGTGGAGGGAAGCGACCACCAGGAAGCCGTCCCATCGGGCCGCGTCGACGATGTGCCGGAAGACGTCCGGCTCGATGCCGAACCCCGACCGAGGAGACCAGGTCACCGTGACCAGGATGATTTCCCGGTCGTCGGTGACGCCCAGTGCCTCCCGGTACTGCTCCCGGTAGGGCGTGCTCGCGACGAGCCGATCGAACGCGATGTCCCCGGCGACAACGGCGTGCGGAACGGCCTGCGGGCAGGTCTCGGCGAGGAGGTCCAGCTCGCGAACGTGAGTGAGCGCGATCCGGTCGGCGCGCACCCGCCCGGCCGGCATCAGCTGGGCGGGGTCCAGGCCGGTCACGAGCTTGCCGGCTGCCTCCGTGCGCCAGGGGCGGTACTGCCCGAGGCCCCCACCGTGGGGAACCAGCAGTGCGGGGCCCCGCACCCGGTCGAGGCCACGGGTGCTCGCGGCGAGAACGAGGCCGTGGGTGGTCTGCTCGGCCTGCTGCGCCGAAAGGAGGACTTCGCCCCGGCCCCGGATGAGATCGGCGGCATCGGGCCGGTCCTCACCGTCCTCCGGCACTGCGTACACCCGCTGCGTCCGGTGATCGGTTTCGAGGAGCGGAAGGAGATCCCCGAGGCGGCCGAGCGCGACGGAATGGGGGGCGAGGACCAGCACGGACTTGCCGAGCCGGGTCGCCCAGTGCCGGTCGTCTTCGTCGTTCATCGTGGCCACCCGGACGGCGAATCGGTCTAGAACTCCAGCTGCTCGGTCTTCCGCGGCATGAGCAACAACGCCCCCACCGACAGCACGGCCACGGCCAACAACCCCAGGAACACGTAGTGCGTCGCATCCGCCAGCGCCCCGCGCACGAACACCGCCGCCGCGGAGTCGGCGTGGCCGCCGCCCAGTACCAGGCTGGTCGCGTCCACCGAGGGCGGGAGCGGGCCCACTCCCGGTGGCGGTGAAGCGAAGCGCGAAGCCAGCGTCGCGTTCGCGATCGCCCCGAACACCGCCGCCCCGACCGCGCTGCCCAGTGAGCGGCTGAACAGGTTCGTCGCCGTCACCACGCCGCGGCGGTCCCAGCCCACCACCGACTGGATCGCCACCAGCGTCGGGCTCGCCGCCAGGCCCAGGCCGATGCCGAGGACGAACGCCGCGAACGCCGCCGCCCACAGGGACGACCCCGCGCCCAGCAGGGCCACCAGGACCCCGCCCGCGATGATGAACACGCTGCCGATCAACGCCGTGTCGCGGAAGCCGATGCGCAGGTAGATCTTGCCCGCCAGGGACGCCGAAATCGGCCAGCCCACCGTCAGCGCCGCCACCGCGAACCCGGCCACCAGCGCGCCCGCGCCGAGCACCCCCTGCGCGTACGTCGGCAGGTACGACGTCAGGCCCATCAAGACCGCGCCGACCACCACCGCCACCAGGTTGCCGCCCACCAGGACCCGGCGGGTGAACACCCACAGCGGCAGCACCGGCTCCGCCGCGCGCTTCTCCACCAGCACGAACGCCACCAGGAGCACCGCGCCCGAGACGAAGATCGCCACGCTCGGCACCGACCCCCACGCCCACGCGACGCCGCCTTCGAGCAGGCCGAGGATGAGCAGGGAACAGCCGACCGTGAGCAGGCTCGCGCCCAGGTAGTCGACCTTGTGCGGCTTGCGCTCCACGCGCTCGGTGAACCCGCGGAACAGCATCCACGCCGCGATCGCGCCCAGCGGCAGGTTGATGAAGAAGATCCAGCGCCAGTCCAGGTACTCGGCGAACACCCCGCCGAGGGTCGGGCCGACCACCGAAGCCGCGCCCCACACGCTGGCCACGTACCCCTGCACCCGCGCGCGTTCCTCCACCGTGTACAGGTCGCCGATCACCGTCATCGACATCGGCTGGATCGCACCGGCGCCGATGCCCTGGACCGCGCGGGCGGCGATCAGCACCGGCATGCTCCACGCCGCGCCGCACAGCACCGAGCCGACCAGGAACGCCGCAATCCCGAAGAACATCACCGGACGGCGGCCGAGCACGTCGGCGAACTTGCCGTACAGCGGCACCGTCACGGCCTGGGTGAGCAGGTAGATCGAGAACAGCCACGGGAACTGCGCGAAGCCGCCGAGGTCGCGCACCACCGACGGGACGGCGGTCGCGATGATCGTGCTGTCCAGCGCGACCAGCGCCGTGCTGAGCATGACCGCGATCAGCACCGGGCCGCGTTCGGACCGGAAGCCGACCCCCGTGGTGGCGGCGGACGTCGTCATCGGCGGGGTGCTCCTCGAAACGGTCATGACCGGAGTCAACTGCTTTGCAGTCCTAAGCATTCCATCCGGGCGGCACCGGCCCCAGCGAATTTCCGGCCGCCGGTGGCGCAAGATGGTCAGGATGAGCGACTGGATCCGGCCGATCGGGCGGGGCTGGGTGGTCCGCGACGCGGTCCCCGGCCCCGACGTCGACGAGTTCGCCGAGCCCGAGCGCGTGATCGCCGCGCTGGCCGCGCCCGGTGGCGCGGACAGCCTGCTGGCCGTGCAGCACCCCGCCCGCACGCCCGCCGCCCTGGCCCGCGGCCTGGACCTGACGGCCGCCGTCCCGGTCGCCCGCGCCGTGCTCGAACGGCTCCGCAAGCGGTTCTACCGGCCGGTGCGCGACGTCGTCGCGCCCTACCGCGTGGAAGGGCCGGACGGCGTGGCGCTCGGCCTGCTCTGCCTGGTCGACCCGGCGGCCGTGACCGACGACGGCGCCGCGCGCGTCCGCCACACCGAGGACGTCTACCCCGACGTCGTCACCGAACGGGCCGCGGTGCTCGCCGGCCTTGGCTGCGCGACGAGCGCGGCGATGCTCGTCCCGGCCGCCGGCGGCCCGGAGCTGACCGCGCAGGTCGAGCAGGCCTGCGCCGGCCTCGGCCTGCCCGATCTGTCCACTTCGGACGCGGCCGGGCGGCGCCACGACCTGTGGGTGGTGCCCGAAGGGCCGCTGCAGAGCCGCCTGCTGGTCGCGGTCGCGGCCACGGACCTGCTGGTCGCCGACGGCAACCACCGCGTGGCCGCCGCGGCGGCGGCCGGCCACGGTGCCCTGCTCGCCCTGGTCACCGCCGGGCCGGCGCTGGAGATCGGCGCGATCCACCGCGTCCTCACCGGCACCGGACTCGGCCCGGAGGACCTGGTGACGCGCTGGTGCGCGGCCGGCCTGGACGTCCGCTACGACGAGCACGCCGTGCCGGTCGCCGGCGAGGCCGTGGTGCGCGCCGGCGGGGCCGTGCTGCGGGTGCCGCTCCCGGCCGCGGACGGGCCGTGGCCGGTGATCGACCACGAGGTCGTCGAGCGGGTCCTGTTCGCGAGCGCGCTCGGGGTCGACCCGGACGGGCCGTGCGTCCGCCCGCTCCCGGCCGGGCGCCCGCTCCCGCCGGACGCCGACGCGGTGGTGCTGCTGGCGCCGGTGAGCTACGCCGACGTGCTGGCCGTGCACGCGTCCGGCCGCCGGATGCCGCGCAAGGCCACCTACTTCACGCCGAAGCCGCGCAGCGGGCTCCTGCTGGCGGAGCTTTAGCGGGCGTCCCACCAGTTCAGGACCCGGGTGGCGAACAGCGTCAGCCACTTCGACGGCTGCCCGGCCGGGACGTCCACGTCGAACCACACCCGGCCGGTGTCCGTCCGCTGCTGCAGCCACGTCCCGTCGGGCTGCCGGGCCGCGCGGACCAGCGCGATCGCGCCCGCCAGCCGGTCGTCCGGACGGCCCGCGTCGCGGAAGTAGGAAGCCGCGTTGAGCACGTCGTAGCGCCAGCGGAACGGGTAGCCGAACTCCGCCACCCACGCGCCGATCGGCTCGCCCGTGGACAGGCGGCGGAACAGGCCGCGCTCCAGCAGGTATTCCTCGCCCGCGAGGCGCACCGCCCGGGACTCCGGGGTGCCGCCGGTCGCGGCTTCGTGGGCGAGCAGGCCCTTGAGCACGTTGAGCGTCGAGTGGACCGACGAGCGCTTCGAGCCCTCGACCCACTCGCAGTTCCAGCCGCCGTCGGGGAGCCGGTGCTCGGCGAACCACCCGGCGATGCCGCCGACGTCCGCGCCCAGCCACACCCCGTTGGCCAGGGTCCAGGCGTTGATGCAGCAGTCGACTTCGCCGTCCCAGTACGGCAGGTCGTCGTACTCCCAGCGGCAGTTCCGGGCGAGCCGCTCGGCCGTGCCGCGCAGGGCCGCGGCGTCGAGACCCCATTCGCGCAGGGCGTTCAGCGACCACGTCGTCGCCGTCCACGGCTGGGGTTCGTCCCCGCGGAAGCCCGCCGGGAAGTACGCGCCGCCCGCCCACCGGCCGTCGGGGTCCTGCACGGCCAGCAGCCGGGCACCGAACCCCTCTGAGGCGACCCGCGCCCGCGTCGCTTCCCAGACCTCCGGGGGCTCGCCCGCCAGGTCGCGCTCCACCTGCCAGCGCAGGGCCGGGTCGGAATCGCGCAACCAGGCGAGCAGGTCCATCAGGCCCCCGTGACGCCGTCGATCGCCTCGCGCAGGAAGTCCGCGTGGCCGTTGTGGCGGGCGTACTCGTGGATCATGTGCAGCATCACCAGCCGCAGCGAGACGTCCTCGCCCCAGCGCGGCTGGTGGCCGGTGACGTCCAGCGACTCGGCCGCTTCTTCGATCTTGCGCGATTGTTCGACCTCGGCCTGCCACGCGTCGAAGGCTTCGGAGCGCGTCGAGGAACTCGCGTCGTAGGCGGCCTGGTAGTCGCCTTCGCCCGACCACACCAGCGGGACGTCCTCGGCGTTGATCACCCGCCGGAACCAGGTGCGCTCGACCTCGGCCATGTGCCGGACCAGGCCGAGCAGCGACAGGGTCGACGGCGGGCTCGAAGCCCGGCGGAGGTCCTCGTCGGACAGTCCGTCGCACTTCATCGCGAGGGTGGCGCGGTGGAAGTCGAGGAAGGTGCGCAGCATTTCGCGCTCGCCCCCGGTCAGGGGCGGTTCGGGACGTTCAGTGGTCACGCGGGAGTGTCTATCACGCCGGGAAATGTCGTACCCGTGTTTTAAGCTCGCGCTCGTGGACTTGCCCGTCATGCCGCCGGTGCGGCCGATGCTCGCGAAAGCGGTGCACGAGGTACCTCGTGCCCCGGGGCTGCTGTACGAGCCCAAGTGGGACGGTTTCCGCTGCGTGGTGTTCCGCGACGGCGACGAGATCGAGCTCGGCTCCCGTAACGACCGCCCGCTCACCCGCTACTTCCCGGAGCTGGTGGAGCTGCTGGCCGCCGCGCTGCCGCCCCGCTGCGTCGTCGACGGCGAGATCGTGCTGGTCACGCCGCAGGGGCTCGACTTCGAGGTGCTCCAGCTGCGGCTGCACCCGGCGGCTTCGCGCGTGCGCAAGCTCGCCGAGGAGACGCCGGCCAGCTTCATCGCCTTCGACCTGCTCGCCCTGGGCGACACGGACCTCACCGAGCAGCCCTTCCGCGAGCGGCGCAAGCAGCTCGAAAGCGTGCTTTCCACGAGCGCCGAAGGCCTGCAGCGCGTCCACCTGACCCCGCTGAGCGAAGACCCGGCGCAGGCGGAGGACTGGTTCACCCGGTTCGAGGGCGCGGGCTTCGACGGCGTCATGGCCAAGCCCGGCGACCTGCCGTACGAGCAGGACAAGCGAGTGATGCTGAAGGTCAAGCACGAGCGCACGGCCGACTGCGTCGTCACCGGCTTCCGCTGGCACAAGGACGGCGTCGGCGTCGGCTCGCTGCTGCTGGGCCTGTTCGACGACGAGGGCGTCCTGCACCACGTCGGGGTGGCCAGCAGCTTCACCAAGGCCCGGCGGGCCGAGCTGGTCGAAGAGCTGGCGCCGCTGCGCGAGAACGCGCTCGAAAACCACCCGTGGCGGTCCTGGGCCGAGTCTCATGCCGCCTCCGCGGAGAAGAGCACGTCGGCGGGGTACGAGCCCGAGCCGGGGCGGCAACCGGGCGCGAACAGCCGGTGGGCCCCGCAGAAGGATCTGTCCTGGGAGCCGTTGCGCCCGGAGAGGGTGGCGGAAGTCCGCTACGAGCACCTGCAGGGCGGCCGGTTCCGGCACGGCGGGCGGCTGGTCCGCTTCCGCCCCGACCGCACGCCGGAGTCGTGCACGTATGCCCAGCTCGACGAGGCACCGCCCGCCGAGCTCGCGAAGCTGTTCGGGGAGGCGCGATGAGCGGGGCGGTCCTGCTCGACATCGACGGCGTCGAGGTCAAGATCAGCAGCCCGGACAAGGTGTACTTCCCGGAGCGCGGCGAGACGAAGCTGGACCTCGTCGAGTACTACCGGGCGATCTCCGGGCCGCTGCTGGCCCGGCTCGGCGGCCGTCCGCTGCTGCTGGAGCGCTACCCGGACGGCGCCGGCGGCAAGAACTGGTTCCAGAAACGCGTCCCGAAGGGCGCGCCGCCGTGGCTGACCACCACCGTCGTCTCGACGCCGAACGGCACGACGAGCGACGCGCTGGTGGCGAAGGACCTGGCCCACATCCTGTGGGCGGTGAACCTCGGCTGCCTGGGCTTCCACGTCTGGCCGTACCTCGCCGACACGCCCGAGGTCACCGACGAACTGCGCGTCGACCTCGACCCGTCGCCCGGCATCGGCTTCGACGAACTGCGCGAGGCCGCGGTGCTGACCCGGGAGTTCCTGGCCGAGCACGGCATCGAAGGCCACCTGAAGACGTCGGGATCGCGCGGGCTGCACCTGTACGTGATGGTGGAGCCGCGCTGGGACAGCTTCCAGGTGCGGGCCGCGGCGGTCGCGCTGGCGCGGGCGCTCGAACGCCGTCACCCGGAGAAGATCACCGCGCAGTGGTGGAAGGAAGAACGCGGCACGCGCGTGTTCGTCGACTTCAACCAGAACGCCCCGCACAAGACGGTGTTCGGCACCTGGTGCGTGCGCCCGCGCGTCGGCGGCCAGGTGTCGACGCCGATCGGCTGGGACGAGCTGGCCACCGTGGAGCCGGACAAGCTGACCCTCAGCACGGTGCCCGCGCGGGTGGCCGAGCGCGGCGATCCGTGGGCCGGCGCGGGGGAGCGGCCGCAGTCGATCGAGCCGTTGCTGGAAATGTCCGAACGCGACCTGGCGGCGGGGCTGATGGACGCGCCGTGGCCGCCGGTGTACCCGAAGATGCCCAACGAGCCGCCGCGGGTGGCGCCCAGCCGCGCGAAGAAGGCGTGATCAGGGCGGCGCGAGGCGTGGGTGGAGCTGGGTCCACGCGAGGAGCGCCACCAGGGCGGTCAGCCCGAACACCGTCGCGGATCCGAGGCCCGCAGCCGCCGCGCCGGCCAGCGGGGAGGCCACCGTCTGGCCGGCGCCGAGCCCGGCGAAGGACCACGTGATGCCCCGCGCGGGCCGTTCCGGGGCCAGGCGGGCCGCCCACAGGATGCACAGCCCGGTCAGCGCCATGTAGGTGCCGCCGAAGAGTGCACTGGACAGCAGGGCGACGGGCACGCCGGGGTGCGGCAGCGCGAGGAGCGCGATCCCCGCGGCCGCCAGGGTCCAGGTCACGAGGCTGACCGTCCGCAGGCCCGCGCGCCCGGCCGCCCGGCCCGCCAGGCCGCCGAGCAGCCCGGCCACGCCGATCGTGGCCCAGCAGCAGGTCGCGGCCACCGGGCTCAGCCCGGTTTCGGCGAGCCGGGAGGTGGAGAACGTCCAGTACGGCGCGCTCGTCACGCCGATCAGGACGGAGTTGACCACCAGCGGAACCGTCCCGCGGACCGGACCGGTGTCCGCCGGCGCCCCGGCGGGTCCCCGGGGCAACGTCCGCCACGCGAGGAACGTCACCGCCCCGCCGAGGGCGGCGAACGCGGCCCAGATCACCGGCCAGCCGAAGGCCAGCAGGGGAGTGAACGCCGACGCGGCCAGCCCCAGGCCGGTCCCGGTGTTGGCCCAGGTCTGCGCCCGGTCGCGGGTGCGCGCCCCGGCCGTCTCGCCGATCAGCTGCGCGACACCCGGCGAGACGAGCCCTGCGCCGGCACCCGCGACGGCGATCCCGGCGCCGAACACCGCGACGTGCGGGGCGAGCGCCATGAGCGCGAGCCCGGCGGTTGCCGCCATCGCGGCCAGCAGCACGGTGCCGCGCGCCGACCGCGCGGACGTTCTCGGCGCCAGCAGCAAGCCGAGGCCGTACCCCGCGGTGGAGAGGCCGCCGAGCACGCCGGCGCCGACCGTCGTCAGCCCGAACGTCTCGGTGAACCGCGGCACGAACGGCCCGTACGCGTAGCGCGCGAACCCGTAGCAGAGGGCGATCACGGCCGCGCCGACCGCGGCCGTGGACCACCAGCTGTCCGTCTTCGTTCCCGTCGCCATCAACCCCACCGAACAGACAGGTCTGTCTGCTGTCAAGCGATGGTAGGATCACCGCAGGTAAACACGCATACCGACCTGTTCGGAGGAGTGCTGTGGGCCGGACCCGTCCCGGCGATGCGGGCGCGAAGGTGCTCAAGGCCGCCTCGACGCTGTTCTACCGCGACGGCATCCACGCCGTCGGCGTCGACACGGTGGCGGCCGAGGCCGGGGTGACGAAGGCGGCCCTCTACGGCAACTTCGGGTCGAAGAGCGGGCTCGTCGTCGCGTACCTGCGGGAGCGTGACCGGCGGTGGCAGGAGGAAATCGACCGGATCACCGCCGCGCACCCCGATCCGCGGGCACGGGTGCTGGCGGTCTTCGACGCCTACGAAGCCTGGCTTGCCCGCGACGGTCACCGGGGCTGTGCCTTCTTGAACGCGACCTCGGAGTTCCCCGACCGCGCCGATCCGGTTCGCGAAGTGGTCCGGCACCACAAGACCGCGCTGCACGGCTACCTGCGGGCGCAGCTCCAGCGCCACGAACCCGCGCGGGCCGGCACCCTGGCCGACGAGCTGATGCTGCTGCTGGAGGGGGCGGCGGTCACGTCGGTGGTCGCCGGGAACTCGCAGCCGTTCGACACGGCGAAGCGGCTCGCGCGCGCGTTGACCGCCTAGACCTCCAGGTCGAGCGCGAGCTGGCCCCGGTCCTCGCCGATGCCGGACAGGGTCGCGACGCACGCCGGGCACGGCGCGAGCTCGGACGTCGTCAGGTCCACGGGCTTCCAGCTGCGGGACTCCCGCGCCCCGCAGGCCGACCGCCGGTACCGGAGGTCGCCGGAGCGGGTCATCAGGTGGGCCAGGGGGACGTCTTCGGGCAGCACGCCGACCAGGTACCAGCGTGGTGCGCTCACCGCGGTGGTCGTCATGGCGGTCAGTGTCCGTCGCGAGGGCCCCGACGGGAGCGCATTTGCCGATCTTCGGCGTGGCGGCGCGGTCAGGCCTCGTCGGGCAAGTAGCGCAGGATGTGCAGCAGGCCGCGTTCGTCCACGGTGCCGGGGTCTTCGGCCAGGCAGCGGCCCAGGTCGGCCAGCACGGCGTCGGTGTCCAGGCCGGCGCCGATCAGCACCAGCTCGGTGCGCCGCGGCTCGCCCGGCGGCCAGGCCGAGCGTTCCAGCTGCACGAACCCGCCGACGGTGTGCAGGTGGAAGCGCGCTTTCGGGCCGATCGGGCCGAAGTCGGCCCGGCCCTTCATCCGGTAGAGCCCGGCCGGCCGCCGCTCGAGGAAGTCGACGAAGGCGCGCGGCGCGAGCGGCGTCTCGGCGGTGAAGGTGACCGTCTGGTACTCGGCGTGCAGGTGGTGTGCGTGGTCGTGGTCGTCCTCGCGCAGGTCGTCGAACGACAGCTGCCCGGCCCGCTCGCCGCGGGGTTCCGGGTCGAAGAACAGCCGCGGGTCGACCCGGCCGTGCTCGGTGACCAGCAGCGGGCGGCCAGGGGAGAGCTCTTCGACGGTCGCGGTGAGCTTCGCGAGCGCTTCGGCGGGCACCCGGTCGGCCTTGTTCAGCACCACGAGGTCGGCCAGCCGCAGGTGGTCGGCCAGCTCGGGGTGCCGTTCGCGGGCGGCTTCGAACTCGGCGGCGTCGACGACCTCGGCCAGCCCGCCGTAGCGGATGTCCGGGTTCTCGCTGGCGATCATCAGCCGGATCAGGTCCCGGGGCTCGGCGATGCCGCTGGCTTCGACGACGATGACGTCGATGCCCGCCTCGGCGCTCGACAGCTTGGCGAGCATCGCGTCCAGCCCGCGCGCGTCGACCGCGCAGCACAGGCAGCCGTTGCCGAGGGAGACCATCGTGTCGACCTGGCCCGCGACGGCGAGCGCGTCGACGTTCACCTGCCCGAAGTCGTTGACCACCACACCGACCCGGGCGCCCTCGCGGTTGGCGAGCAGGTGGTTGAGCAACGTCGTCTTGCCCGCGCCGAGGAACCCGGCGACGAGGACCACGGGGATGCGCCTGGCCTTCACGAAAACCGTTCCTCCTCTGCCGATCACCGCGACTCTAACGCGGGCGCGCGTACACCGGTGGCCGCCCCCGGTGAAGGCCGCTCGACGAATGCCCACGAAAAGACGAACGGCGGCAGGCGGAAAAGGATCACGGCGCTTTGCCCGCCCGCAGTGATCGATTGACGGAAAACGCGCTGCGCCATGTCCGAATAACGCTTGGTAGCAGTTATTTTTTCAGCGGGGACGCGGTGTTCGCCGGTATTCCGGGATGGTCGGGAAGTCGTTCCCGACTGGCGGAGCCCTGCTTCGCGGAACGTGGGGTATCCTCCCCCGCCTGGCCGGAGTTCCCAGGGCAGTGGGGACTTCGGCGGGCAGTGTCGTCGGCGACCCTCGGAGGAACGGTGAATCTTTTCGTCGGGCTGCAGATCGCGATTTCGGAGAGTGGGGAACCGCGGTGACCGTTACACCCGAGCGGGTGACGGCCTCGCTGCCGCTCTACCCCCAGCGCGTGTCGGAAGAGCAAAGCGTCAATTCCGCCGAAGCGGAGGAATTCCTGGACCGGATGTTCGCCGAAGGCGCGGCGGAAGAGGGCGCGCGGTTCGAGGACCGGCTGGCGCAGGTGCGTGCGGAAATCATGGAAACCGGTACCTACCGGCACACCCCTGCCGAGCTGGCGTACGGCGCGCGCATCGCGTGGCGCAACTCGGCGCGCTGCATCGGCCGGCTGTACTGGCGCAGCCTGCGGATCCGGGACCGCCGCCGGGTCACCGACCCCGCCGCGATCGCCGGCGAGTGCGTCGCCCACCTGCGCCAGGCCACCCGGGGCGGGCGGATCCGGCCGACGGTCACGGTGTTCGCGCCGGACACCCCGGACGCGCCCGGCCCGCGCATCCACAACGAGCAGCTCATCCGCTACGCCGGATACCGCTTCGAAGACGGCTCGGTCCTCGGCGACCCGCGCTACACCGAGTTCACCGAGCAGGTGCGGGAACTCGGCTGGCGGCCGCCGGAACGAAGGGGCTCCTTCGACGTCCTGCCCCTGCTGATCGAGGCCACGCCCGGCGAGCCGCGGCTGTTCACGCTGCCCCCGGACGCCGTCCTGGAGGTGCCGCTGACCCACCCCGACCACCGCTGGTTCGCCGGGCTGGGGCTGCGCTGGCACGCCGTGCCCGCGATCAGCAACATGCCGCTGGAGATCGGCGGCGTCACCTACCCGGCCGCGCCGTTCAACGGCTGGTACCTCGGCACCGAGGTCGGCGCCCGGAACCTGGCCGACGAGCAGCGCTACGACCTGTTGCCGGTCATCGCCGAGCTGATGGGCCTGGACACCGCGTCCGAGCGCACGCTGTGGCGCGACCGGGCGCTGGTGGAGCTGACGCTGGCGGTGCAGCACTCCTTCGACGCGGCCGGCGTCACCATGGCCGACCACCACACCGAGTCCCACCGGTTCCTGTCCCACCTGGAACGCGAGGAGCGGGCCGGGCGCCGGTGCCCCGCGGAGTGGAGCTGGATCGTGCCGCCGATTTCCGGTGGGCAGACCGCGGTCTTCCACCGCTATTACGACGAACCGGACCCGACGGAGCGGCCGGCTTTCCTGCCGCCGCCGTGAGGATGCGGAGAGTAGCGTGGAAGCGCCCGTTCGGCGGATCGTGCGCAACCCGCGGGGCAGTCCGGTCCCGGAGGGCCGACAATGGAACGCATGACCGCAGTCCTCGTCGCCTACGCCGGGCGTCACGGCGGAACCCGGGAGATCGCCGAGGTCATCGCCGCCGAACTCGGTGAAGCGGGCCTGACCGTCGACGTGCGCGACGCCGCCGACGTCGCGGGCGTCGAGCACTACGCCGCGGTCGTCGTCGGCAGCGCCCTGTACTACCGCCGCTGGCGGCCGGAGGCCGTCCGGCTGCTGGAGCGCAACGCGCGGGCGCTGGCCGAGCGTCCGGTGTGGTTGTTCCACAGTGGGCCGTGCGGCCCCGGCGCGGCCACGCACCAGGTCAGCCTGCCGGCGAACGTGGCGCTGCTGGCCGCGCGCATCGACGCGGAGCGCACGGCCACCTTCGGTGGCCGGCTGGACCCGGCGACCGTGCGCGGCCTGATCCCGAAGCTGCTGGCCTCGGGCCGGCGCGCCGGCGACTTCCGCGACTGGGACCGGATCAAGGCGTGGGCCCGGGACGTCGGCCGCCGGGTCCGCACCCGCGTCGCGCTCTGATCCTCTTGCCCGCCGGGGGTGGTGGGTGATAGACCGGGCCCGAGGTCTTCCGGTGGGAAACCGACGGAACGGGGCGAACGTGACGGATCGGAAAGCGCTTACCTCGGACCAGCGCAACAGTTTCCTCGCGGCGCTGCTCGGCTGGAGCATGGACTCGTTCGACTACTTCCTCGTCGTCTTCGTGCTGGCGGACATCGCGAAGGACGCCTCGTTCGGCGCGACGGCCACCCAGCTGGCGTTCATCACGACGGCGACGCTGGTGATGCGCCCGGTCGGCGCGCTCCTGTTCGGCCTGTGGGCCGACCGCGTGGGCCGCCGCATCCCGCTGATGGCCGACGTCGTGCTGTACTCCGTGGCCGGCCTGCTGTGCGCGTTCGCCCCGAACTTCACGGTGCTGCTGGTGCTGCGGTTCGTCTACGGCATCGGCATGGGCGGCGAGTGGGGCCTGGGCGCGGCGCTGGCGATGGAGAAGATCCCGGTCGAGCGCCGCGGGTTCTTCTCGGGCCTGCTGCAGGTCGGCTATTCGATCGGCTACCTGCTGGCGGCGCTGGCGTACCTGCTGTTCCATTCCGCGCTCGGCCTGCCGTGGCGCTGGATCTTCGTGCTGAGCATCTTCCCGGCGCTGATCAGCCTGCTGATCCGCGCCCGCGTCCGCGAGTCGGAGGTGTGGGAGACCGCGCGCGAAAAGCTGAAGGTGACGCGGACGTCGGTGAAGGACATCCTGGTGAACCCGAAGGTGATCCGCCGCTTCGGGTACCTCATTCTGCTGATGACGGCGTTCAACTGGATGAGCCACGGAACCCAGGACGTCTACCCGAGCTTCTTGAAGGCCCACGACAACGGCGGCGCGGGCTTGAGCGCGGCGACGAGCACGTGGATAGCGGTGCTGTACAACATCGGAGCCATCATCGGCGGCCTGACCTTCGGGACGCTGTCGGAGAAACTGGGCCGCCGCCGCACGATCGTGACGGCGGCGGTGCTGGGACTCCCGGTGATCCCGATCTTCGCGGTGGATCACGGGGCGGGGATGCTGGCGCTGGGCTCGTTCCTGATGCAGATCATGGTGCAGGGGGCGTGGGGCGTGATCCCGGCCCACCTGACGGAGATGTCCCCGGACGCGATCCGCGGCTTCTACCCGGGGGTGACGTACCAGCTGGGGAACCTGCTGGCGGCGCTGAACCTGCCGATCCAGCAGGCGATCGCGGAGTCCCACGGATACACCTCGGCTCTGGTGTGGACGGTGGTGCCGGGGTTGATCGCGGTGGCGGTTTTGACGGCGATCGGGAAGGAGGCGAAGGGGATCAAGTTCGGCGAGTCCGCGGTGGCGACCGCGCCGACGGGTTCGAAGTGAACGGGCGAATCAGGCGGGGCGTTCGAAGGTCCTCAGCACGTCGGCCGATCCGATGTACCCGGTTTCGATGGCGTGGCGAAGCAGCATTGTGATGGTGTCGTGCTTGTTTCGGGCGACGAGTTGCGACGCCAGACGGCGGAGCCCGTCGAAATCTTCCGCCTCGATGGCCTGTATGACAAAAGCAACGAAGAAGACGAGGTTCTCCTGTTCGGCCAGCCAGCTGAAGGCGGGTTCGAAGGTTGCTTCCTTGTCCCTCTGGTGAGGACGTCTGAGGCCGAACAACGTTGCGTAGACGACGCGGTCGTCGCCGCTTTCCATTGCGTGCCGAAGAAGGCTGCTCAGCTGGTCGAGGCTCAGGTGCTCGCGTGAAGATGTTGTGATGGCATTGATCATCTTCTGCTGGCCCTGATCGATGGCGGTCACGGCGAGGTCGTGGAGGTCCGCTGAACGACCTAGGTCGGACAGTGCCGTTGTCACAAGGTATATCGAGCTCAGGTTGGAGTCGGAGATCGCAGTGCGAGCAAGATCGGAGATGTCCTCGAACCGGTCGCCCTCGGAAAGCGCCAGGACGGCATAGGCCATCACTTCTTCGTTGCCGGCCTGCTCCGCGTTTCGAAAAATTTCTCCCACTTCGGCAAAGCGGCCCAGCTTTCCGATGGCCATGGCCGCCGGTCCGAGGGCCATTTCGTCTCCGGTCTCGAAAGCGTGCCGGAAGAACCCCTCGGCCACTTCGAACCGGTCGGCGTCGTAGGCGCCGAAGCCGACCGCAACGGCATCCGGGCCGGAGCTGAGGGAAAGCAGCACCTCCCACGTGCGATCGGGGACCGGCGAGTCACGCAGCGGGCTGGTGCCCTCCTGTGCCCGGTCGACCAGGTAGTCCGAAGCCAGGTAGCTCCCGTCGGTCCGGGGCTGCAGGCACGAACTGGCGCCCAGCACCGGCCGGGCCGCCCACTCCAGGCCTTCGGCGACCGGCGGGAGATCCGGACGCTCGCACCAGGGCGTGGGCAGGTAGTGGCGGTACAGCTCGGCGAGCGTGGCACTCGGGACAGGTTCGGCGTAGCCGGCTCGCCGGCAGTCGACCGCGGCGCTGATCAGTGCCTGACCGACGTAGAACAGCGGGCTGTCGCCGACGGACCACCGTTCCAGCATCGGCATGCCCGCCGCCAGGTACTCCGCGAACCCTTCCGAAGCCTCGAGAGCCCGGCCGATCCGCGGATCACCTGCCTGCGCGGTCCTCGCCCGTTCCTGCTCGGCTTCCGTCAAGCGCTGCTCGATGGCGATCAGGTGACTCGGCGGGATGCTCGCGATCAAGTCCGCCGCCGCCTTGTTGATCGCCCCTTCGACCGTGCGGTGCACCGCGAGCTCGTGGTCGCGGATGGTGGCCACCATGCACACCGAGGGGGCCAGCCGCTGGAACAGGCCCACATCGAGCCCACCGGGGACCAGGAAGCGTTCCAGGTCGTCGAGCCAGACCACGGTGTCCGTGAGGCCGGATTCGGCGATCTTCCGCAGTGCCGGAGCGTCGACGGGGACCAGCAGATCATGGCCGGGACGCAGCCGGCGCACCGCCTCGGCAGCGGCCCTGCTCTTGCCCGCGGCGGCACGGCCGTGCAGCAGCACCAGGCCGCCAGTGGCGATTGCCCACTCCAGGTCCTCGTCGCGGTCGCGGGCCACGTACCGGGGGAGGTCCCGGCCCTCGGCGTCGAACGTGTCGACCGCCCGCTTGACCCGCAGCGCCAGCAACGACACGTCGGCGACCTTCGGCAGCCGGTCGCCGTCGAGGTGCAGCGCGCGGCCCACGTACACGCTTTGCGAAACCGCAGGCTTTCGGCGTCTCAGCTCCACCAAGGAGAAAACGACCGCCGCAACAGCGGCGAGCCAGCTCAGCGCCTCGAGCGTCTTCCGGACGGGCCCACCGTCCGCCACGAGCCAGCCCAGCCACCCCGACCACAGCGCCACCAGAAGCAAGACCGGCACGAGGACGGCCAAGCCGAGGCGAACCCAACGGGACTTCACGGCGTCACAAGCGCCGCTTCGTAAGCGAAGATCGTCAACTGCACCCGGTTCGACACATCCAGCTTCGCGAACGACCGCGTGATGTGCGTCTTCACCGTCGCCTCGCTGAGGAACAGCTCCGTCGCGATCTGGGCGTTCGGCTTCCCCTGCGCCACCGCCGTCACGATCTCGCGTTCCCGCTCACTCAGCAGGTCCAGCTTCGCCTGGGCCCGCGACCGCCGGGGGTTCGCCCGTGCCGCCACGAACTCGCCGATCAGCTGCTTCGTCAGCCGTGGCGACAACATCGCGTCGCCGTTCGCCACCACCCGGACGCCTTCGATGATCTCCTGGGGCGAACCTTCCTTCAGCAGGAAGCCGCTCGCGCCCGCCGCCAGCGCCTCGAACACGTACTCGTCCAGGTCGAACGTCGTCAGGATCAGGACCTTCGGCGGCCTGGGCTGGGCCAGCACCGCCGCCGTGGCCACCAGGCCGTTCATGCGGCGCATGCGGATGTCCATGATCACCACGTCCGGCGCGTGCCGGGCGACCTGCTGGACCGCTTCGTCGCCGTCGCCCGCCTCGGCCACCACCTGCAGATCGGGCGTGCTGCCCAGGATCATGGCCAGTCCGGTGCGGACCAGCGGGTCGTCGTCGACGAGCAGTACGCGCACGCTCACCCGCCCATGCTAGGGCGCCGGCGCCACCCACGGCAGCCAGGCCCGCAGCGCGAACGCCCGCCCGTCGACCGGGCCCGCCGACAGCGAACCGCCGAGGAGCGAAACGCGCTCGTTGACGCCGGTGAGCCCGGTGCCCGACCCCGGCGACGGCACCGGGTGCGCCGGCAGCGGGTTGGCGACCTCCACCGACAGCCCCGCGCCCGGACCGCCGCGGACCAGCACCTCCGCCGCCGCTCCCGGTGCGTGCCGCAGCACGTTGGTCAGCGCCTCCTGGAGGATCCGGTACGCCGCCGTGCCGAGCGGAGCCGGCGCCGCCGACGCCTGGTCGAGCAGGATCGTCACGTTGACGGCCAAGCCGGCCTGCCGGGCACCGGTGATCAGGTCGGGGATGTCGGCCAGCGTCGGCTGGGGCGGTTCCGCGGGCCCGCCGGGTGCCCGGTCGGCGAAGCCCGCGCCGCGCAGCACGCCGATCACCTGACGCAGGTCGTCGAGCGACTGCCGGGCGGTGGTCCGCACCGTCTTGGCCGCCGCCACCGCGTCCGGTGTCGTGGCCGCGGTGACCTCCAGCGCGCCCGCCTGCAGCGAAAGCAGGGACAGCCGGTGCCCGAGCACGTCGTGCATCTCGCGGGCGATCCGCGCCTGCTCCTCGCGGCGCGCGACCTGGTCGCGCAGGGCCGCCTCTTCGGCGGCCAGCCGGCGCTTCTCGGTGAGGCTGTACCGGACGATCCCGAGGGTGAGCGGGACCGCCGTGTAGATCGCCGCGGTGACGACGACCCCGATCAGCTTGGCGCCGGTCGTCTCGGTCGAGATCCAAGCCTCGGCCAGCGACAGGTCCGGGGACCGGCTCGCGTCGCGCCACACCGCCAGCGCGGTCGCGGCGAACGTGAGCGTCGCCGCGCCCCAGCGCCACCAGCCGGCGAAGCGGGTCGCGAGCGCGGCGAGCGCGATCAACGCGGCCAGCGAGTCGGACACCAGCAGCAACGGCGGCACCACCGCGATCCCGGTCACCACCAGGGGCCAGCGCCACCGCCAGACCAGCATGACTGCCGCGCCGAGGCCGAGCAGCCAGCCGAGCACCGCGGCCACCGACGCGTGCACTTCGTCGGTCCCGGGCAGGCTGACCTCCAGCACCACGTTCACGATGCCGGTCAGCACGCTCGCGGCGACCGCCAGCACGGTGCACACCACGCCCAGCACGGACCGTCCCATGCGGGCCAGCCTACGAGGTGGCCACCGCGTCTTCCTCAGCCGTTCCGCTCGTTCACCACCCGGCCGGTGACGACTTTCGTCGTACCGGGTCGATGCGTGCGGACGACGCGGGCGGCGCCGCGCCGCTGGTTTTCTTCTCGCCGTCGAGAAGAAGCGAAAGGAACCCCGATGACCGACTACACCCCGATCCAGCAGCACGCCGCCCCGCCGGCCGCGCCGCCGCGCAACGGCCTGGGCACCGCCGGGTTCGTCCTCGGCCTGATCGGGCTCGTGTTCGCCCCGATCCCGCTGGTCGGCGTGGTCGCCTGGCCCTTGGCCGTGCTCGGCCTCATCCTGTCGGCGGTCGGCGTGGCCAGAGTGCGGTCCGGGAAGGCGACCAACAAGGGACTCTCGATCGCCGGCGTCGTCGTGTCGGTGCTCGCTCTCGTCGTCTGCATCCTGTGGCTGGTGGTGATCGGCAAGGCGATCAACGACGTCAACGAGCAGGCCACCCAGCACCACACCATCGTCTACCAGGTGAGCGGCGACGCGAAGGCCGTCGACATCGACTACAGCACCTTCGACCGCGACACGATCCTGATCAACACCGAGACCGGCGCCGCGGTGCCGTGGACCAAGACCGTCGAGGCCACCGGATTCCTCGCCGGTGCCCAGTTCACCGCGACCGCCGGGCCGGAGGGCGGCACGGTCGGCTGCAAGGTGATCGTCGACGGCAAGGAAGCCAAGACGGCGACCGCGGCCGGAGCCGGGGCCGTCGCCAGCTGCACCGGCTTCTGAACCGCCTGGGCGGCACGGAAGACGAGGGTGGGACCCGGCCAAGAGGCGGGTCCCACCCAGGGGTTTCAGCTGCAGTGCTCGAATTCGCTGTCGTAGGCCTGGCCGCCGGCCGCGCCGCCCCACTTCACGCACTTGTCCGCCGCCGCTGCCTTCACCGGACCGGCGAACCAGGAGAACGAGCCCGAGTCGGTCTGCCGGGCCGAGCCCTTGACCTCCAGGTAGGCCGAGGTCGCGGTGGCCGTCCCGGCGGAGGCGCTCTTCATGGTGCTGACGCAGTTCTGGCCGTTGGCCGCGTTGTACGACAGGTACACCGTGCCGGCCGCGCCACCGGTGCCCAGCGGCGCCGAGTCGATGACGCTGTAGCCGCCACCGCAGGCCGGGGCGCCGAGCGCGGTTTCGGTGACCGTGGCGAAGCGGATCGCGTCGTAGGGGTGCTCGGTGGGGCCGACTTCGAACAGCACCCCGACCGACGACTGCGACAGCTGCACCATGTCCGAGTACGCCGCGCCCGACCCCCACACGAGCAGGCTGCCCGCGTTGCCGGTCCAGTTGGCGCCTTCGTCGAACGACGAATGCACACGCAGCTCCGCACGCTCGCCGCACACGGACGGTGCGGCGAACAGGATCCGGTTGTACTTGCCACCGGTGTCGGTGGCGCTCATCCGGGCCGTCGAGCCCTCGACCGTCGGTGCGACGAGGTCGGTGGCGAAGCCGAACTTCGAGCTGAACGTCTCGCCGCCGTCCGAGCTGATCGCGAACGCGCGGTTGCGGGTGCCGTCTTCGAGGCACTTGTTGCCGTCGTTGGCCTGGTTGCGCGCGGCGGCGTAGATCCGGCCGTCCCGGAGCTCGGTGACGCTGATCTCCTGCGGGTTGAGCGCACTCGTCGCCGGCTTGTCGGTGGCGCCGAGGTGCCAGGTGCTGCCCTGGTCGTCGCTGTAGACCAGCGCGCCGATGTTCGAGTAGCTCATCCCGGCGACGAGCCGGCCCTTGTGCGCGCCCCGCGTCAGCACGATCCCGTGGGACGGCCCGGTGGCCAGCCAGCCCGGCGCGGTCGAGAAACCGAGCTCCGTGGTCAGCGTCTTCGGCGCCCCCCACGTCTTCCCGTTGTCCTCGCTGATGGACACGCGCGGGACCCGGCCGCAGTCGGGGTTGGTGTAGCACTGCATGGTCGACAGCAGCACGATCCGGTTGCTGCCCGGGATGACGATCGGCGCGGGGTTGCCCTTCGTGTCCCCGAACGCGGTGATGACGGTGTTCAGCGCACCCCACGTCTTGCCGCCATCGGTGGAACGCTTCATCACGAGATCGATCTTGCCCAGGTCGGCGCAGGCGTGGGCGCCGCTGTTGCGGCCCTCGGCGAAGGCGAGCAGATCGCCGTTGTTCGCCTTGACGACGGTGGGGATGCGGTAACAGTCATGACCTTCGGTGTCCTTGGTGAACACCGGCGTGCTGGCCACATCGGCCTGGGCGGACGCGGCGCCGACGGCCGCCGGGACGGCGAGGGCAGCGCACCCCAGCAGCCCGGCGAGCAGCCCTTGGGCGAGTCGGGTGATCTTCACGGTTCGAGCTCCCTACGGATTCGTGTCTTCGTCTCCCCGGGAGCGTCGACGCGGTCCGTACAAGAGCTGTACAACAATGCGTATAACGAACTATACGTGTCCGGGAGGCGAATTTCAGGTGAACGCGACCAGGGTCCCGAACCCGGTCGCCAGCACGAGAAGCGTGGACAGGAGCCCCAGGAGCAGGGCACGGCCACCGCTGCGCAGCAACGCGCCGAGCCGGACGGCGCAGCCGAGGCCGAACAGCGCGCCGGCGAGCAGAAGCGTCGACGCGGTTTTCGCGACGTCGAGCACGAACGCGGGGACCAGGCCGGTGCTCCGGACCGCGACCATCGCGAGGAACCCGAGGACGAACAGGGGCACGAGCGGGGCGTGCGTGTCGCGGCGGCCGCGTTCGGCGGCACCGACGAGCGCGACCACCGGGGCGAGCAGGACGACGCGGCTGAGCTTCACCACCACGGCGATCCCGACCGCGGCGGCGCCCGCGGGGCCGGCCGCCGCGACGACCTGGGCGACTTCGTGCACCGAGATCCCGGCCCAGCTGCCCGTCCGGACGGCGTCGAGGCCGAGCGCGTGGGCGAGCAGGGGGAGCGCGGCCAGTGTCAGGCTGCCGAAGCAGGTGACGAGCGCGACGGCGGTGGCGACGTCTTCGTCGTCGCGCTCGACCACGCCTTCCACGGCGGCGATGGCCGAGGCTCCGCAGATCGAGAAGCCGGTGGCCACCAGCAGCGCGAGCCCGCGCGGCACCCGGACCAGCCGGGCGAGGCCGAGCGTGCCGAGGAAGGTGACCGCGACGGTCAGCACGACCGCGGCGAGCGTGCCGGGGCCGAGCGCGAGCACCGTCGGGACGGCGAGCTGCAGCCCGAGCAGGACGACACCCGCGCGCAGCAGGCGTTTCGTGAGCCGGGCGACGGCAAGGCGGTGTTCCTCCGCCAGCACCGGCGTGCTGCCGACGGCCACGCCCAGCACGACCGCGACGGTGAGGGCGCCGACCACCGGCCACGCGGAGCTGAGCGCGTACGCCGCGGCGACACCGAGCCCGGTGATCGCCAAGCCGGAAGTCTTCGCCGTCGTCAGTGCCATGCTTCCAGCGTCGCCGCTGCCGGGCGTGCGCGGTAGCCGTCGGTGCGTGCTGAGGTCATAGACTGAAGCTATGACCGGACCCGATCTGGACTCGCTGCGCCTGCTGGTGCTCGTCGACGACCTCGGCAGCATCGGCCAGGCGGCCGGGGCGCTCGGCATCGCCCAGCCGTCGGCGAGCAAGCGGCTGTCCACTTTGGAGCGCCAGCTGGGACTGTCCCTGGTGGACCGGACCCGGCGCGGTTCGGCGCTGACCCCGGACGGCCGGGTGATCGCGGGCTGGGCGCACCGCGTGCTGACCGAAGTGGACGGACTGCGCACCGGCGCGGAGGCCCTGCGCACCCAGCGCGGCGCCCAGCTGCGGGTCGCGGCGAGCATGACGCTGGCCGAGCACTTCGTGCCCGCCTGGATCGGCGAGGTCAAGCGGACCGGGCCGGACACCTACGTCGGGCTCGAGGTGGTGAACTCCGAGCAGGTCGCCGACCTGGTCGCGCGCGGCCGGGTGGACCTGGGGTTCGTCGAGTCGCCGGGGCCGTGGCCGGGCCTGGCCACCCGCCGCGTCGCCGCGGACCGGCTCGTCGTGGTGGTGCCGGCCGGGCACGCGTGGGCCCGGCGCCGCCGTCCGTTGCGGGCCGCCGAACTGGCCGCGACGCCGCTGGTGGTGCGGGAGCCGGGTTCGGGAACGCGGGACACGGTCGAGGCGGCGCTGCGGCGGGCCGGCGCGGGCCCGGTGACGCCGTTGCTGGAACTGGGTTCGGCTTCGGCGGTGCGCAACGCGGTGATCGCGGGCGCCGGACCGGCGGTGATCAGCGACCTCGACGTGGTCCGCGAGGTGGCCGGCCGCCGCCTGGTGCCGGTGCCGGTGGACGGCGTCGAACTGGGCCGGGTGCTGCGCGCGGTGTGGCCGGCGGGGCGCCGGCTGACCGGCCCGGCGGCGGACCTGCTGACGCTGGCGGTGAAGTCCGGTTCCTAGCCCGCCGGATGCCGCCTCCGGTCCGGCGCGGGTGGCGAGGGGCAGCCGGCGGGGTGGGGGAGCGGCCTGCGGGGTGGTGTAGCGGCCGGGCGCTACCTCGGCCGAGGAGGTTGCCTTGCCCTCGATCGAGCGGCGATATATCGTGTGAGTGTCGCCGATACGACAGGAGGGCATCATGGGGATGAGCGCGGGAGCGGACCGGATGTTCGGCGGGTTCGGGGGGCACCTGGGGCACCACGGGCACGGCTTGCCGGGGCACGGTGGGTTCGGGCACCTGGGGGCCGGGCATGTGCTCGGGCACCTCGGGGCGGGGCTCGGCGCGCTGGGCCACGGGCACCCGGAGCCTGGTGTGCCGGGGCACGGCCACCTCGGGGCGGGGCACGGGGTGCCGGGGCATGGGCATCCAGGGCCCGAACATGGCATGCCGGGGCACGGGGACCTGTGGCCGGAGCACGGGATGCCGGAGCACGGGCACCCCGGGGCAGGGCATGGGCACCTCGGCCCGGAGCAGGACGTGCCGGGGCAGGAAGACTGGGCGGGTGGCCCCGAGCTGGCGCGCGGATTCCCGCCGCCACCGCCGCACCCACCGCACCCGCCCCAGCCGCCGGGCGGGCCGGGCTTCCCCGGGTTCCCGGGTGGCCCGGGCTCGTTCGGCGGCCCGGGTGGCTGGTTCGGCGGGGGCGGGGCGTTCCAGCGGGTCCGCGAGTTCCGCGGCGGCCGCCCGCACGCCCGCCCGGTGCGGCCGGCGGTGCTGGCGCTGCTGGCCGAGGAACCGATGCACGGGTACCAGCTGATGCAGGAGATCCGCCGCCGGACGCACGACCGCTGGCGGCCCAGCCCGGGCTCGGTGTACCCGATTCTCCAGCAGCTGGAGGACGAAGGCCTGGTCCACACGGTCGAGACGGCCGGCCGCCGGGTCGCGGAGCTGACCGACGCCGGGCGCGAGCACGTGGCGGGCCGCGAGGAAGAGCTCGCGGCGCTGTGGGCGGAACCGGAGGAGGAGCCGGGCGCCGACCGGTTCGCGGCGCTGTGGCACGCACTGGGCGAGCTGTCCGGCGCGGCGGCCCAGGTCGGATACAGCGGCAACGACGCCCAGGTGGCCGAAGTGAAGAAGATCCTGGCCGACGCCCGCCGCCGGGTGTACGCGGTGCTCGCCGACGCGGGCTTGGAGGACGAGGACGCCTGAGTGCCGCCGCACTTGCCGGGCAGGCGGTGCGGAAGCGATTCCGCACCGCCTGCACCCGGTCGCAGCGTCCACATCGGACTCTTCGCCCGGCGGGTACGCTTGCCCCATGGAGGAGAAGGACTTCGCCGCGCACTTGACCGCGGCCATGACCGGCAGCGCCCTCACCATGCTCCTCGGCGTCGGGCATCGCACCGGCCTCCTCGCCGCCGCCGCGCTGGGCCCCGCCACCAGTGCCGGGCTCGCCGCGCGGGCGAACCTCCAAGAACGCTACGTCCGTGAGTGGCTCGGCGCCATGGTCACCGGCGGCATCTTCACCTACGACGGCCGCGAATACACCTTCCCGCCGCAGCACGCCAAGTTCTTGCTCGGCGAAACCGCGGCGAACCTCATGCCGTCGTTGCTGACGCTGTCCGCGTTCACCGGCATCCTCCCGGAACTGGAACGCGCGTTCGCCGAAGGCGGCGGCGTCCCGAGGTCGGCCTACGGGCCCCACCTGGAAACCCTCGGCGCGAAAACCGGCGACAGCTGGAAGCACGTCTACCGCGAACACCTCGTCGACGGCTTCTTCGGTGCCGTCCCCGGGCTGAAGGAACGGCTCACCGACGGCGCTCGGGTGCTCGACCTCGGCTGCGGCACCGGAAACGCCATCGCCGTGGCCGCGCGGGCCTTCCCCGCCTCGCACTTCACCGGTCTGGACATCAACGCGAGCGTCGTCGAACAGGCCGGCCGAACCAAGCCGGTCAACGCCGAATTCGTCGTCGGGGACGCCGCCGAGCTGAGCGCCGATCCGCCCTTCGACGTCATCACCGCCTTCGACGCCGTCCACGACCAGGACCGGCCGGACGTCGTGCTGCGCCGGGTCCGCGAAGCGCTCGCTCCGGACGGGCTGTTCTTCATGGTGGACACCAACTTCTCCAGTCACCTGGAGCAGAACGTCGGCAACCCGCTGGCGGCCCTGACCTACTCGATCAGCCTGATGTACTGCACGACCACGTCACTCGCCGAGGGCGGCGCCGCGCTGGGCGCGGTGTGGGGCACCGAAAAGGCGGTGGAAATGCTGGCGGACGCGGGGTTCCGGCACGTCGAAGTGCTCGGCTCCCCGCGCCCGCAGAACTGCATCTACGCCTGCCGCCCGTGACTCACTGCTGGTACGGCGCCGCGGCGGCCTTCGCGGCGGCGATCAGCGCGCCCTTGTTCTTCGGCCAGAACGTGCTGTCCACGCAGGTGTAGCGCGGCAGGAAACCACCGCACGTGCCGCTCGAGCCGCCGACCTCGAACGTCACGCTGGCGACACCGAGCTCGCCGTAGGTGAAGTCGTCGGTGGTGCCGGTCGTGTCGTAGCCGACGGTCTCCTCGTTCGTGCCGACGAGGTAGCCGTTGGACGCCGCGTACTTCGCGCCGAGCCTGCGGTACTGGGCGTCGTTCGGCGAGGTCGCCTGGGTGAAGCCCCACGGGATGATGATGTCGTTGCCGTAGCTGTGCAGCGTGATCATCGTGCCCGTGGCGGTCGACGGCGCCGGGTCGTTGTTGCCCGTGCCGCGCTGGTCCGGGTAGATCGCGCGAGCCAGCTTCTCCAGCGCCTGCACCTCCGGCTCCGAACCCGCGCTCACGCCCTGGTAGGTCTCGGAGCAGGCGGAGTTGGAGTCGCCGCCCCACTTGAACGTCGAGTTGCGGTTGAGGTCGACGCCGATGTTCGTGCCGGTGCAGCTGCCCCGGGAGTTGTCGGCGTTCTTGCGCTGCAGCTTCGGCGAATTCCCGCCGGAGGCGACGATGTCGACGCCGTCGGGGTTGGCGATCGGCACCACCCACACCTCGGTGGTGTCCAGAATGGACTTCGCGGTGGCGTCGGTGGCGTAGCCGTCGGCGAGGTAGTCGATCCAGCGCCAGGCGAGCTCGCCGGTCGACAGCTCGCGCGCGTGGATCTGGGCCATCAGGAAGAACTTCGGCTTCTTCGACGTCGTCGACAGCGTGCAGTCGCCGCTCTGCTTCTTGGTCAGGCAGATCGCCTGGATGTCGTGCCCGCCCTGGCCCTTCGCCTTCTTCCACGACTGGCCGATCGTGTACTTCGTGGCCAGGTCGGGGTGCGCCGAGGCAACGGCGGCGAGGTGGTTCTCGTGCGCGGTGACCGTCCGGTACCCGCCGTAGTAGGTGTCCGCGGCCAGCCTGCTCGTCTCGGCGGGAAGTTCCTTGTAGACGGTGTCGAAGAACGACGGCCGGTAACCCAGGGCCCGCAGCTGCGCGGCAACGGCCCGCCCGCCGACGACGTTGACGCTGCCGGCGTCACCTTCTTCGACGTCGAACCCGGCCGCAGTCAGCGCCTGCGCCTGGGCGGCCGTGGCCGGGACGCGCCAGAACACCGGCGTGTCGGCCGCCTGCGCGGTGGCGGTGCCGCCGAGCAGGGAGGTGAGCAGGACCCCGGACGCCGCGAGGGCGAGCCGGGACAGGGACCTTGACACCATCGGGGGATCTCCTCACGCCGCACGGATGGAGGTCCGGTCGGAACCCGTGGTCACCGTACCGGCACGCACAGTGTGTCGGCCCGGTGCAAAGGGGTCATACCCCCGAAAGTCGCGACTCTGCCGCGGCCCGGTCGTGAGTGGTAAGGCGGGTTCTAACCCGCCTTACCACTCACGACCAGCTGCGGCAGGCTACTTCTTCAGGCCGTGTTCGATCGCTTCGATGATCCGCGGCCGCAGCTCGGCCGCCGAGATGATCGCGTCCACCGAGCCGACCTCCACCGCGCGCTGGATGCTGTGGACCCGGTCGAACTCCGCCGCCACCTCGCTCACCTTCTCCGCCCGGACCGCCGACTGGACCTCCGCCAGCTGGGCGCTCAGCGCCGCCCGGGCAGCGCCGCCGGCCGCCGCCACCTGGGCCTGCAGCTCCGTCACGCGCGGGTCGTTCGCCGTGCGGTTGTTGACCTCGCCGGAGAACACGACCGCCGCCGCCGGGGCGCCGCCCAGCACCGAAGCGAACGAACCCTCCAGGGCCAGCACCGTCATGTTCGGGTTGAGCGCCTTGGAGAACACCACGAACGCGCCGCCGTGGTAGCGCGAGATCACGGTGAACACGATCGGGCCCTCGAAGTTGACGATCGCCCGGCCGATCTCCGCGCCGTACTCCAGCTGCAGCTTGCGCAGCGACTCCGGCGAGCCGTCGAAGCCCGACAGGTTCGCCAGCACCACCAGCGGCCGGTTGCCCGACGCCGCGTTGATCGCCCGCGCCGTCTTCTTCGACGACCGCGGGAACAGCGTGCCCGCGGTGTAGGTGTCCGGGCCGTCGGTGGGCGGGAAGCCGCGGCGGGGGACCGACCGCGACTCGATGCCGACCAGGCAGACCGGGCGGCCGCCGATGTGCACGTCCTGCACCGCCGCGGTGTCCGCGTCGGCCATGCCCGCCCAGCGCTCCAGCACCGGGTGGTCCTGGTCGGACAGCGCGCGCATCACCGTGCGGATGTCGAACGGCTTCTTGCGGTCCGGGTTGTGCTCGGCCGAGAAGATCTCCCCGACCGTCGTGAAGTCGCTGCCGACGATCGCGTGCGGGAACGGCGAGACGTCCCGGTCGACCGGGTCGTTCGTGCCCACCTTGCGCGGCCCGGCCTCGCCCGGCACCACGTACGTGTGGTCGTAGTGCGCCATCAGCACCGCCCGCGCGGCCGGCAGGTTCGGCGCCCAGTACTGCGCCTGCCCGTTCGGGCCCATCACGCGGTCGTAGCCGCCGATGCCGAAGTTGTCCTCGGCCGACACGCCACCGGAGAAGTCGAGCGCCTGCTTGCCGGTGAGCACCATCGCCGAGTCCGGCGTCATCACCAGGATGCCCTTGGTGTGCATGAGCATCGTGGCTTCGGCGTTCCAGTACGGCTGGGCGCCGACGTTGATGCCGTTGACCACGATGTTGATCTCGCCGCCGTCCTGGGTGAACGTGACGATCCGCTTGAGCGCCGCGGCGACCCAGTCCATGTTCTCGGTGCCCGAGGACATCGAGATCCGCGCGCCCGAGGACAGCGCGAACCACTCCAGCGGCACCTGCATCCGCTCGGCGAGGTCGAGCGCCGCGATGACGCGCGAGCACTCCGGCTCCGACAACGCACCCAGCGACTTCGTCGGGTCGCCGAGCAGCACGACCCGGGTGACGCCTTCGGGGTGCCGCTCGGTCGGCGTGGTGACGACGCCCGCCACGATCGCCGCGCTGTTCTTGCCCTTGGGCCGGTCGACCGGGACCAGGACACCCGAGTCGTCCAGGTCGTGCTCGGCGAACGTGCCCTGCGGCCCGGCGAGGAGATCGGTCAGCTCGTACGGGTACACCGTCCCGCGCCGCGCCGCGCGCAGCACCTTCAGGCGGTAGTCGTCGTGGGGCTTGACCGGCTCGGTCGACGGGGCCTCGACGTGCAGCCGCGCGCCGTGCCCGGGGTCGAAGGCGATCCGGACGGCGAGCTCGGTCAGCTTGCCCGCGTCCGTGCGCCGCCGCGCCAGGAACTGGACTTCCTCCAGCCCGGCGCCCACCGACGTCGGCAGGATGCGCTGGACGAGGGTGTTCAGCTCTTCGGTGGTCAGGTCGGTCGGCGGCCAGACGTACATCATGATCCGGTTCGTGTCGAACCGCTTGTGCTGCGGCCGCTGCGCCTGGATGTTGCGGATGGCGTCGAGGCAGGCGGTGACCGCGTCCTCGAGCGCGGGCAGCGCGACCAGGCGTCCGTCGGCTTCGCGCAGCGGCGTCAGGTCCCGGACCTGGCCCATCGCGATCAGCCGCTCGTCGGCCGGGTTGGTCTTCGCCGTGGCCTTGAACAGGTAGATCTCCTCGTCGGCCGAGGGCAGCCGGGTGAGGTCGAACTCGCGCAGCCGCTGCAGCTGCAGGCGCTGGGCGATCTGCGGGTGCAGGCCGCGGATCAGCCTGTCCTCGGTGAAGCCGTCACCCTCGCGCTCGAAGGTGAAGTGGTGGTGCATCACCGCGCCGCCGGTGCCGGCCACGGTGACGACGATCCGGCGCACGCCCGCGGGCAGCGGGTTTTCGGCCAGCAGCGTGCCGAGCCGCTCCGCGGCCGCGTCGACGTCCGGCTGGTCCTCCCACCGCAGGTAGAGGTCGGCGACCACGCCGTCGGTGGCCACCTCGCCGAGCGCGCGGAGGGCGTCGGGCAGGGCGGCGATGTCGACGGCGGTGGTGACCAGGGGGAGCACGCCTTCGGGGGCGTTCAGCTCGGCGGTCAGCCAGCGCTGCCCGCCGGCTTCGCGCACGGCGACCCCGGAGAGCCGCCGGTTGCCGTAGTAGCGGCGGGTCAGCACCTCCAGCAGCGGCGCGTGGTCGCGGCCCGGCCGCCCGATCCGCTGCCCGATCAGCCGGACCAGGGGCTGGGAGCCGGTGATCATGGCCTGGATCCGCTCGGCGCGGTCCGGCGCGTCCGGGTGCTGGTCGAGGTAGGTCAGCTCGGTGCGGACGGCGGCGTAGACGCGGGCGCGGTTGCGGCGCAGCAGCGGCTGGGCGAACCAGCGGAACACCACGCCGCGGGCGAGGTCGGACACCGCGGGGAAGCGCACCTGCGTGGCCTCGACCAGGTGTTCCAGGGTGAGCCCGGCGCGTTCGCTCAGCGCCTCGGCCGGCGGGGCCCCGGTCAGCCACTGCCGCAGCAGCTCCGAGACGACCGCGACGTCGGCCGTCATCCGCTGCTGGGCCAGGAAGATCCGGAAGACCGCGGCCTCCAGCTCCGGCGTGCGCTCCAGGTCGCCTACGCCGTAGTGCGCGAGGACGCGCTTGAGCTTCGCCTGGAAGCCTTCGGTGACGCCGGCGCGTTCGACGTCGAGGCTCTGCAGGTAGGTGTGGAAGAACTCGCGCGGGCTGTGCACGGCACCGTTCGGAACGGTGTCCTCGCCGCCCGGGGTGTTGCGGCTGAGCTCGGTCAGGTCGGCGAAGACGGTGAGCAGCTCCAGCTCGCCCTCGACCGGCCGGTTGCCCAGCTCGGAGCGGGCCTCCAGGTAGGCGGCGACGAGCCGCTTGCGCTCGGCCGGGTCGACGTCGAAGCCGAGCAGCAGGCTGCGGAGGTCCTGCAGGCCGCGCTCGACGCGCTCGGCGGCGGACACGCCGTCCGGCACCGAGGGCAGCTCGATCTCGACGGTCTCGCCGGTGTCGGCGGCTTCCTCGGCGGCGTCGTCGGCCAGCGGTTCCAGGCGCATCAGCGGCGCGCCCGTCTCGACCTGGCTGCCGACGGAGACCGGGCACTCGCGGACGCGGGCGCGGAACGGCGCGCGCAGCACCGTCTCCATCTTCATGCTCTCCAGCACGAGGATCGGCGCGTTCGCCTCGACCTCGTCGCCGACGGCCAGGGGGGTGGCGACGACCAGCGCGGGGGCGGGGGAGCGGACGACGCCGCCCTCGTCGCGGCTGATGCGGTGGGTGACGCCGTCGACCTCCACGAGGTGGATCGGGCCGTGCGTGGCCGCGACCAGCCGGAAGCGGCGGCCGTTGACCAGGATCTGGCCGCTGTGGGCGTCGAACCGGTCGATCTCGATGTCGGCGTGGTGGACGTCGGACGCGCCGGCGGAGATGCCGACGCGGAAGCGGCTGCGGCCGGCGCGGGCGACGGAGACGCGGTAGCCGACGCCGCGGAGCTTGAGGTCGAGCGGGCGGCCGCTCTCGTGCTGGACCTGCGGGCGCCCGCCGTGCGCGGTGGACAGCAGCCGCTGGACGGAGACCTCTTCCTCGTCCTGGTAGGCCTCGATGGCGGCCGCGGCGAGCGCGATCGCGGAGTGCCGGTGGGTGACCAGGCGGCCTTCGGCGCGGACGCGGTCGATCCAGCCGGTGTCCGCGCTCGCGTCGATCACCTCGGGCTGGTCGAGCAGCTCGAGCACGAAGCTCTTGTTGGTCGCGCCGCCCTCGATGATGACGGTGGTCTCGGCCATCGCCCGGCGCAGGCGGCCGAGTGCCTCGTCGCGGTCGCGGCCGTAGGCGATGATCTTGGCGATCATCGAGTCGAAGTCGGCCGGGATGGTGTCGCCCTCGCTGACGCCGGTGTCGACGCGGATGCCCGGGCCGGCCGGCAGCGCCAGCCGTGCGATGCGGCCGGGGGAGGGGGCGAAGTCGCGGTCCGGGTCTTCGGCGTTGAGGCGCGCCTCGACGGCGTGGCCGAGCTCGGCGGGCTGCTCGCCTTCGAGCTTGCCGCCGCCGGCGACGTGCAGCTGCAGCTTGACCAGGTCGGTGCCGGTGGTGATCTCGGTGATCGGGTGCTCGACCTGCAGGCGGGTGTTGACCTCGAGGAAGGCGAACAGCTTCTCGCCCGGGTGGTAGAGGAACTCGACGGTGCACGCGCCGCGGTAGCCCACGGCCACCGCGAGCCGCTCCGCCGACGCCTTCAGCTCGGCCGTCTGGGGCGGCGCGAGGACAGGCGACGCCGACTCCTCGATGATCTTCTGGTTGCGCCGCTGCACCGAGCAGTCGCGGACGCCGAGCGCCCACGCCGTCGCGCCGTCGGAGATCACCTGGACCTCGACGTGCCGGGCGCCGGTGACCAGGCGCTCCAGGAACACGACACCGGAGCCGAACGCCCGCAGCGCCTCCTGGCTGGTGCGCTCGTAGGCGTCGGCGAGGTCCTCGCCGGAGGCGACCATGCGGATACCGCGCCCGCCGCCGCCCGCGGTGGCCTTCAGCATGAGCGGGTAGCCGATCCGCTCACCGGCCGCCAGCGCGTCCTCGAGCGTGGCGACCTCGCCGCGGCTCCACGGCGCGACCGGCACGCCGACCTCTTCGGCGATCAGCTTCGCGCCGATCTTGTCGCCGAGCTTGCGCATCGCGTCCGCGCTCGGCCCGACGAAGGTGACGCCGACCTTCTCGCACAGCTCGGCGAACGCCGGGTCCTCGGCCACGAAGCCCCAGCCGACCCAGGCGGCGTCGGCCTTCGTCTCGACCAGCGCCTTCTCCAGCTTGGCCAGGTCGAGGTAGGGCCGGGCCGAGGCGGGGCCCAGGTCGTAGGCCAGATCCGCTTCGCGGACGAACGTGGCGGTGCGATCGGCGTCGGTGTAGAGGGCGACCGTCTCGATCCGCGTCCCGGTTTCCGCGGACAGGTCCCGGACGGCGTGGATGAGCCGCATCGCGGCCTCTCCGCGGTTGACGATGGCGACACGACTGAACACCGGCTGAGCCTCCCAAGTACCCACGCGCAGCAGGCGACGTACCTGTCCTGGGACGTCGCCTGCACCTGTCTACACCCTGGTGGATGACGCCGGGTCGGACCAATGTCCGCGATGGCGCATGCCGGAGCGGCTGAGTTGTGGGAACCCCACAAAAAGCGACCCGCGCCACACCGCCCGGACCGGTTTTCACCCGCGATCAGCCACAAAGCCCCCTACATCCGGGAAACAGGGGGTGGCGGGGTGGTGATCAGGAGGCGAGCAGGACGTCGGAGTCCAGCACCTGCCCCAGCTCGCGGCGCTCGGCCTCCGACAGCGGGACGGCGGCGACCTCGCACCGGCCGTCGGGTCCGGGCGCGGTGGTGACCGCCAGCACGGGCCGCCCGTCGATCTCGCGCAGCGTCACGCGGCCACCGCACGCCAGGTCGACGGTGACGCCCGGGCGGTCGCGATGCCTGCCCAGCCAGCGGCTGACGAAATCGAAGGTCATCGCGGTTCTCCCCTCGGTACGGCGCACTCCCCCGGAGCACAGGTGTGCTTTGGTGATGCCCCGGATACCTCGGGTTTACACCCGTTCGAGCGAAACGCGGGCCGGCACCCCCCGACGCGGTGCCGGCCCGGCCGCTCTTTTCCCTGCTCAGCGCAGGGGTGCCTCCAGGACGTACCGCTTCGCGAGCCCCGCGCCGCAGTCGACCTCGACGGTCCGCCGGACGACCGGAGCGCCGTCGTCGCCGCGCAGCGCGTAGCCGACCGCCGTCGAGTCCGGGATCGTGCGGACCTCGGCGGGCACGCGTCCGCCCGCGGTCAGCCGCCGCAGCAGCCGCTGCAGCGGGGCGTCGAGCGCCTCGTCCACAGTGGACGGTTCGCCGGTGGCTTCCGCGGCCGCCGAGGGCGGTGCGGTGGGTGCGCCGTCGCTCAGCCGCTCGACCTCGCGGGTGGCGTCGACGATCGTGGTCACCGTGCCGCCGCCGTCGATGCCGACGCGCACCTCGCCGAGGCCGGGCGTGACGACCGGGCGGCCGTCGACCAGCTGCGTGAACACCACGTGGGTCTCGCGCACCCGCGGGTCGGCGACGTCGCCTGCCGTGCCGCCGGCGTGGTACTGGTGGCGCACCTTGTCGGCGACCAGGTCGACGCGCTCGGCCAGCCCGAACGTCTCGACGGCGTCCTGGGCGATCCGGACGGCCTCGTCCGCGCTCGGGGCGTCCCGGCCGGTGCCGTCGGCGTCGGCGAAGGTGATCTCGCGGACGCCCCGGTGGTCGACGCTCAGCCGTGGCCCGCCCTGCTCGGCGCCCAGCACGACGCCGTGCGGGCCCATCGCGTCGTCGGCCACCCCGCCGCCGAGCCGGACGCCGTAGTGGCCGGCCAGCTCGGCCAGCCGCGCCCCCGAAAGCCGCGGCGGCGCGAACCGGGCGGTCTGCGCCGTGCCCGGCAGCTCCAGCCGTGGCGTCCGGATGCTCTTGGCGGCGTCGTACCAGGTCCACCACCACCAGTTCTTCGACGCGGCGGCGGTCTGGAAGGACCCCTCGTTCCACAGCCGGTCCTGAGCCTCGGCCTGCGTCGCCCCGCAGGCGACGACCGAGGGTGCCTGGTGGTGGTCGATGTCCCACGACGCGTCCAGCCACGCCTTGCCGAACTTGTGGCCGTTGCCGTTCCACTTGCTGAAGAAGTAGGCGCCGTAGTTCGGGCTGTCGACGCTGGTCGTCTCGAAGCCGAAGATCATCCGCAGGCCGAGGTTCGCCGCGTCCCAGGTGCGGATCGGGCTGTTGCCGTCGCCGATGCGCAGCGAGAGGCAGGTGGAGAAGAACAGGTAGCGCGCGACCTCGTTGCCCAGCCGCATGTCGGCCGAGCTGGCCCAGGAAGACCCACCCCAGGTGCCGCCCATCGGCATCCAGAAGACACCGCCGGAGTCCATGGTCCCGTGTCCCGAGTGGTACTCGGCGACGCAGGCGTCGAAGCCGTAGGTGCCCTGCCAGTCGTCGTACTGTTCGCCGTAGATCCACGACAGCACGCCACCGTCGGTGTACCAGAAGTTCGGCGCGGTGAACTGCTTGACGTAATTGTAGAAACCGCCCGCGTCCTCGTGGGTGCTGGAAAGGTCGTTGATGCCGGGAGGAAAGTCCTCGATGGAGCAGACCCCGTACCGGTTCGCACCCCGCTCGGCGGCGGCGCCGGGGCCGGCGGCGAACGGATCCGCCGAGTTCAGCGCCCGTGCGCCGGCGGGTGCGCCCGGTGGTGCGGTGACCACGCCGTTCTTGAGCAGTGCCATGATTCCTCCCCGTGGGTGGCAGAACGCAGCTTTCGGACGGTAGCCGCCGACACGGTGAAAACTTTCGGATACGTCTTTTTGCCACACCTTCAGCGCAATTTTTTCAGCGCTGCACCGATTCCGTGGGAGTTTCCCGGTCCGGTGGTGCTTCCGGTCGAAGTGGACAGCAGCGCGGGGTTGGCCGCCGCCGCGGTGACGACCCGCTCGTCCGGGTGGGCCAGCAGGGCCACAATGGACTCCGCGGTCAGTCCCGGGTGGCCGGCGAGGACCCGCAGGGCGCGGACCGGTGCGCCGTCGAGCAGCGACCGGGCCAGGTCGGCCGGGCAGCGCGGGTTCGCGGCGATCCCAGCGGACACGGTCGTCCCGTGCCGGGCGAGGGTCCGCAGCTGCGCCGGGCTCAGGTCCGGGTTCGGCGCGACGGCCCGGGCGACACCGGCGTCCGGGTCCTCGGCGAACCGGGCGAGGAGGTCGGGAGGGAGGTCCGGGCGAGCGGCGGCCAGCCGTCTGACCTGCGCCGCGGCCTCGGCGAGGAGCCGCAGTTCGGGTTCGGTCGCGGTGGCGACGCGCGGCACGAGCGTGCGGCCGACCTTGGTTTCGAGCGCGAGTTGCGCCAGCAGCCCGAGCGGGACGCGCGGGTTGTGCGCGGCCGCCTGCCGGATCTCACGGCTGTGGTCGCGGGCGAGCAGCCGCGGGAGCAGCGCGACGGCGGCCGGGTTGCGCGCGAGGTCCCACCGGACACCCGGCAGGTCGTCCTCGGCGAGGTGCGCGTAGACGTCGGCGGCGAGGTCGGTGCGGGAGGCCAGCGCCCAGCGGACGAGCGGATGCGCGGCGACGGGGAGGCAATCCGGTGGGGTGGCGGGGTTTCCGGCCAGGGTGGCGAGCAGGTCGACGGGCGACGACCCCGGTTCCGAGGCCACCGGTGACCACCGACGGGTTTCGGCCTCGCCCGCGATGCGGCGCAGGAGGTCCGGGGACGACTGCTCGTTCGCGGCCAGGGCGTGGCGGACGGCCCGGCGGGTGTCCTCGGCCAGCCGTGCGGTCGGCCGCTGGCAGCGGGCCGCCGAGGTGACCACGTCCAGGTCCGGGTCCGCGGCCAGCACGTCGACGACCGGTTCGGGGAGCGGGCACCGGGTGGCCAGCTCGGTGCGGATCACCGGGTCGGGGTCGCGGGCCAGCCGGTCGAACCAGGCCGGGTCCGCGTCCGGGTGCACCAGCACGGCCAGCCCTCGCCAAGGGTCGTCGAAGGGGACGTCGGCCGGGGTGAGCAGGCCGTGTTCGAGCAGCGGGTACAGCACGGACGGGCCGCAGCGGGCGGCGAGTGTCCGGGCGTGGTCGCGGGTGAGGTCCGCGCGGGCGGCGAGGATCGGCCCGAGCTCGTCGTCGGCCGTCGCGACCAAGGTGTCCAGCAGGGGAGCGGGCAGGGCGGGGTTGGCGGCCAGGCCGCGGCGCGACGGCGTCATCTTCTTCTCCGAACGTCCCGCCCGGTGCGGAACAGGGCAGAATCGCGGAGATCCGGCGGCGCGGCAACCGGTTTTGGCGGCGGGAGCGGCGAAAAGCAGCCGGGGCCCGCGGGGGCGCCCCCGGTTTCCACGCTACCGGAGACCACCGACAAAAACCGGGTTCTCCGCCACCCATGAGGCGCGCCCGGACCCGCAGCCGATCGATGCTGGCCGGATGAAACTGGGGCGGCTGGCCGCGGCGGCACGGGACCTGTTCTCGGCGAAACTCGTCTACGGCGAGCCCGTCGAACGCGGTGGCGCCACCGTGATCCCGGCCGCGGCCGTCTTCGGGGGTGGTGGCGGGGGCGGCGGGGATGCCCTCCCCGTCCGCGAGGGCGTCGGCTTCGGGGTGTTCGCCCGGCCCGTCGGCGCCTTCGTCGTCCGGGACGGCACCGCCACCTGGGTTCCCGCCGTCGACGTCACGCGGCTCGGCTTGGCCGCCGCCGTCACCGTGGTCGCGCTCGGCAAGATCCTGGCGAAGCGCCGCTGACGCTGCCGAAAGTTCACGGCCATTTCGTGTCCGCGTTCGCCTGGCGCGCCTAGCGTCGGGTGCGGAGGTGCGCATGAACGACTTCAGCAGGCGGACGCTGCTGCGGGCCGGCAGCGTCCCGGTCGCCGCCGGGCTGCTGCCGGGCGTCGCGTTCGCCGATCAGCCCGGTGGGACCAGCCGGACGCAGACCGTCACCGGCACGCTGGCACCGGACGTGCCGGACTGGTACTACCTGCCCGTCGACGTCCCGCGCGGCGTGCGCCAGATCGACGTCGTCTACTCCTACGACAGGCCCCCGGTGCCGGCCGGCACCCGCGGGAACGCCTGCGACATCGGCATCTTCGGGCCCGAAGGCCACGACCTCGGCAACGCGCGCGGCTTCCGCGGCTGGTCCGGCGGCTTCCGCGACCGGTTCTCGATCAGCGCGTCCGAAGCCACGCCCGGCTACCTCGCCGGCCCGGTCGGGCCCGGCCGGTGGCACGTCGTCCTCGGCCCGTACACCGTCGCGCCGCAGGGGCTGAACTACCGCGTCGACATCACGCTCACCTTCGGCCCCGACGGCCCGCCGGTCACGCCGAACCCCGCCCCGGAAACCGCTCCGGCGCGGGACAGGGGCCGCGCCTGGTACCGCGGCGACAGCCACCTGCACACCGTGCACTCGGACGGGCGCCGCACGCCGGAGCAGCTCGTCGCCGACGCCCGCGCCGCCGGGCTCGACTTCATCGTCTCCACCGACCACAACACCTCCAGCTCCCAGCTGGTCTGGGGCAACCACGCCACCGACGACCTGCTGATCCTCAACGGCGAAGAGGTGACGACCCGGTCCGGGCACTGGCCCGCGATCGGCCTGCCCGCCGGCACCTGGATCGACTGGCGCTACCGCGCGGCCGACCCGCGGGACTTCCGGCGCTTCACCGACCAGGTGCACCGCGCCGGCGGCCTGGTCACCGCGGCGCACCCGTTCGCGAACTGCTTCGGCTGCACCTACGAATTCGCCTACGAAATCGCCGACCTCGTCGAAGTCTGGAACGGCCCCTGGACCCAGGACGACGAGGCGAGCGTCGTCCACTGGGACGGGCTGCTGCGCGGCGGCCGCTTCATCCCGGCGATCGGCGACTCCGACGCACACCACCCCGACCAGCGCGTGGCCCTGCCGCACACCGTGGTGCTCGCCGACCGGCTGCGCCGCCGGGAACTGCTGGCCGGGCTGAAGGCGGGCCGCTCGTGGCTGGCGGAGTCGGCGGCGGTCCAGCTGGACTTCACCGTCTCCGGCGGCGGCGCGAGCGCGGGCATCGGCGAGCGGCTCGCCGCGGGCACCGGGACCCCGGTGACGGTCAAGGCGGTGGTCGCCGGCGTGCCGGGGACGACGGTGACGTTCCTCGACCAGCTCGGCCCCGAGCACACCGAGCCGATCGGCGACGCGGGCGCGGCCACGGTCACCTGGACCACCTACCCCCGCTACAGCCGGTGGGTGCGCGTCGAGGTCCGTCGCCCGTCCGGTGGCCCGAACACCACGGTGCCGAACGCCATGGTGGCGCTGTCCAACCCGATCTTCTTCGGCGCCGCGCACTGAACCCGCACCCCGGCCCCCGCGTCCTCCGTTTGGCAGACTGGTGCGAACGGGGTGATGGGGAGGCAGGGTGCGCGGTTGTGGCCTGAAGGTGGCCATGGTCCTGGGCGCGGTCATCGTGCTGGTCGCGGGGATCGTCGTGGTGGTGGCGCTGACGCGCGGCTCGGTCAAGACGCCGGGGTGCACGGTGGCGCTGCCGGGGGGCGACGCGACCGCCTACACGTTCACCCCGGAGCAGATGAACAACGCCGCCACGATTTCGGCGGTCGGCACCAAGCTGGGGCTGCCCGCCCACGCGGCGACGGTCGCGCTGGCCACCGCGCTGCAGGAGTCGAAGCTGCGCAACCTCGAGGGTGGTGACCGCGACTCGGTCGGGCTGTTCCAGCAGCGGCCCAGCCAGGGCTGGGGCACGATCGCCCAGCTGCGCGACCCGGTGTACGCGGCGACGGAGTTCTACGAGAAGCTCGAGAAGCTGCCGAACTGGGAAACGCTGCCGATCACCGAGGCCGCCCAGGCGGTCCAGCGCTCCGGCGTCCCGGACGCGTACGCGCAGTGGGAGCCGCAGTCCCGCGCCATGGCGGCGGCGTTCAACGGGCAGTTCCCGGCCACGCTGACCTGCCGGAACCTGACCCTCGCGGCCCCCGCGGACGTCGCCGGCGCGGCGACGGCGGAGCTGGGCACGGCCGGCCTGAGCGGCGCCCACCCGGCGGCTCAGGGCTGGACGTACGCGACCTGGCTGGTCGGCCGGGCGGAGGCGCTGGGCGTGGACAAGGTCAGCTTCGCCGGCCGCACCTGGACGGCGGAGTCGGGCGCCTGGGCCGACGATTCCGCGGCGGGCCAGGACCTTTCGCTGCACCAGACCGCCGCGGCCCAGGTCAGCGAGTAGCCGCCCGGCTTGGGGTCAGCGGGTGGCGGCGGCCCAGCGGACCGCCGGGCCCATCGCCCAGCCCGCCGCCAGGAACAGCGCGCCCAGCGCGAGCCAGCCCGCGAAACCCCAGCCGATCACGACCGTGCCGAGCAGCGCCGGCCCGATCGCCCGCGCCACCGAGATCCCGCTGCCGAAGAACCCCTGGTACTCGCCCTGCCGGTCGGCCGGAGCCAGCGCGAAGCCGATCTCCCACGAGCCCGCCGACTGGAGCATCTCGCCGAGCACCTGCACCAGTGCCCCGGCGACGAGCACCGCGAACGCCACCGACGGCGACGCCCCCAGCGCCGATGCCGCGAACACGACGCACGACACCAGGAGCACCACGCCCGACCGGCGCACCATCCGCGCCGCCGAGCCGATCGAGGCCGGCCGGCCCGCGACGCGGACCTGCAGCAGCACCACCACGACCGTGTTGAGCACGAACAGCGCCGACACCGTCCAGCCCGGCGCCGCGGTGCGCTCGACGATCCACAGCGGGATCGCGACGCTCAGCAGCGGCATCCGCAGCAGCAGGACCGCGTTGAGCAGCGTCACCAGCGCGTAGGGCCGGTCGCGCAGCACCGCGGGCTTCGGGGCTCCCGGGCGCGCGGAGGCCGGAGGGACCGGTGGGAGCGCGTGCAGCAGCGCCGCCGTCACCGCGAAGGCCGCCGCGTCGAGGACGAAGACCGTCAGGTACGCCGACGCCGTGTCGGCCGACAGCGCGAGGCCGCCCAGCCCGGCCCCCACGGCGAGCCCGGCGTTGCCCGCCGACTGCAGGTGCGCCCGGACGCGCGTCCGCCGCTGCGGGTCGGCGAGGGCGGCCAGGAGCGCCTGGCGGACCGCGGCCAGCCCGGTCTGGCAGCTGCCGTAGAGGCACGCCGCCAGGACGAACGCGACCGGCGAGCGGACGACGAGGAACGCGAGGATCGCCGTGCCCGTCGCCAGCGCCAGCAGCACCGTCGAGCCGCGGGCGCCGTGGCGGTCGGCGAGGTGCCCGAGCGGCACGCCCGCGACCGAGCCCACGGCCCAGCCGAGCGTGAGCCCGAGCCCGACCTGCGCCGGGGTCAGCCCGGCGATCCGGGTGAAGAACAGCACCGAGCAGGTCAGGAACGCCCCGTCGCCGAGCGAGGCGACCAGCTGGGCGGTGGCGAGCAGGCGGCCGGTCCGCCGGGCCTGCGGACGCTCGAGAGGCTGGTCGAGAAGCGCTTTCATGGGAAGAACGCTAGGGCGAGATTTGGCCCGATCCCAGATCCAATTCCGGAGTATAAAATTGGGCCAATGTAGGCTCCCCGGATGGACTTCCACGTCAGCCTGGCCGGCCGTGGCGACCTCAGCGTCCGCATCTACCGCCAGCTGCGCGACGCCGTCCTGGACGGCAGGCTGCGCGCGGGGGAGCGGCTGCCGCCGACGCGGGAGCTGGCCCGGCGCCTGGCCGTTTCGCGCAACACCGTCGCGGTCGCCTACGACCGCCTCACCGCCGACGGTTTCCTCACCGGCCGCGTCGGCGCCGGCACCTACGTCAGCGCGGAACTCCCGGCGCCGAAGCCGCGCCGGGCGCCGTCGGAGCGGGGGCCGCGGCCGAAGGCGGTGTGGCGATCGCTCCCGTCCCCGGCCGCCGCGACGCCCGAGCCGGTGTTCGACTTCCGCGTCGGCATCCCCGACGCCACGCTGTTCCCGCTGGACACCTGGCGGCGCCTGCTCGCGCGGGAGCTCCGGGACGCCGCCGGGTTCGCGCACTACGCCGAGCCCGGCGGCCACCCCGGGCTGCGGGCGGCGATCGCCCGGCACGTCGGCGTCTCCCGCTCGGTCCGCGCCGGCGCCGACGACGTGCTCGTCACCCAAGGTGCCCAGCAGGCACTGGACCTCCTGTGCCGCGTGCTGCTCGAACCCGGCGACCGCGTCGCGGTCGAGGAGCCGGGCTACCGGATGGCGAAGCTGCTCTTCGCCTCGCACGGCGCCGAAGTCGTCGGCGTGCCGGTGGACGGCGAAGGGCTCGACGTCGCCGCGCTGCCGCCGGGCACGAAACTGGTGTACGTCACGCCTTCGCACCAGTTCCCGCTCGGCACCGCGATGTCCCTCGCCCGGCGCACGGCGTTGCTGGCGTGGGCGGGCCGCACCGGCGCGGTCGTCGTCGAGGACGACTACGACAGCGAATTCCGGTTCTCCGACCGGCCGCTGGAACCCCTGCAGAGCCTGGACCGCGACGGCCGGGTGGCCTACGTCGGCTCGTTCTCGAAGACGCTGCTCCCCATGCTGCGCCTGGGTTTCCTGATCGCCCCGGCCTCGTTGCGCGACGCCCTGCACCACGCCCGGCAGCTGTCGGGCTGGCACGGCGACCTGCCCGCGCAGGCCGCGCTGGCCGGGTTCGTCGACGACGGCCTGTTCGCCCGCCACCTGCGCCGCGCGACGAAGGTGTACGCGGACCGCCACGAGCGCATCACGACGGCGTTGGACCGGATCTTCGCCGGCCGCTTGCGCGTGGTCCCCTCGGCGGCGGGGCTGCACCTGTGCGCGCTGGCCGAAGACGAGACGGACCTGGAGCCGATCGCGGCCCGCGCGGCGGCGGCCGGGGCGGCGATCCAGACGCTGTCGGACCTCTGCGGCGGTTTCCCGCGCCAGGGCGTGGTCCTCGGCTACGGCTCGATCCCCTCGGCGAGCATCGGCGCCGGGCTCGCGGTGCTGGACGAGGCCTGGGGCCCGGCGTAGTGGTCCGTCCGCCGCCGTGCGGCGATCAGCACGCCGCCGGCGCTGGTCGCCGCCGCGGTCGCCAGGATCACCAGCCAGCCCCGGCGGAAGTCCGCCAGGTCCGGCGGCCCGGCGAAGACCGCGATCAGCACCGCGGTGCCCAGGACCGTGCCGATCTGCCGGGCCGTGTTGACCATCGACGAGCCCGCGCCCCAGCGGGACGGCGGCAGGACCGTGCCCACCACGCCCGACAGGCTCGGCAGGATCAGCCCGACGCCGAGGCCGGTCAGCAGCTGGCCCGGCAGCATCGCCGCGGTGTAGTCGGGCGCCGATCCCATGCGCAGCAACCAGATCAGCACGCCCGCCCCGAACGCGACGCCGCCGAGGGCGACCACCGGGCCCGGCCCGAAGCGGTGCACGAACCGGCCGCCGAGGACCGACACCGGCACCACCACCAGCGGGCCGGGTGCCAGTGACAGCCCGGCCACCAGGATCGAGTCGTGCCAGACCGAGGTCAGGAACAGCACGTTGCCGAACAGCATCGCCGCGAACCCGGCCGCGAACACGCCGGTCGTCAGGCAGGCCAGCCACAGCGTCGGAACGCGAAGAGCCGGCAGGTCCAGCACCGGCACCGGGTGACGGGCCGAGCGCAGCGGGACCCAGGCCAGCGCGACGGCGGCCACCGCGAACGCCGGCAGCACCGGCTGCGCGCCCCAGCCGCGATCGGGCGCTTCGACCAGCGCGTACGCCAACGCCCCGACACCCACCAGCAGCCCCGCCGCACCCAGGACGTCCGGGACGCCGGTGGTGGTGTCCCGCGACTCGCGCAGCACGCGCGGCCCGGCCAGCAGCGTCACCGCGCAGATCGGCAGGTTGACCAGGAACACCCAGCGCCAGGACGCCTCGACGAGCAGGCCGCCGAGCGGCGGCCCGAGCGCCGCGGCCGCCGCGCCGACCGACGCCCAGACCCCGACCGCGACCGGACGGCGGTGCGGCGGGAACGCCGTCAGCAGCAGCGCCAGCGACGTCGGCATGACCAGCGCCGCGCCGATCGCCTGGACCGCGCGGAAGGCGACCAGCACGCCGATCGACGGCGCGGCCGCGCAGGCGGCCGAGGCGAGCGTGAACACCGCGACGCCGAGCAGGAACAGCCGCTTGCGGCCGTACCGGTCGGCGAGCCGTCCCGCCGGGGCGAGGCAGGCCGCGAAGAGCACCGTGTAGCCGTTGAGCACCCAGGACAGGCTCGCCAGGTCGTCGCCGGGGAACGCGGCGCGGATGCCGGGGAAGGCGATCGTGACGATGAACGTGTCCAGGCTCGCCAGGAACGCCGCCGTCGAGGCGACGAGCAGCACGAGGCCGGGCTTCGGCGGGGTGTCGGTCATGGTCCTCCTAGGTTCGATAAAGCAACCTAGCTGGACAGAGTGGGTTTCGACAAGGGACTCAGGCGGCGGCGCGCTCCTCGGCCCTGGCCTTCAGCGCCGCGAGGGTGTGCTCGATCGACCGGACGTTGTACCCGGGCCGGTCGGCGCGGCCGGTGACCCGCGGCCCCATGAACTTCCGCACCACCCAGCTGCCGATGCGGTACCAGTTCTCGGTGACGACGCAGCCGCCGCCGGCCGGCGCCAGCACGTACTCCCAGCGCGAAACCCGCGAACCGAACGGCGTGCGCACGTCGAAGGCGAACCGGCGGCCCGGCTCGAACGCGACCACCCGCACCCGCGTCCACCACTGCAACTCGCCGTTGCGGTTGCGGCCGCGGAACCGTGCGCCGAGGTCGGGCCCGGTGCCGTCGAGCCAGCGGCCGCCGACGTTCTCCGGGCTCAGCTCGCCCATCCGCGGCAGGTCGGTGACCCACGACCACACCGTGCCCGGGTCGGCGGGGACGGTCACACTGCGCGAAATCGTCGGTTCCACCCCTCGACGGTGACAGCGGCCGCCGGGGCCCGGCAAGGCGCCGGGGCGCAGTCCGCAGCCGAGAAGAGCCCGCCGCGGAAACCCGGTCGCCGGATCGGGTTGCGAACCTCCGGTAATGGGTACTACGCGCGCGAAGGACGACTCCCCACGACACGGAGGGTGCGGTGGTCGGCGTGATCCCGATCGAAGTGGTGGGAATGGCCGTTCCGGTCCCCGGTGAGGCACCCCTGATGCTGCTGCGCGAGCCGGCGGGAGCGCGCCGCTGGCTGGCTATCATGATCGGGTACGGCGAGGCCGAGGCCCTCGTGCGGGCGCGGGAGCAGATCGCGCAGCCGCGCCCGGGCACGATCGAGCTGCTCGGCGACGTGCTCGCGGCGTTCGGCCAGGGCCTCGCCGCGGTCGAGCTCACCGAAGTGCGGGACGGCATCTTCTACGCCGACCTCGTGCTCGCCTCCGGCACCCGCGTCTCGGCCCGCCCGAGCGACGCCGTCGCGCTCGGCCTGCGCCAGGGCGCGCCCATCCGCGTCGCCGAAGAGGTGCTGGACGTCGCGTCCGTGCAGCTCGAGGTCGAGCAGGAGGCCGAAGGACCGGCCGCCGACGTGCTCGACGCCGAGGCGGAGGTCGAGCGGTTCCGCGCCGAGCTCGACAGCCTGCGGCCCGAGGACTTCGACGACCTGTAGCAGAGGGTTCTCCCGAAGGCGATGAATTCCGGCCGCGCCGCCGGTATACCTGCCGAAGCCGTCCGACGGGAGAATGATGCAGGACTTCGCGACGCGCACCGAACCGCACCGGCCTGAGCTGCTGGCGCACTGCTACCGCATGCTCGGCTCGGTCCACGAGGCCGAGGACCTGGTGCAGGAGACGCTGGTGCGCGCCTGGAAGGCGTGGGCGGGCTACGACCCGGCCCGCGCCTCGGTGCGCACCTGGCTCTACCGCATCGCCACCAACGCCTGCCTGACCGCGCTGGAAGGACGGGCCCGGCGGCCGCTGCCGTCCGGGCTCGGCGGGCCCAGCGACGATCCGGCCGCGCCGCTGACGCCGTCGTTCGAAATCCCCTGGCTGCAGCCGTTCCCCGACGCCCGCCTCGACGACCCCGGCCGGGCGCTGGCCCGCCGCGGCACGCTCCGGCTGGCGCTGCTGGCGGCGATGCAGACCCTGCCGCCGAAGCAGCGGGCGGTGCTGATCCTGCGGGACGTCCTGGAGTTCAGCGCGGCGGAGGTGGCCGGCTTCCTCGACACGACCCCGGCTGCGGTCAACAGCGCCCTGCAGCGCGCCCGCGCGGGCCTCGGCGGCCTGTCGGCCGACGAGGTGCCCGAGCCGGACGACACCGCGGTCGAAGCGGTGCTGGACCGCTACCTGCGGGCGTTCGAGCGCGCCGACGTCGCCGGCCTGGTCGAACTGCTCACCGACGACGTCGTGATGGAGATGCCGCCGGTGCCGCTGTGGTTCCGCGGGCGCGACGACTACGGCCGCTTCCTGGACCGGCTGTTCGGCATGCGCGGCCACCAGTGGCGCATGACGCGCACGGCCGCCAACGGGCGGCCGGCGCTCGCGGCCTACTGCCGCGACGACACCGGCGGGTTCCGGCTGCACACCCTGCAGGTGTTCACCGTGCGGGCCGGGCGGGTCGCGCACAACGTCGTGTTCGCCGACGCGGGTGTCCTGGCGCTGTTCGACCTCCCGGCGGCTCAGCCGGCGGCGCGGGCTTCCGACGGACGCCCGTAGCTGCTGCCGTCGTTGCTGCGCTGCAGCAGGCCGTCGTCGACGAGGTAGCGGCGCAGCGTCGCGTGGTCGTCGTGGACCATCGAGAGCTTCTCGCGGACGTCCTGCTCGGTGTAGAGCCGGCCGGGCTCGAAGCGCTCGGCGAGGTGGGCCAGCAGCAGCTGCCGGCGCTTGCCCGAGTGCGGGATCGACCCGAGCCGTCCGCGGCGGAAGAGTGCGTCGAGCGGATCCACCGGGGCCTTGCCGAGCGCGTCGCGGAACACCGGCGGCACGGCCCGGTAGCGGCCACCGGCCTCGGTGACGAGCCCCGCGTCGACCAGCCGCTTCACGAGCTTGGCCGGAGCGCCGGACGCCTCGAGCCCGTCCGGGGCGGTGCAGATGCGCGCGAAGAGCTGCAGCCGGTCCTCGTCCGCGAGAGCGGCGACCAGCGCTTCCGGTACGGCCATGGCCTGCGACCGTACCCGCGCTCGCCCCGGGGGTGAACCCGGTTTCCGGAAGCCGGTAGGTTGCCCGGCGTGCCCCGTCCGACCGCGCCGGTGACCGTGCCCGAGGCGGTGCTGCGCACCTCGATCGTCGAGCACCTGTTCGCCCGCGCCGGCGAAGACCGTCCGCTGTTCACCCACCAGGACCACACCCGCGGCGTCGAACACACGCTGACGTGGGCGGAGTTCGCCGCCCGGGTCCGCGTGGTGGCGGGCGAGCTGCGCCGGGTGGCGGCGCCGGGAGAGCGCGTCGCGATCCTCGCGGGCCAGGAACTCGCCTACCCGCTCGCGTTCTTCGGCGCGCTGGCCGCCGGGCTGGTCGCCGTCCCGCTGATGGTTCCCGCGAACCCCGCGCAGGCGGACCGGCTCGCCGGCGTCCTGGCCGACGCGGACGCGCGGGTGTGGCTGACGTCGTCGGCCGAGGCGGCGCGGCTGCCGGCGCACGAGCCCGTCGTGGTGGTCGACGAGCTCACCGGCCCGGGCGCCGACCCGGTGCCGGTGACCCCGGACAGCCCGGCCTACCTGCAGTACACCTCCGGCTCGACGCGCGAGCCGGCGGGCGCGGTGATCCCGCACCGCGCGATCGTCGCCGCCTGCTGGCAGGGCAGCCTCGCCTACGCCGTCGACGAGGGCACCACCTGTGCCGGCTGGATCCCGTTCTTCCACGACATGGGCCTGATCCAGCTGCTGTGCCTGCCCGTCTTCGCCGGCGGGCGGGCGGTGTTCATGGCCCCGGCCGAGTTCGTGCACCGGCCGATGCGGTGGCTGCGGCAGCTGGCGGCGTACCCGGCGGTGTTCACCGCCGCCCCGAACTTCGCCTACGACCTCGCCGCCGACGCCGACACCGGCGAAGACCTCGACCTGGGGGGAGTCCGGGTCGCGCTCAACGGCAGCGAACCCGTCCGGCCGCGCACGATCGAGCGCTTCCACGAGGTGTTCGGGCCGCGCGGCTTCCGGCCGGAAGCGCACCGGCCGTCGTACGGGCTCGCCGAAGCCACGGTCTACGTCGCCAGCGCGGGCGACGACGGCCCGCGCGGGGCGGTGTTCGACCGCGAAGCCCTGGCGCAGGGCCGGGCCGTCGAAACCGACGGCGGGCAGGAGCTCGTGTCGGTCGGCCGTCCGGTCGGGCAGCTCGTCCGGATCGTCCAGGACGGCCGGGAGCAGCCGGAAGGCCTGGTCGGCGAGATCTGGGTGCACGGGGAGAACGTCGCCGACGGCTACTGGGGCCGCGGCGACGCAGGCGCGTTCGGCGCCACGCTCGACGGGCTCGGCGGCTGGCTGCGCACCGGCGACCTGGGCGTCGTGCACCGCGGCGACCTGTACGTCACCGGCAGGCTCAAGGACCTCATCGTCATCGACGGCCGCAACTTCCACCCGCAGGACATCGAAGCGGCCGCCGGCGAGGCCCACCCGGCGATCCGCCGCGACCGGGTCGCCGCGTTCGGCGTCGCCGGCTCCGACGGCGAGGGCGCGGTGGTGGTGGCCGAGCGGGTGCGGGGCGCCGAAGCCGACGACCGGGAGGTGACCCGGGCGGTGCTGCGCGCGGTCTCCCGCGAACACGGCCTCACGCTGCGGGCGGTACGTCTGGTCCCTTCCGGTGGACTTCCGCGCACATCGAGCGGCAAGGTCGCCCGTTCGGCCGCCAAGGCACGTTATGGTGACTTCCGTGGGTGATCACCGCGCCGAGGTCACGAAGGTCGTCTGCGACACCTTCCGGCTCGACCCGGCTCTCGTCGAGCCCGACGCGCCCCTGGAGGAGCTGGGCATCGACTCGAAGGGCCGGATCAAGCTGCTGGCGGCGCTGGAGATCTATTACGGGGTGACGATCGACCTGGACCGGCTCGACCGGTTCACCGACGTGGGGTCCGTGGCCGACGTGCTGGCGGAAGCACTGGGAACTCGACGAACTTCAGGAGAGGCGCGGAAATGAGCGGCGGGGGGTACACCGCGACGACCGAAGCGTTGTCGACGGCGGCCAAGACCATCGGTGACCTGGCGGAAAACCTGCTGGACGACAACCCGGACCTGCAGACACCGCAGGTGACGGCGGAGAAGTTCGGCCGGGCGCACGGCACGCACGCGACCAAGTACACCGCCGGCGCGCAGGCGCTGTGGGCCGCGGTCTCCGGCTACAGCACCACCCTCGGCTCATTCGGCTCGAACCTCGGCACCGCGGGCTCGAAGTACGGCACCAACGAGGGCGACCAGGCCGGCGCGATCACGAACGCCGGAGGCTCGCTCTGATGGCCGAGAAGAAGAAGTGGTCCGACGTCAAGGCGGTCCTGGACGACCCGAGCGTCCCGCCGGAGCAGAAGAGCGCGCTGATCAGCAGCTGGCTGCGCGAAAACCCGCCACCGCCGCCGTTCCTGGCCGACCAGGAGCCCGACGAGATCAAGCAGAAGCGGCAGGAGGCCGAGAAGTACGCGAACGCGTACAACGCGAACCCGCTGTTCGCCGGCCAGTCGGTCGACGATGCCTACGACAAGGCGAAGAAGAGCGGCGACCAGAACAGCTACAACGAGGACCAGGAGAAGAAGGCCGTCGACGACGGCAAGAAGAAGCTCGACGAAACCAAGCCGCCCGCCGCCGACAGCAGCGGCGGCAGCGGCAGCGGGACCAAGACCTCCGACGAGATCTTCGACGCCGCCGCGCCCGCGCTCAAGCTGTTCGAGACCTTCGGGTCCCTGCTGGCGAAGATCCCGGCCGACTGCCGCGGCAACACCCGCGCGCTCGACCTCGACAAGGACATCCGCGCGCCGTTCGACGAGCAGCGCGGGATCAGCTTCGCGGACTTCGTCGCCGACGCCGGGCACTTCAAGCGCGGTTCGGAGACGGTCGACCGGACGCTGCAGGACACCGGCTCGCAGCTGAGCACCCTGTACCAGAGCTGGAGCGGCGCGGGTGCCGACGCCGCGTCGGACAACTACAACGACAAGATCCAGCCGAAGGCCGCCAAGCTGTCGCAGACGCTCGGCAACGCGAGCGAAGCGACGCTGAACACCGCCACCACGGTGTTCCAGCTGTGCAAGGGCAAGGCCGACGCCGTCATCGGGATGTACACCGACCTGGTCGGCAAGGCCGACTACACGATGGCGCAGAAGGTCGTCGCCGTCGCCAACGGCGAGCACGGCAACGAGAAGGACCTGGCCCAGATCGCGGGCTGGATGGACCTCAACTTCGGCACGAACCTGGTCAAGACGCTCAACGACCAGGGCTGCTGTGACGGCGACGAGATCAAGAAGCACGGCCAGGACCTGGCCAAGCAGTGGGTGCAGAACCAGTTCAACCCCGACATGTGGGACCGGCTGTACCAGGGGTTCGCGAAGACCTGCAAGGACACGAAGGACCTCGTCGACCAGGCGTACGACGCGCTCGACAAGGTGATGGGCGGGATCCGCAACGAGTTCGAGGGCGCTTCGACGGCCGGGGCCGGCGGCCCGGGCGGGCCCGGCGCCACGACCGGTGGCACGGGCGGTGGCCCCGGTGGCGGCGGCCCGGGGACGACCGGCGGGGCCGGCGGCGGGCCGGGTGGTTCCGGTGCCGGAGCCGGCTCGGGCGGGTCCGGCGGTGGCTCGGGTGCCGGGGCAGGCTCGGGCGGGTCCGGTGGCGGTTCGGGCTCGGGCTCGGGCGCCGGCGGCGGTGGCGGCTCGGTGCCGCCGATCCCGGAGACCGGTTCGGGGTCCGGTGCGCCGGGCGGCGGCTCGGGGACCGGTGGCGGTTCCGGGATCGATCTGCCCAGCGGCGCGGGGTCCGGTGACGGTTCGGGTTCGGGCGGCGGCTCGGGTGCCGGCGGTGGCGGCTCGGTGCCGCCGATCCCGGACGGGTCCGGGGGCTCCGGCGGTGGCTCCGTGGGCGGGGGTTCCGGTGGCGGCTCCGGCTCGCCGGGCGGCCAGGACGACGGCGCGGCCGCGGCGGAAGAAGCCAAGCAGCGGGCGGCCCAGGAGGCCGAGGCGGCGAAGCAGAAGGCCGCCGAAGCGCTGAAGGAGTTCAGCGGTCCGGGCATCCAGACCGACTCCGGTGACGGCGCGGGCGGCCTGGGCGGGGGTTCCGGCTCGGGCGCCGGCGGTGGCTCGGGTCCGGGATCCGACAGCACGGCACCCTCTTCGGTGCCGCCGCCGTCCGACAGCGGCCAGGACGCCGCCGCCGCGGCGGCCGAGGCGGCCAAGAAGAAGGCCGCCGACGCCTTGAAGGAGTTCAGCGGTCCGGGCATCCAGACCGATTCCGGTGACGGCGCGGGCGGCCTGGGCGGGGGTTCCGGCTCGGGGTCGGGCTCGGGTCCGGGTTCCGGGGAAGACGGCAAGGCCGAGGCCGAACAGGCCGCCGAGGAAGCGAAGAAGGAGGCCGCGGACGCGCTGAAGGAGTTCGGCGGCCCGGGCATCGAGACCGATCCCGGCGGCAAGCCCGACGGCCTGCTCGGCGAGGACGGCAAGCCCGTCGACGACGACCGGGACACCCTGAAGGTCAAGCAGGGCGACAAGACCTTCGAGATGACCGAGCCGGACCACGACGGCAAGATGGACATCAAGGTCGGCGACGGACCGGGCGACCCGAAGGACTTCAAGCTCGACTGGTCCGACGGCAAGCCCACCGACGGTCCACAAGGGACGGACACGGACACCTACCGCCCCGGCCCGGACGGCAAGATCCACATCCGCGACGGCGACCTCGAGATCACCGCGGAGCGCCCCGACGGCCCGGACGGCCCGACGACGGTGACCGTCGACGACGGCAAGGGCACCCCGACGACCTACACCCTGGGCGAGGAGGACAAGCCGGACCGGGCGCTCGGCGACACGCCCGAGAAACGGCTCGACGACCTGCCCACCCACCGGGGAACCCTCGAGGACCTCGCGTCGCCCGGCGGGGACGGCTCGCGCCACGCCGGTGACTTCGGCGACCCGACCTCGCCGGACGGCTCCCACCACGGCGGCGGCTCCGACCACGGCGGCTCGGATCACGGCGGCGGCTCCGACCACGGCGGCTCGGACCACAGCGGCGGCTCGCACGGCGCCCCGGGCTCGCCCGAGGGCGGCGGTTCGCACGGCGGCGGTGGCGGTGGCGCCCACCCCGCCGGCATCGGCGGCGGCTCGCACGGCGGACCCGGCTTCTCCGGCGCGGGCTTCGACCCGGCCGCCGCCGGGCTCGGCGACACGCCCGTCTCCGGCGGTGCCCACACCGGCGCCGGCGTCGGCCCCGCTCAGCCGCAGCCTGCGTTCGCGTCGGCGGCCGGGGCGCCCGGGGCCACCGGCACGGCAGGCTCGTCGATGGGGGGCATGCCCGGCATGGGCGCCATGGGCGGCGCCCACGGCGGTGGTGGCGGCGACACCGAACGCCGTTCCCCCGCCTACCGCATCGAAGGCGCCGTCTTCGACAACCTCGGTGAGCCCGGGCGGCGGATCATCGGCTCCCTCGACGACGAAGAGCCGCCGTCCGCCCGGAAGTGGTAGGAGGACGCATGACCGACATCGCCGGGATGAAGGCCGAGCTCGACGGCCTCGTGCGCGAACAGGCCGATCGCCGTGCCCTGCGGGAGCAGCAGGGCGAGGAGATCAAGGCCCGGTCGCAGGAGTACATGACCAAGCAGGTCCAGGCGGCCGAGCGGTACGTCCAGCACGTCCGCGAGATGGCCCAGCGCAAGACCAAGTCCGGCTGGAGCACCGACCGGTCGCACGCGGAACCGGCCTCCGCCTTCGACGCGGAGGCGTATCCCGGCCCGGGCGGGTTCGAACCGGCGCCGGGGCCGGCAGGGGGAGCTACGCTGTCGCGGCCCGGGCGGGACGAGCCGCGCGCCGCCCGGCGTCCCCGCGCCGCCGTCGAGGACGACGAGGACTTCAACAACCCGTGGTGAACCACAGGTCGACGGCGAGCTCGGGCAGCCGCACGGTGAACGTTTCCGCCGGGGCCAGCCGCCGCCGCAGCTCGGCTGCGAATTCGGCGCGCCGCGCGCCGAACAGGTGCGGTGCCGAGCTCGACAGCGAAAACACCCCGGCGACGACCTCGTCGACGGTGCGGGTCACGACCCGCCCCGGCACCTCGAACCGCCGGGGGCCCCGGAAGCCCGCCGCGCGGTAGATCTCCGCCTCGCCGCCGGCGGTGCCGTCCGGCAGCGAACCGCGTCCCGCGCGCCGCACCGGGCCGAGGTACGCGCGGACCAGCTCCGGGATCGCGGGGTGGACGATCTCGTGCGTCGACGCGTGCACGTGGGCGCAGACCCCGTTCGGCGTCAGCATGCCGCGCACCGCGGCGGCGACGCGGGGCCGGTCGAACCAGTGGAACGACTGGGCGAAGGTGACCAGCCGGAACCGGCCCAGCCCGGCGGGCAGTTCCTCGGCGCGCCGGTGCACCCACCGGCAGTTCCCGATCCCCGCCTCGGCCGCGTACCGGCTCGCCTCGGCGAGCATGTCGGCGTCGGCGTCCAGCCCGACTGCCTCCGCGAACGAGCCGGCCAGCGGCAGCGTCAACGATCCGGGGCCGCAGCCGACGTCGAGCAGCCGTCCCGATCCGTCCAGCCCGAGTTCGGCGGCGAAGGCCGTGGCGAGCTCGGCGGGATACGCCACGCGGCCCTGCGCGTAGTAGCGCGCGCTGCCCGAATAGAGGGACGGGTCCCATTCCCACGCGTCGGTCACGTCCCGAGCGTAGGGACTCGGAGACGTGGCCGGCCGGCGGCGCGCTCGCAAAGGGCTCGCCGGGAGTTGAACGGGCACCACCCGGACGGGTTCGGTGAAGGGTGTGAAACCCGGCGCGGCGGGGTACCCGGTCGCGTTCGTTTCGCCGCCGAATGAGCCGGAGGTCTTCCGATGCCCGTGCGCACCGCCACCCCACCCGTCACCCCGCCCGTCAGCGATGTCGTCGGTCTGGCGCTGGACGTCCTTGCCGCGCAAGGACTCAGCCGGCCGGCCGCGCAGGCCGCCCTGGTCGCCATGGCCAAGGAAAGAGGCGTGACCGTGGCCCGGTGCGCCGCGCTCGTGGTGGCCGCCGTCGACGGGCGGGTGGGCTGATGGCCTTCGCCGCCGGGTCCGGCCGTGACGACACCGCCTCGGTCGGCGGGGGTGTCCTGCTTGCCGTCGGGCTCGTCGTCGCCTTCTTCGGCTGGGGGTCGTGGTGGGCCGTGACCGGTCTCGCCGTCGCCGCCCTCGGTGGGCTGTGGCTCACTGTCGCTCGCCGCGAGGAGTAACCCGTCCGGGACGGGGAATGCCGCTTCCCACCGAGCACCGAGCCAGGAGGGAGCCGTCCATGGCGGCGCACGAAGAGGACGTCATCGAACTGCTGCAGCGCCAGCACCGCGAAATCCGCGAGCTGTTCGCCGCGCTGGAAACCGCGGACGGCGACCGGCGGCGGGACCTGTTCCACGACCTCGTGCGGCTGCTGGCCGTGCACGAGACGGCGGAGGAACTGGTCGTGCACCCGGAGATCCGCGACCTGGAGGCGGCGGCGGGGCCGATCGTCGACGCCCGGCTGGGCGAGGAGCACCGGGCCAAGGAACTGCTGACCACGCTGCAGAAGATGGGCCCGGAGGCCGACGGCTTCGACACCCTGCTCGTCCAGCTGCGCGAAGACGTTCTCGCGCACGCCGAGCACGAAGAGCGCGAGGAGTTCCCGCTGCTGCGGGCGCACCGCCCGCCGGAGCGGCTGCGGGCGATGGCCGCCACCGCCAAGGTGGCCGAAGCGGCCGCGCCGACCCGGCCGCACCCCGGCGTCGAGAGCGCGAAGGCGAACCTGCTGCTGGGGCCGCCCGCGGCGATCGTGGACCGGGCGCGCGACCTCATCCGCGGCGCGCTGGGAGGCCGAGCGTGACCGAGCCCGCGGACGACGTCACCGATCCGGAGGAATTCGCCGAGGAGGCGGGCCTCGACCCGACCCCGCAGGAGGTCGCCGAGTACGAGGAGCTCGCGAAGAAGAACCCGCCCTGGTCGGCACCGGACTGAGGGAGTACACCCGGACCATGGCCGCGGACCCGGGCCGCAAACTGCGGCGCTACCAGCAGATGCGCGACTTCGACCGCACCGCGGAACCGGCCGGCGGGGCCGCCGGCCCGGACGGTCACCGGTTCGTGGTGCAGCGGCACCGCGCGCGCCGGCTGCACTACGACTTCCGCCTCGAGCTCGACGGCGTGCTGGTCAGCTGGGCGGTGCCGAAGGGACCCACGCTGGACCCGAAGGCCCGCCGGCTGGCCGTGCACGTCGAAGATCACCCGATCGAGTACGCCGGGTTCGAGGGTGTCATCCCGCGCGGCGAGTACGGCGGCGGGGACGTCATCGTCTGGGACCGCGGCGTCTGGCGGCCGGTCGAGCCCGATCCGGCGCGCGCGATCGAGGCCGGGACGCTGCACTTCGACCTCGAAGGCGAGAAGCTGGCCGGGCGGTTCGTCCTCGTCCGCACCGGCCGCGGCGAGAAGGACCAGTGGTTCCTCCTGCACAAGCAGGACGAGCACGCACAGCCCGGCTGGGACGCCGAAGACCACCCGCGCTCGGTGAAGAGCGGCCGCACCAACGAGGAGGTGGCCTCCGCGCCCGACGCCCTCTGGCACGGGGACCGCCCGGCCGCGGAGGCGGAGGAGCCCGTCGGCGGCTGGCAAGCCCCCACCGAGGACGAGCTGGCCGCGCTCGACGCACTGGGCGCCAAGGGCCGGTGGTCGGTCGCGGGCCGCGAGCTGGCCCTGACCAACCTGGACAAGGTGCTCTTCCCCGCGGCCCGGGGCGGGGAGCCGGTCACCAAGCGCGACCTCATCCGGTACTACGTCACCGTCGGCCCGGCGATGCTGCCGTACCTGGCCGGCCGCCCGCTGAACACCCACCGGTTCCCGCAGGGGGTCACCGAGCCCGGCTTCTGGCAGAAGGAACTCCCGCGGCACGCGCCGGACTGGCTGACCACCTGGGACAACGAACGCGCCGGGCCGGGGGAGAGCCGGCGGTACGCCGTGGCCGACAGCGTCGCGACGCTGGCCTGGCTGGCCAACTACGGCGCGCTGGAGCTGCACGCCTGGACCTCCCGCGCCGCCGACGTCGACCACCCGACGTGGGTGCTGTTCGACATCGACCCTGGCCCGGAGACGACGTTCGAGGAGGTCCTGGACCTGGCGCGGCTGCACCGCACCGCGCTCGAGCACCTCGGCCTCACCGGGCGGCCCAAGGTGACCGGGCAGCGCGGCGTCCAGGTGTGGGTGCCGATCGCGCCGCACTGCACCTTCGAGGAGACCCGCGCGTGGGCCGAGACGGTGTCGAAGACGATCGGGCGGGTGCTGCCCGACCTGGTCAGCTGGGCCTGGACGAAGGACAAGCGCCGCGGCCGCGCCCGGCTCGACTACACGCAGAACGTGCTGAACAAGACGCTCGTCGCGCCCTACAGCGTCCGTCCGCGGCCCGGAGCGCCGGTCTCGGTGCCGCTGGAGTGGGACGAGCTGGACGACCCGCGGCTCGCGCCGGACCGGTGGACGGTCCGGGACGTCCCGGACCGCCTGGCCGAGCGCGGTGACCCGTTCTCGGCGCTCCTGGGGCTCCGGCAGCGGCTGCCCGGCCTGTAGCCCTCAGGCCTGGACGGTTTCCAGCTCGCGCGGCTGGAGCCGGTCGAGTTCCGCGCGGGACAGCCGTGGGCGCCCGCCCGCGTGCCCGGTCGTCGCCGCGGCGGCCGCGACGGCCAGGCTCGCCGCCGCCGCCAGCGGGCGGCGGCGGGTCAGCGCCGCGGTCAGGGTGGCGACGAGCGCGTCACCGGCGCCGGTGGGGTCGACGACGTCGGTCTCGACGTCCGGCACGAACCAGGTGCCCTCCGGCCCGGCGAACAGGTTGCCCTGCCCGGAAACCTCCAGCACGACCAGCGCGGGGCCGCGCCGCCGGAGCTCGGTCGCCGCGCGGGCGGCCGAGCCGACGTCGTCCACCGCCCGTCCGGTGAGGAGCTCGGCTTCGGGGCCGTCGGCGCGCACGACGTCGGCGAGGGCGAGCAGGTCGTCGGTCAGGGTGTCGGATTCCGGCGCCCCGTCGAGCACGACCCGGGTGCCCGCCGTGTGGGCCAGCCGGGCCGCGAGCAGGGCCACCGGCGCGGGCTGCTGCAGCTGCACGATGAGGGACGCGGCGGCCGAGATCGGCGCGGACGCGGCGAAGACGTCGTTTTCGGTGAGCAGCGTCCCCTCCGGGACGTGCTCGAGGTAGCGGCGGCGCCCGTGGTCGTCGACGACGTCGACCAGCAGCGCGGTCTCGGTGCCCGCCCGGCGGACCACGTGCGTGGTGCCGATCCGGTCGGCCCGGGCCTGCGCGAGCAGCGAGTCCCCGGTGCGGTCCGCGCCGACGACGCCGATCAGCGAAACCGGCAGCCCGAGCTGGGCCAGCGCCACGGCCTGGTTCGCGCCCTTCCCGCCGAGCAGCTCCTGCCGGTGCCGCACGGGCGCCGACGAGTCCGCGCCGGGCGCGTCCGGGACCTCGATCACCAGGTCGCGGGCGATCTGCCCGGCGACGACGACTTCGCTGAACATCATCGGGACCACCAGTGGGTCATGGCGCCTCCTCGGCTCACCGTTCGGCTACCCCCGACGCGCCGCGGGGTAAACCGCTCGTTCGGGTCGGTGCTTGCCGGGCGCGGACTGGGTGGCCCTGCCGCCATGAGCGACGGGACGGTGGCCGAGCTGCGCCGGGCCGGACGGCCGGTTCGCCCTCACCGCCGCGGGGACGGACACCGCCGTCGTCGGCCGGGCGCTCGAAGCGGCGGGCCGGGCGGCCGAGGACCCGCCGCGCGCGGGGTCGTGATGACCGTCGAGGAGGACAAGCTCACCGTCCTCTTCGACGACGTCTGCTACCGGACCCTCTCCCCGCCGGTGGTGCGGGAGCAGGAGCTCCTCGACCGCTGCCGAGCGCGGCCGGGTGATCGGGTTCGCCCGGACGGCCCACCCGGTTGGCCCTTCCGCGTGGCCGGTCCCACAAACCGGTGCGTCGTCGGAGGCGAAGCACCGCGGCGTGCGGTAAATCAAGGGGACCAAGACCGGTGGAGGAACGGTGACCGAGACACTCGTGAACGCGGCGGATCGCTGGAGACCGCTGGCCGAACTGCTGCAGGCGCTGCTCGAGCGCATCTCCGGCGAACTGCCGGGCTGGCTCGGCGCGGCGCTGACCGTCAGCCGCGGCGACCGGCCGCTGCGGGTGCTGGCCGCCGCGGGCGTCGGCCGGCAGCTGGTCCCCGCCCAGCTGGCGCACGGCGGCCCGGTCCTCGTCGCGGACACCACCGGCGAGCCGGTCGTCACGGATCGCCTCTTCGGCGACGAGCGCTGGCCGGACCTGCTCCGCGAGACGGTGTTCGACGGCGGCCCGGCGGTCGAGGCGATCCGCGGCGCCGCCGCGCTGCCCGGGTTCTGGGACGAGGACGGCGCTTTCGTGCTGTCGGTCACGCTCGACCGCGCCCCGGACGAGGAGACCCTCGCCGTGCTGCGGCGGTACGCGAAACTCACCGAGATGACCCTGGTGGTCGCCGAGACCGCCACCGCGGGCGACCCCGACCAGATGCTGGACCTGCTGGCCTCCCGCGCCGCCATCGAGCAGGCGAAGGGCGCCATCATGGCGGTCCGGCGGTGTCCGCCGGAGGAGGCCTGGCAGACGCTGCGCCGCGCCAGCCAGGAGTTCAACGTCAAGGTCCGCGAGCTGGCCGTGGCCCTCGTCGAGCACCTTGGCGGCCAGGTGGCGACCCCGGCGGAGGGCATGCGCGAGATCCGGCCGGGCGCCCCGGCCCACCGTGCCGCGGAACGGCTCTGGTCGGCCTTCACGAACGTCTCGCCCTGAAGGAGAGCGTTTCCGGATCGGGCGTTTGGGTATCAAGACCCCGTCCTTGATCACGCCGTTGATCACGTCACTGCGTCGCCGGCCCCGCGCCGGCGCGGAAGGCCAACCGAACCCGTGTCCCCTGCCTTTCCGGTCCCCACCCGGTCCGCGCCGCTGGTCGCGCGCCGGACGGAGTACCGCCCCGGTTTCCTCGTGCTCACCCTCGCCGGCGAAATCGACGCGCTGACCCTGCCGATCCTCGAGCGCGAGCTGGGTGCGGCGCCACCGGGGACAACCGTGGTGGACCTCACGCAGGTGGCGTTCGTCGGCCTGGCCGGCGCCCGTGCCCTGGCCGCGGCCGCCGAGCGGGCCGGTGCCGCGGGACGGCGGTTCGGGGTGGTGGCAAACAGCCGGACGCTGGCGCGCCTGTTCCGGATCACCGGGTTGGCCGCGGTCGTGCCCATGTTCGCGTCCTTGTCCGACGCGCTGCGGGAGCTGCTGGCGGCCGAGGTGCACCACACCGCCTGCTGACGGGCCGGTGGCTTCAGCCGGAGGTCCACCGGGCGATCAGCACCCCCGCGTCCTGCCGGAACTCGCCGCCGCCGTGGGCGAAGACCGCGCGGGTGAGCCGGCGAGCGATCTCCGACGGCAGCTCGCCCGCGTCCCGGCCGAGGTGCCCGGCCAGCCGGTCCCGGCCGAACGGCTCCCCGGTGCCGTCCGCGGTTCCGGCGACCCCTTGCGAGCACAGCGCGAGCAGGTCGCCGGAGGCGAGCCGGAACTCCGTCACCGGCGGCGGGCCGGCCGAGGCGAAGCGCGGCACGGTGTGGGTGGTGACGGGCAGCGCCTCGCCGCCGCGGACGACCAGCGGCCCGGGGTGTCCGGCACCGAGCAGGTGCAGGACGCCGGTGCGCAGGTCCAGCTCGGCGAGCACGCCGCCGACGGGCAGCTGGTCGTCGAGCTCGGCGCCAACCGCGGCGAACTGCTCGGCCAGGCGACCGCCGCCGCGGCGGGCGGCGCGGTAGGCGGCGAGGGCGCTCACGACGGCGGTGTTCGCGGCGCGGGTGCGCGCGCCGGCGTCGAACATCGCCAGCTGCGCCCGCTCCTCCGAGAGCGCGTAGTCGAACACGGTGCCGCACAGGTCGTACACCGGTTGGACGCTCACGCCCACGACGACGCTTTCGGTCGCCCCGGTGAGCGGGGGCAGGCTCTGCCACAGCAGCTCGGCGGGGGAGCCGCGCAGCCGGTGCCGCCGGCGGCGGTCCAGGCCGTCGCCGTACTGCGTCGTGATGGTGACGAGGTGCCCGAGCAGGGTGGCCAGCCACCGGCACTGCTCCCGCAGCGCCGGGTCGTCCGGGTCCGCGTCGGCGGCCGGGACGATTTCGAGGACCCCGAGCCGTTCGACGCCGTCCAGCAGGACCGTCCACAACGTACCGTCGCGGGTCACGGTGGTGCCGGCGCGGCGGAACACGTCGCCGCCGACGGTGGTCTCGATGTCGAGCTCCGCCGCGCCCGGCCGCAGCGGCACCAGCGTGCGCTGGTCGTAGTCGGCCAGGTAGACGCCGATCGTGAGGTCGAGCGCGCGGCCCGCCTCGGCGACGACGGCCGGGAGCCGCTCGGGCGGGGCGCAGTGGGCGCCTTCGAGCAGGTCGACGAGCGCCTTCAGGGGACCGCGCAACGGCTTCGCGTCCCGGACCGAGTGGCTGTAGGGCGCGCGGGCCGGCCCGGTCATCTCGTCGAGCCGCTCGTTGACGGCGTGGGCGACCATGTCGCGGTCGACGCGGGGCAGCGTGACCAGCCCGTTGAGGTAGGCGTCCAGTTCCAGCAGGGAGAGGCTGCCGCCGAGCGCGAAGTACCGCATCCACAGCTGTTCCAGCGTCAGGTCGCTCCGGGCGAAGCAGGCGGCGACCAGCCGCCGCTGTTCCCCCTCTGGCAGGAACCGCATCGCTTCACCCTTCCCGCGGCGCCGGACCGACGAGCCGGGCGGCGGCTTCGGCCGGGCTGGTGCCGTGGGTGCGGGCCAGCGAGAGCAGGCGGTCGAACGCGGCGTCCTCGCCGAGGCCGTCCCGTCCCATGAGGAAGCCCTTCGCCATGGCGATCAGGTCACGGTCGCGGAGGGTGTCCCTGAACCGCTCGCTGAACCGGCCGGCCCGGTCGTACGCGCGGGCGTTGGCGACGAGGACCGCGGCGCGGTCGGCGAAGCTCGCCAGCGTCCGCTCGTCACCGGGCCCGAAGGCACCGGGCGTGGTCGCGTAGACCTTGATGGCGCCGAGGCAGCCGTCTTCGGCGACCATCGGCGCGGTGACGACCGACCGCAGCCCGGAGCCGGCGACCGCGGCGCACCACCGGGTCCAGCGCGGTTCGGTGCCGACGTCGTCGATCCGCTGCGGCGAGCACCCGGCCAGTGCGGCGATGCAGGGGCCTTCGGCCAGCTCGTACTGCAGCTCGTCGGCCGCGCGCACCAGCGGGGCCGACGCGCTCGTCGTGACGAGACCGCCGTCGGCGCCGACCAGGGTCACCCCCGCACCCGCGGCGGCCGGGATCGTCCTCCCGGCCAGCGAAACGATCAGCTCCAGCACCGAGTCCACGGATTCGCGGGAGAGCAGCAGTCCCGCCATCCGGGCGGCGACCCCGGCCAGCTCACCGTCCAGCGGCAGCTCGCCCGGCGCGACCTGTTCCGACGACATGGCCGGGGATTACCAATCCGGGGGCTCCGGTAAACCCCTCCGGTGCGCGGCTTTCGAGGGGTCAGGCCGGGCGGTGCGCCAGTTCCGCCGCTCCGAAGGAGACGTCGAAGCGGTCGCACCAGATGCTCACGCTGGTGTAGGCGGCCGGATCGGTGCCGGCGGGCAGGGGGTAGTTCTGGTTCCCCTTGTTGCCCTTCAGCTTGCCCGCGTCGACGTGCCTGCCGTCGTCGAACACGCCCCAGCCGTCCTTGCCCGGTTTCACCGGCGCGTCGGTGAGCCACACGTGGACGTCGGGCCCGCTGCTGGTGTCGAGGTTCTCCAGGCGCAGCACGAGGGAGCCGTCGGCCGAGCGCAGGATCCGGACGGTGCCGCTGGTCCGGTGCTCGTGGCTGATCAGGGTGCCGTTCGAGAGTTCGGCGGGCGCCGCCGGGGGAGCGGGCGCCGCCGGGGGAGCGGTCGTCGACGACGGTGCGGGTGGCGAAGCCGGGACCGCCGCCGGCGCCCCGGCCGGCAGGGCTTCCTGCACCGTCTCGTCCACCACCAGCTGCCACGGCTGGAACCAGTACAGGCCACCCGCGACGGCGACCAGGCCCGCCGCCAAGGTGCCCAGGACCCAGGGCCGGGTGAGCAGCCGCTTGCGGTTCATCGCCTTCTCCTGCCGTCTTCGTCCGCCGACGGTTCATTCAACGGGACGAATCGCCCGGCGACGCCCGGCGCGCGGTTACCGATTCCTTACGCGCCGGTCGTGGCACCGGGCGGCACGGTGCCGTGGCCGGCGGACATGGACCGGCGGCGAAGTGGGTACCCGTTGGCATTTCGCGTCCGAGCGGGAGGAGCACCCATGGAACGACCGGACACCGCTTCGACGGCGCCGCTGTTCGACGAGGTCACCGGGGCGCTGGAAGCCCTCACCGCGGTGCTGGGGGAAGAGGACGACTTCCGGATCCTGCTGCGGCACGTGTGCCTGCAGGTGCGCACCGCCGTCCCCGGCGTCGACGAGGCGTCGGTCACCCTGGTGACCGGCGAGGTGCCCCACACGGCGACCGCCACCAGCGCCGTGGTGGACGAGCTCGACGGCGAGCAGTACCGGATCGGCGACGGCCCCTGCCTGGAGGCGATCCGCAGCGGCAAGATCGTCCGCACCGCGGTGACCGACGCGGTCGAGCGCTGGCCGCGCTTCGCCCGCGGGGCACGGGAGGCGGGCTTCGGGAGCTTCCTCGCCGCACCCCTGGTGGCCGACGAGCAGGTCTCCGGCGCGGTCAACTGCTACGGACGGCAGGACGACGGCTTCGAGGAGGTCGAAGCCCGGCTGCTGGAGCTCTACACGACCGCGGTGGAGGCGATCCTCCGCGTGTACCACCGGTACCTGCGGGCCCGGGAGACCGTCGAGCACCTGCGGACCGCACTGACCTCCCGCGCGGTCATCGACCAGGCCAAGGGCATGCTGATGGCGATCCGCCAGGTCGAGGCCGACGACGCCTTCGCCCTGCTGGTGGAGCAGTCGCAGCGGGAGAACGTCAAGCTGCGCGAGGTCGCGGAGCGGTTCGTCGAGCAGGTGGTCTCCGGGCGCACCCGGCCGCGGTAGGGTGGGCCCGTGGCGGGGAGCCGGATCACGGTGCGGGTCGGCGAGCGGCAGCTGACGATCTCGAACCTCGAAAAGGTGCTCTACCCGCGGCACGGTTTCACCAAGGGCGAGGTGCTCGACTACTACACGCGGATCGCACCGGTGCTGCTGCCGCACGTGCGCGACCGGGCGATGACGTTCGTGCGGTTCCCCGAGGGGGTCACCGGTGCCTCGTTCTTCGAGAAGGACGTCTCCCGGCACGCCCCGGACTGGGTCCGCACCGCCCGGCTGACCGTCGGCGGCCGGGGCAAGGACCCCGAGATCGTCGCCTACCCGCTGATCAACGACCTGCCCGAGCTCGTGTGGGCGGCCAACCTCGCCGCGCTCGAACTGCACGTCCACCAGTGGACCGTCGGGCCCGGTGACGAGCGCAGCACCCCGGATCGGCTGGTGTTCGACCTCGACCCGGGCCCCGGCGCGACGGTCGTCGACTGCTGCCGGGTCGCCGAACGGCTCCACGACGTCCTCGTCGCGGACGGGTTCACGCCGGTGGCGAAGACCAGCGGCTCCAAGGGGATGCAGCTGTACGCGGGCATCGTGACGACGGACGCCGGTGAGCCGTCCCGGTACGCGAAGGCGCTGGCCGAGCGGCTCGCCGTCGAGACGCCGGACCTCGTGGTGGCGCGGATGACGAAGAACCTGCGGCCGGGCAAGGTGTTCATCGACTGGAGCCAGAACAACCCGTTCAAGACCACGGTGGCGCCGTACTCGCTGCGCGGGCGCGAGGAGCCGACGGTGTCGGCTCCGGTCACGTGGGACGAGGTCCGCGCCTGCCGGCACGTCACGCACCTGAAGTTCACCGCGGGCGAGGTTCTGGCACGAGTCGACGAACTGGGCGATCTGTTCGCCGATCTGGAACGTTCCCGGGTACCGATTCCTGCGTTCGGCTGAACTTTCGGCGGCTGCCATTCCCGCCCGGGGCCGGGGAGGTTTTCCGGGAATTGCGGAAAACGTCTTCACCTGCGGATTTGATCGTCCACAGTGGAGTTGTGCACGTGCAGACGGGCGTGTCGCTGCACGGACCGGACATGCGGATGTCCGGCGGTGGGCCGAAGTCGGCGAAGTGGGTACGGTCTACGCACGAAGCGCGACAGCCGTCGCGGTGGCGAAAGACAATGATGTGGCGGCCGTTGCCGGTCTTGTCGAACGTGGCGAAAGGAAACGGGTGTCCGGCCTGATCGACACCGATCTCGAATTCTGGTTCCAGCGCGGGCTGCGCGCGTATCTCGGGGAGGTGGCGCGCGCACTCGGCTTCGGCCTGGAATCCTGCACCGTGGACGTCGACGTCCCGGTGTCGGCGTACCTGGCGGTGGACTGGCGGCTGCGCCGGTTCCCCGAGCGCGACGTGGCCCTGCTCTGGGACGAGGTGCACGGCTGGGCGGTCGCCGTCGAGGCGGCGTGCGGCGAGGAGATGATCGTGCTGTCCTACCTCGGCGGCGCGGACATCCTGCCGCCGCCGCGCGAGGTCGTGCGCTTCCTGACCGCGCTGCGCGCGGGCGCCCGCGAACCGGACCGGCCGGGCTCACCCGTCCTGCGGCGCGCGGGCTCCCACCAGGAGCTCCTGGCGCTGCTGCCCGCTCGCTGACGCTCCACAGTGGACGTCTCCGCGGTCGTGGGTGGTAACGCGGGCCACCACCCACGACCCGGGGTTCACCGCGGCCCGGCGAAGCTCACCAGGCTGATCGACGGCCGGAGGTCCCGCAGGCCGGGCAGGTTCGCCAGCTTCCGCAGGGTGCCGGACCGCCAGGCGCCGCGGCCGGGTGGTGGCTGCACGTCTTCGACGCGGGCCACGCCGGGGATCTGCCGGGGCAGCCGGGCCGCTTCGGTGACGGTCAGGCCGAACGGCATGGGCGGGGCGGTGTAGCGGGCCGACAGACGCAGCCCGGGTCGGTGCGGCTCGGAATGCTGTGGTCCGGACAGGTGCGGCCCGGAATTGTCGGTGCCGGCCGGTAGCGTGGAAAACGGGGGGCGCCCCCGCGGGCGGCCTGGCAAACTCGGCCGAGCCTGCCAAGTCCGGCTGTCCTGCGAGGGCTGCCGGTCCGGCGAAGCCGGTCGATCCAGCCGAGCCCGCCGGTCCTGCGAAGTCCCCCGACCCGGCGAAGTCCGCCCACCGCGCAGCGTGCGGCGGCTGAGCCACGGCGGGATCGAGTCGAAGAACAGCTGCCCGCCGGGGAACCGCGCCGCGCAGCCGGCGATCAGGGCGAACACCTCGTCGCGGTCGAGGTACATGAACAGCCCCTCGGCCGAGATGAACACGCCCCGCGCCGGGTCGGGGATGTCCAGCCAGCCGCGGTCGAGCGCCGAGCCCGCGAACACCGTCATCCGCGGCTCCTCCGGGAGCAGGCGGCGGCGCAGGTCGGCCACCGGCGGCAGGTCCACCGACAGCCAGTCGACCGCCGGCCGCCCCAGGCGCCAGTAGGTGGTCTGCAGGCCCTCGCCGAGCGCCACCACCGTGGCGGCCGGATGCCGGTCCAGGTAGCCGCGGATGGCGAAGTCCAGTGCGGCGGCCCGCAGCGGGTGGATCTGGTCCGGCTTGCCGAACTTCGCGTAGTCGTAGGAAATCCGGCGCTGGAGGCGTTCGGCGAGCGGGTCGGCGAACGTCGAGCCGGGGTTCCGCGACTCCTCGGCCCGGTTGCGCAGCGTCCACAAACAGGTGGCCGCCACGCCGTCCAGGCTCGCGCCGTCGATCGGTTCCGTCGTCATGGCCGGTCCGCCGCGAAAGACGTTGCGAAAGACTCCCGGAGAAAGCCGAGGATCTCCGTCGCCGCGGGCTCGGCCTGGGGGACCAGGCCCGGCATGCTGAGGAACGCGTGCCCGGCGCCGTCGTATTCGGACAGCCGGACCGCGGTGCCCGCCGCCTCGAGGCGCTCGGCGTAGCGCCGGCCGTGGTCGGCCAGCGGGTCGTCCGTGGGTACGACCACGAGCGCCGGGGCCAGCCCGCCCAAGGAGGCGGCGTGCAGCGGGGACAGCGCGCGGGCGTCCGGCGGGGCGGCGAGCCGCCGGAACAGGCGCAGCACCGGCACGGAGAGGGTCGGCGTGTCGGCGTGCTCGGCGACGGACGGGTACTCGAACATCGCGTCGGTGACGTCGACCGCCGGGTTCACCAGCACCTGGGCCCGCAGGGGCAGCCCGGCCTCCCGGGCCCGGAGCGCGGCCAGCGCGCCGATCAGGCCGCCGCAGCTTTCGCCGAAGACGGCGACCCGTGCCGGGTCGACGCCCCACGTGCCGGCGTCGCGCACCAGGTGCCGGAGCGCGTCCCAGCCGTCGTCGGCCGCGTCCGCGAGCGGGTGGTCCGGGGCGACGAGCCGGTGCTCGACCGAGACGACGACCGCGGGCAGCCGGGCGGCGAGCCGGCTGTTCACCCAGTCGCTCTGCACCGCCGTGCCCACGAACCCGCCGCCGTGGACGTGGACCACGAGCGGCAGCGCCGCCCCGTCGTGCGCGGCCGGCCGATGGATCCGGATCGGCAGGTCGCGGCCGGGCAGCGCCAGGTCCCGCCACTCGATCACGGCGTCCGGGTCCGGTTCCCCGGTGATCGCCCGCGCGGCGGCGGAGGCCCGGAAGCGGTTCTCCGCCTCGCGGTAGGCGAGCAGCTCGGCGGTGGTCATCGCGAGCCAGTCCGGCTCCGGCGGGCGCTGCACGGTCGGGTCGGCCGACATGGTCACTCCCTAGTTTCGAAACCTCGGGTATCGAAACCAACGGTAGCGGAAACCGATAGGCTCCCGCCATGACTCCTGCCGCCCGGCCGCCGGGCCGTCCCCGCGCCGGCCTCCACGACGTGGTGTTCGCCGCGACGCTGAGCACGGTCGCCGAGCTCGGCTACGCGAAGGCCACCGTCGAGCGCATCGCGGCGGCGGCCGGTGTCGCGAAGACGACGATCTACCGGCGCTGGCCGTCCAAGGGCGAGCTGATCGTCGACTGCCTCCTCGACGCCTTCGGCCCGGCGCCACTGGCCGGCGGGAGCCGGGCGGAGCTGCTGACCGCGGTCATCCGCTGGGCGGCGGCCAAGATCGGCGAACCCGGGGTGGGCGACGCGTTCGCCGGCGTGTTCAGCGACGCCGTCAGCGATCCGGCGTTGCGCGCGGTGCTGTCCTCGCGGCTGCAGGATCCCTACCGGCTCGCGCTCGAGGACGCGCTCGGCGAGCCGGAGAGCCGGGTGCTGTTCTTCGTCGACGTCGTGGTCGGCGCGCTGCTGCACCGGATGGGCATGACCGGCGAGCCGATGGTCGACGCCGACGTCGACGCGCTGGCCGAGATGGTCGTGGCGCACTTCGCGGCGCGGTGACGGCCGTCACGCTCGGGGCTGTCACATCGGATCGGGCCGCGGAGTCGTGGGGGTGACGGACCCCGAAAAGCGGGGCCGCGAACCCCGGGGAGTCCCGATGACCACCGCTCACCTGATCGTCACCATCGCCGCCGCGGCCTGGGTCGGCTTCTCGGCCGTCTCGATGTTCGCCCGCGCGAAGTGGGTCGTCGAGCCGATCACCGAGTACGGCGTGCCCCGGTCGTGGTGGAACCTGCTCGGCACGGCCAAGGCGGCCGGCGCGGCGGGCCTGGTCGCCGGGCTCTTCTGGCCGCCGATCGGCATCGCGGCGGCGATCGGGCTGGTGCTGTACTTCGGCGGCGCGCTCGTCACGGTGGCGCGGGCGCGGTCGTACGCGCACCTGGTGTTCCCGCTGCTCTACCTGGCTCCGGTGGTCGCTTCGCTGGCGCTGCTGCCCTGACCGGCGAGCCAGGTGAGGGCGTCGGCGGCGTGGTGCAGCACGGACAGGTGGCCTTCGCCGGGCACGGGCCGGTACTCGGCGTGCGGGCACCGCCCGGCGAGCCACGCGCTGTGCGTGGCCGGGACCATCCGGTCCTGCTCGCCGTGCAGGAGGAGGACGGGCGCGGTGATCGACGCCGGATCGCCGCCCCACGGCCGGACGTAGGCGAGGTCGTCGTCGATCAGGCCGCCGGGCCCGTCGGCGAGCGCCGCGCGCACGACCTCGTCCAGCCACGACCACGAGCCGTGCAGCACGGCCAGGTCGGCGTCGGTGAAGACGTCGGGGTCGAACTCGGCGGAAGCTTCGTACTTTTCCTTGGCGGCCCGCCCTTCGGCGGCGGCCCGCAGCGAGGCCGCACCGGCGGCGGCCATGCCGCCGAACCAGTCGAGCCCGCCGGCGTCGAACGGCGCGACGGCGGCCAGGCTCGCGACGGCTTCGACCCGATCCGGCAGCAGGGCGGCGCAGGCGAGCGCGTGGGAGCTGCCGCCGGAGTGCCCCAGCAGCGCGAACTCGCCGATCCCGAGCGCGTCGGCGACGGCTTCGACGCACTCGGCGGCGTTCCCGACGGTCCGCTCCGGTACCGGCGTCGAGGTGCGGTAGCCGGGCCGGTCGTAGGACACGAACCGGACGCCGAGCTCCCGGGCGAGCGGCAGCAGCGGCCCGGGCGGGGCGCCGGTGTTGGGGGTGCCGTGGTGCCAGAAGACGGTCAGCCGCGCGGGGCCGCCGGTGTCGTAGACGTGCAGGTTCCGCCCGCCGGGCCGGGCCAGCTCGGTCTCGGTGACCATCAGCGGGCCAGCCGTTCCGCCAGCCAGGCCAGCGAAAGCGGGTACCGGTAGTCGATCCCGCCGTGGCCGGCGTCGAACAGCTCGAAGTGGACGCGGTCGTCCGGCAGGCCCACCCGGGCCACCTCGGCCCGGAACGCCTCCGCGCCGATGTCCAGGAAGTACTCGTCGCTCGTGCCCGCGTCGATCCACACCGCGCGCAGCGACCGGACCGCCTCCGCGTGGGCCGCCACCATCCGGACCGGGTCCCAGTCCAGCCAGCGCTGCCACTGCTCCAGCCGCAGCGCGCCGGTCAGCGGGTCGAACGGCAGCTCCGGCGTGCCGTCCTCCTGCGCCGAGAAGCACGCCGCGACGCCGAGCAGCGACAGCAGGGTCGCGTCTTCGGGCTTGGTGAAGGCCGGGCGGCTCCGGAAGTCCGCCCACCACGCCTGGATGTCCTGGTCGTACCCGCGCAGCGCGCGGACCGCCTTGCCGAAGTCGGGGACGTAACACAGCTCGTAGAGCGAGTCACCCGCGTGCGTCGCCAGCGCGCCGAACAGCTCCGGCCGCAGCATCGGCGTGATCATCGCGCCGAACCCGCCCGACGACTTGCCCGCGATCGCGCGGGATTCGCGGCCGGGCAGCGTCCGGTAGTGCTCGTCGACCCACGGGACGACTTCGTCGCACAGGTAGGAGTGGTACCGGCCGGTGCCCGGCGAATCGACGAACTGCGAGCCGCCGTAAGCGGTCCACGCGTCGACGTACACCACGATGCAGCCCGGCGCGCCGTCGGCGAAGACCGCGTCGGCCGTCTCCACGAACGGCTGCCGGAACGGGGTCCGGTTGGCCCACATCGTCAGGTGCCCGGTGTAGCCCTGGATGACGTACACCGCCGGATAGCGCTCGTCGCCGTCGTCGTAGCCGGGCGGGACGTACACCCACAACGGCCGTTCGTGCGGATCGCCCAGCGGATTGCCGCGCAGCACCGCGGAAGTCACGGTGCGCCGGTCGAGCCGTCCGGCGAGTTCGCCGTCCCAGGGGAGCATGCCGCCAGTCAACCACGTGCACGGGCTAAGCATTACCTCTTTTCGACGCGTAGCGTTGAGCCGTTTCGGCGTGCGGTTCGTGTTGCGGACACGGTGGTGGACCGGGAGAAGCGGGGAAGACCATGAAGCATCCGGGGCCGTTGTTCACCTTGCTCGCCGGGGCGCTGCTCGCCGGCGGGATCAGCGTCGCCGACCTGGCGACCGGGACCGGCGCGCCGACGGTCGCCGGGGCCGCGAGCGCGGTGAGCGCCACGAAGACCGCGCCACCCACGACGGCTCCCTTGGGGCCCTCTTCGGAGCCGCCGAAGGCCGACGTCCCCGCGCGGGCGGACTACGCCGGGAAGGTGACCGGTGGCGGCGCGTCGATCGCGGTGTCGGCGCGCGATGGCCACGCCATCGCGTACGTCTGCGACGGCAAGAAGGTCGAAGCCTGGCTCCAGGGCGTGACCGTCGGCGGCAAGCTGGACCTCAAGGGCGCCCCGGACGCGACCCTGACGGGCAGTTTCGACTCGGCGTCGGCCACCGGGACCGTGACGGCCGCGGGCAGGACCTACCGGTTCACCGTGCCGGCGGCGAAGAAGCCCGCCGGCCTCTACCGGGCGACGCCAAAGGTCAAGGGCAAGGCGGCGAAGGTCGGCTGGATCGTGCAGCCCGACGGCAGCCAGGTCGGCATCCTCACGACCGACGAGGGCCCGTCGGCCGCCCCGCCGCTCGACCCGGCCGCGGCCACCGCGACCGTCGACGGCACCCCGGTGACCGCCGAGGCGATCACCGGCCTGGCCGGGACCGGTGACTTCTGATGGCCGCCCCGGCGGCGGGCCGCCGCGCCGCGGTCGCGCTCGCGGTGCCGCTGGTGGCCGGCGCCGTCGTTTCGGTGGCGCTCGGCGTCTACGGCGGCCTGCACACGCCGACCGGCGTCGCGGTGAACGTCGCGGGGTTCTCCGGGCCGCAGGCGGTGAAGGCGTGGCTCGCCACGGTCGTCGTCGTGCTCGCCCTCGTCCAGCTCGTCTCGGCACTGGCGATGTACGGCAAGCTCGGCACCGGCGCGCCCGCGTGGGTCGCGCCGGTGCACCGGTGGTCGGGACGGCTGGCCTTCCTCGTCTCGATCCCGGTCGCGATGCACTGCCTGTACGCGCTCGGGTTCCAGGCGTTCGACCCGCGCGTGCTCCTGCATTCCCTGCTCGGGTGCTTCTTCTACGGCGTGTTCGTGGCGAAGATGCTCCTGCTGCGCAGGGACGGTGCGCCGGCCTGGTCGCTCCCGCTGCTGGGCGGTCTGGCGTTCACCGGGCTGGTCGGGCTCTGGCTGAGCGCGTCGCTGTGGTTCTTCACCCGGTCCGGGTTGACCTTCTGAGCTCGCGGAGGACGAAACGTGCGCAACGACGACGTGGACCCGGTGCTGGCGCGCCGGACGGCCCTCGCGCTCCTCGGCGCCGGGCTGGCGGCCGGCTGCACCACCTACGGCGGCACCGGGGGTGGCACGTCGGCGGCCCCGGCACCCGGCGGCACCGAGCTCGGCGCGACCGGGGACGTCCCGGTCGGCGGCGGCAAGGTGTTCGCGGACAAGCAGGTGGTGGTGACGCAGCCGGTGGCGGGGACCTTCGCGGCCTTTTCGGCGATCTGCACCCACCAGGGCTGCACGGTCGACGCGGTCGCCGGCGGCACGATCAACTGCCCCTGCCACGGCAGCAAGTTCAAGATCGCCGACGGCTCGGTGGCGAACGGCCCGGCGTCGAAGCCGCTGGAGAAGAAGCCGATCACGGTCACCGGCGGCAAGATCACCCTGGCCCAGGCGTAGGTCGTCGGCCGCGGTGAACCCGGCCGGTGAATGCGGTCGCCCGCGGCCGGTCCGCTCTGGCACGATCGGCGGGTGCGCCCGGTCGAGATCGCCTGCGACGAGTCGGGTTCGGAGGGCGAGAACCTGCTCGGCGGCGAGACGGACGTCTTCGCCCACGCGGGCGTCCGGATGTCCTGGCCCGAGGCGACGGCCTGCGTGGCGGAGATCCGCGCCCGGATCGGCTCGCCGGCCGAGGAGTGCAAGGCCAACCACCTGCTGCGCGCCAAGCACCGCGCGGTGCTCGAATGGCTGCTCGCCCCGGGGGGTCCGCTCGACGGCCGCGGGCACGTGCACCTGACCGGCAAGACGTTCTTCGCCGTGCGGGCGGCGGTCACCCTGCTGGCCGGGGACGGCTCGGAAGCGCCGGCCCGCACCCTCCACCGCACGGGCCCGGCGGCGTTCGGCGCCGAGCGCTGGGAGTTCTTCCTCAAGGCGTTCGTCAGCTTGCTGCGGCTGAACCCCCGCCGCGGCGTGACGACGACGCCGGGGGAGTTCTTCGCGCTGGTCGACGAACTCGCGGGCGTCCCGGGCGAAGCGGGCGAGATGGTCGCCCGGTTCCGCGACGGCGGCGAGCGCGTCGCCGCCTACCGCGCCCGGCTGGCGGCCGACCCGGGCCTGGTGCCGATCCTCGATCCGCTGGTCCCCGCGGTGATCCACACCGTCCGCCACTGGAGTGCGGACGGCACGCCGGTCGAGCTGGTCCACGACGAGCAGCTGGCCCTCACCGCGGAGCGCGTCCTGCAGCTCAAGGCCGAACTCGGCCCCCGGCTGGCGGGCGTCCGGTTCGTCGACTCCCGCGCCGACGCGCGGGTCCAGGTGGCGGACTTCCTGGCGGGCGTGGCCCGCCGCATCGCTTCGGACGAGCTCAACGGCCGCGGCGACCGGAAGCTGACCACCCTGCTGAGCGCGTTCGTCGACGCCGGCTCGGTCTGGGCCGGTCCGGGTTCTCCGGCTCCGGCCGGAGAGTGAATCCGCGGCCGGCGCACTGGATCGGGAAGGTCCTCGCCGGCCCACGTACCCTGGGTTGGTGCGGACCCGGCCCACCCTTTCCTGGACTTCGGCGGACGCGCCGCTGCCGCGGACGTCCAGCCTCGACGAGCTCACCGGCGTTGTCGCCCGCGGGCGCGTCGCCGTCCTGAGCGGGGCCGGGCTGTCCACCGAGTCGGGGATCCCGGACTACCGCGGGGAAAGCGGCAGCCTGCGGCGGCACACGCCGATGACCTACGACGAGTTCGTCACCAGTGCCGAGGGGCGGCAGCGGTACTGGGCCCGCAGCCACCTCGGCTGGCGCACGATCGCCCGCGCCGATCCGAACGACGGCCACCGCGCGGTGACCACCCTGCGCGACCGCGGGTACCTGTGCGGCGTCATCACGCAGAACGTCGACGGCCTGCACCAGGCGGCGGGCACCGCGGACGCGGTCGAGCTGCACGGCAGCCTCGACCGGGTGATCTGCCTTGGCTGCCACCGCACCAGCCCGCGCGCGGAGCTGGACAGCCGGCTGCGCGCGGCCAACCCCGGCTTCACCGCCGCGGCCACCCGGATCAACCCGGACGGCGACGTCGAGCTGCCGGCCGACGTGGTCGGCGGCTTCCGGACGGTCTCGTGCGAGGCCTGCGACGGCGTCCTCAAGCCGGACGTCGTGTTCTTCGGCGAGAACGTGCCGCGGCCGCGGGTCGAGCAGTGCTACCGCCTGGTCGACGCCGCCGACGCGCTGCTGGTCCTCGGCTCGTCCCTGACCGTGATGTCGGGCCTCCGCTTCGTCCGCCACGCGGCGAACGCGGACAAGCCGGTGCTGATCGTCAACCGCGGCGAAACCCGAGGTGACCGCTACGCCTCGGTGCGGGTCGACCGGCCGCTGGGGCCGGCGCTGACCGAGCTGGTCGCCCGGCTCGCCGAGGAGCCCGGCCGGACCGCCTGACCAGCCCGGGCGGGCTGGACGAGCCGGCCCGGGCGGGTGGGGGGAACCCAGCCGGGCCGGCTCTGGCGACGGACCTCCACAGCCGGTCGTCGCCTGCAAGACGCGGCGGGCGCCCCGGTCGTTACAGCCGCTGCAACCCGTTCCACGACCAGCGGGGCACCGCGAGCCCGGCGGGGACCTCGGTGGGCGGCCCCGGGTAGGCGAGCACCTCGGCCACCGCCCACTCCATGTAGGACCGCAGCGCGGCGCGGAACTCCGGGTCGGGCGGCAGGCCCGCGTCGTCCGCGGCCCGCACGAAGCAGCTCACGAACCGGCGGCCGAGGTCGCTCATGTCGCCGTTGCCGGCGTGCATCCGCAGCATCGCCGAATGGTCGCTGCACTCGCGGGAGAACCGCGGCGGCCCGCCCATGACCTCGGCCCAGTACCAGGCGAGCCGCTCGACGTGCTGCGGGTGCTGATCCTGCTTGGAGAACGGGTGGTTCAGCTCCGGATCGGCCAGGCAGCGCTCGTGGTGGGCGGCGGCCAGCGCGCGGAACGCGGGGTCGCCGCCGGCGAATTCGTACAACGTCGGACGCACCCGCCGAGCCTGGCACGCCGAGGCGCCGCAGGCTAGCGCGCCCCGGCCGCCGCGCGTTCCGCGGCGGGGGTGAAACCGCCGAGCGCGTCGACCGCCCGTCGAACGTCCTCGGTGACGAGGTCGTGGTTCAGCGCTCCGGCGGCGGTCGCGCCCTGGGCCGCGGCGATGATCACGGTCGCCCGCGCGTCGGCGACGTTCCCGGCCACCCACACGCCCGGCACGCCGGTCTTCCCCGACGGGTCGACCTCGCCTTCGACGTGGCCGAGGTCGCGCAGCAGCCCGTCGTGCGGGACGGTCCGGGTGCGCAGGAACAGCGCCGTCCGCGGCACGAACCGGGCGCCGAGCTCGACGCCGGTGAGGTGGCCGCCTTCGCGCCGGACCGCCGTCACCACGCCGTCGACGACGCGGATCCCGCGCGCGTCCAGGCGCTCACGGTCCTCTTCGGACACCGGCTCGGTGTGCGGGAAGTACACGACGTCCGGCGACCACTGGCGGACCAGCAGCGCGTGCTCGACGCTCGCCTGCTCGGTGCCGAGGACACCGAGTGGCTGGTCGCGGACTTCGTAGCCGTGGCAGTAGGGGCAGGTCACCGCGTCGGAGCCCCAGCTCTCCCGCAGGCCAGGGAGGTCGGGGAGCTCGTCGTGGACGCCGGTGGCGACCAGGACGCGCCGGGCGGTCAGCTCCCGGCCGGTCGCCAGCTCCGCCGTGAAGCCGTGGCCGAGCCGGGTGACCCGGTCTTCGAAGAACTCGACGCCGTAGCCGCGGAGCTCGTCGCGGCCGAGTTCCAGGAGTTCGGACGGCGGCAGGCCGTCACGGGAGAGGAAGCCGTGCATGTGCGACGCCGGTGCGTTGCGCGGCGCCCCGTCATCGACGACCGCGACGCGCCGACGCGCCCGGCCCAGCATCAGGGCGGCGCTGAGGCCCGCCGCGCCGCCACCCACCACCAGTACGTCGTAGCTGTTGTGTTCGCTCATGCCGCCACCTTGAACCCGCCTTCGCGAATCCGACAACTAATGTTGCCGATTCCGGGACAAGCGGGTTTGCTGGAGGCATGACGGACGCGATCACCCAGGCCCTCGCCGAGGTCGGCCCCCGCCTGAAGCGGGTCCGCACGCAGCGGCGGGTCACCCTCGCCGACCTGTCGGAGGCGACGGGCATTTCGAAGAGCACGCTGTCCCGGCTCGAGTCCGGCCAGCGCAAGCCGAGCCTGGAGCTGCTGCTGCCGATCGCCCAGGCCCACCAGGTGCCCCTGGACGAGCTGGTGGGCGCGCCGGAGGTTGGCGACCCGCGGGTCCGGCTGACCGCGCGCCGCATCCCGCGCCACAACGGCGCGGCGATGACGGTGCTGCCGCTGACCCGCCAGCCGGGCGCGCCCCAGGCGTTCAAGATGATCCTGGAACCGGAGACCGGCGAACCGGATCCCCAGGTCCACGAGGGGTACGAGTGGCTGTACGTCCTCTCGGGCCGGCTGCGGCTGATCCTGGCCGACCGGGACCTGACGCTCGGCCCGGGTGAGGCGGCGGAGTTCGACACCCGCCTCCCGCACTGGTTCGGCGCGGTCGACGGACGGCCCGCGGAGATCCTCAGCCTGTTCGGCAAGCAGGGGGAGCGGCTGCACCTGCGGGCGAAGTCGCGCTAGCCCAGCTCGCGCTGCATGAGGAGGGTGTCGAGCCAGCGGTCCTGCTTGAACCCGACGCGGCGCAGCACACCGGCGCCGGTGAACCCGGCCGCGGCGTGCAGCCGCTGTGAGGCCGGGTGGCCGGAGTCCACGATGACCGCGACCGCCTGCCGGGCCCCGGCTTCCCCGCAGCGCTTCAGCAGTTCGTCGAGCAGCCGCCTGCCGTGGCCCTTCCCGGCGGCCCGGGGGGCGAGGTAGATCGTCGTCTCGACCGAGAACCGGTAGGCGGGCTTTGGCCGCCACGGCGCGGCCAGCGCGTAGCCGAGGATCTCGCCTTCCTCGGCGAGCACGAGGAACGGCCACGTGCTTTCGCGGATCTTCGTGCGCCACTGCTCCACGGTCGGCGGCGTGGTTTCGAAGGTGAAGACGGAGTCGGTGACGTACGGCGCGAAGACGGCGGCGATGCCTTCGGCGTCGGCCTCGGTCGCTTCCGCTATAGTGGACATAGTCGCTATTATAGAGGAATGATCGAACCGGTCGCGCTCGGCCGCCATCTCCGCGAACTCCGCGCCGGCCGCGGCCTCGCGCTGACGGCGCTGGCCCGGCAGGCGGAGGTCAGCGTCAGCATGCTCTCGGCCATCGAGCGCGGCGAGAAGACGCCGACGGTCGTGGTGCTGTCCCGGATCGCCGACGGCCTCGGGCTGCCGCTCTCCCGGTTGCTGGCCGGCCTGGAGACCGACCGGGTGATCGTCCGCCGCGCGGCGGAGCAGGACCACGTCACCGAACCGGGCGGCTGGCACCGCACGGTCCTGACGCCGGTGGTGCCCGGCGTGAACTTCGAATGGATCCGCACGACCCTGCCACCCGGCTGCGACGCTGGCGATTTCCCCGCGTACGCAACGGGTTCCCACGAGTTCGTCGCGGTCGAGTCGGGCGAGCTGAGCCTGCGCGTCGGCGACGCGGAGTACGTCCTCGCGGCGGGGGATTCGGTGTACTTCCCCGCCGACACAACGCATTCCTATGCCAACCGCGGGGGAATCCCTTGTGTGTACTTCGTCGCGGCCCTGATCATGCGGCCGCGGAAAACCGGATGACCCCGCTTGACTCATCCGATCTTTTGCTCTTAGGTGAAAGACGCATTCCCGATCCGCCGTCGGAAGCACCTTGATGGGCTTCTGCCGTGGCGAGAAAGGAAGCTGAAGTGGGAAGAGCGTTGAGCCGTCGCCGTGCCGTCATTTGGGGAGCCGCGGGCGCGGCCGGTGCCGCCCTGCCATTGGTCGGATCTCCGGCGGCCGCCGCCGAGGACTTCGGGAGCCCGCAAGGCCGCTTCTTCGACGTCACGAAGTTCGGCGCCAGGGGCGACGGGCGCACCATCGACACCGCCGCCGTCAACCGCGCGATCGACGCGGCCGCCACCCGCGGCGGCACCGTGTACTTCCCGGCCGGGACGTACGCGAGCTACTCGATCCACCTCAAGAGCAACATCGCGCTGTACCTCGGCGCCGGCGCGACGATCCTGGCCGCCGCGCCGGCCGGCGGCCAGGGCTACGACCCCGCCGAACCCGGCGCGGGCAACCCGTACCAGGACTTCGGGCACAGCCACTGGCACAACAGCCTGATCTGGGGCGAAAACCTCGAGAACGTCACCATCGAGGGCCCCGGCAAGATCGACGGCACGGGCCTGGTCGCCGGCGGCAGCGCGGAATCCGCGCCGCTCAACGGGAACAAGGCGATCGCGCTCAAGCTGTGCCGCAACATCGCCATCCGCGACATCACCATCGTCAACGGCGGCCACTTCGGCATCCTGCCCACCGGCGTCGACAACTTCCGCATCGACGGGCTGGTGATCGACACCAACCGCGACGGCATCAACATCGACTGCTGCAAGAACGTCCGGATCGCCAACACCACGGTCAACTCGCCGAACGACGACGCCATCGTCCTCAAGAGCACGTACGCGCTGAACCAGGTGCGCGACACCGAAAACGTCACCATCGACAACTGCTTCGTCAGCGGCTACGACCTCGGCACCCTCGTCGGCGGCACGTTCAAGACGGCGGCGTCCTACGGCCGCACCGGCCGCGTCAAGTTCGGGACCGAGTCCAACGGCGGCTTCCGCAACATCGCGATCTCCAACGTCGTCTTCGAGCACTGCCGCGGCCTGGCGCTGGAAACGGTCGACGGCGGCCGGCTCGAAGACGTCACGGTCAGCAACCTGACCATGCGCAACGTCCAGATGCCGCTGTTCCTGCGGCTCGGCGCGCGGCTGCGCGGGCCCGCCGGAATCCCGGTCGGGTTCCTCCGCCGGGTGAGCATCAGCGACGTCACGACGATCGACGCCGACCCGCGCTACCCGTCGTGCTTCGCCGGGATCCCGGGCCACCCGATCGAAGACGTCAAGCTGAGCAACATCCGCCACCACCTGGCCGGCGGCCTGACGCCGGGTGACGCGGTGCAGAACCCGCCGGAGCTGGAGACCGCCTACCCCGAGCCGTCGATGTTCGGGACGCTCCCGGCGTACGGCTTCTTCGTCCGCCACGCCCGCGGGATCAGCTGGGACAACGTGGACGTCCGGTTCGGCAGGCCGGACACCCGCCCGGCGTTCGTCCTGCGGGACGTGGCCGACGCCGACGTGCACCACTGCCGCGCGGACCAGGCGGCGGGCACGCCGGCGTTCGTCCTCGACGGGGTGGACGACTTCCGGGTGAGCGTCGGCCGTCCGGTGCCGGAGGCCCGGGTCGACCACGCGGATCACCAGGAGCTGTAGGGGATTCCGGTCGGGTCCCGCCGCCGCAGCGGGACCCGGCCGGTCAGCGGCCGCGCAGTTTCGGGCGGACCAGGCCGACCACGGACATGCCGATCAGGGCCACCGCGGCCACCGCCGCGATCACCGTCAGGACGGGTGCCCGGCTGTCCGTGCCGGTCAGGCTGAGGATGCTCGAAACGAGCAGAACCGCCCCCACGCCCAGGAAGATCCAGCACAGCGCAGCCGTTTCCGGGATGAAGTGCCAACGCCGTTCGGCCATCGAAACCTCCTCGATCGGGTGCTCTTGCCGCCAACTGCCCCGATCGGGAGTCGATCAAACCGGCGCGATCGCGGCCGTGCCGGGGTTCAGGGTCGACGTTCCGCTCGCCGGAACGCAAGCCTGTGCCGGGCGACCGGCGTGGTGCGACGGTCGGGGCATGGCTCCCGTGATGGCGGCGATCGTCGGCCCCGGCAACATCGGCACCGATTTGCTGGCGAAGCTGCGACGCAGTGAAGTGATCGAAGTCGGCTACGTCGTGGGTGTGGTCGAGTCGGACGGCCTCGAGCGCGCCCGCGCCCAGGGGATCGCGGCCTCGGCGGACGGCGTCGACTGGCTGCTGCGCCAGGACCCGTTGCCGCAGCTGGTGTTCGAGGCGACGTCGGCGAAGGCGCACGCCGCGAACGCCCCGCGCTACGAGGAGGCCGGCATCCAGGCGATCGACCTGACCCCGGCGCACCTCGGCCCGATGGTGTGCCCGCCGGTGAACCTCGGCGCGCACCTCGACGCGCCGAACGTCTCGATGATCACCTGCGGCGGCCAGGCCACGATCCCCATGGTGCACGCCGTTTCGCGGGTCACGACGGTGCCCTACGCCGAGATCGTCGCGTCGGTCGCCTCGCGCGGCGCGGGCCCGGGGACGCGGGCGAACATCGACGAGTTCACGCGCACGACGTCGCAGGCGGTGGCCGAGATCGGCGGGGCCGGGCGCGGCAAGGCGATCATCATCCTCAACCCGGTCGAGCCGCCGATGATCATGCGGGACACGGTGTTCTGCGCGATCCCGCTCGACGCCGACCGCGACGCGATCACCGCGTCGATCCACGACATGGTCGCCGAAGTGCAGAAGTACGTACCGGGTTACACGCTGCGCGCCGATCCGCAGTTCGACGACGCGCGCGAAGACTGGGACGGGAACGCGCGGGTCGGCATCTTCCTCGAGGTCCGCGGGAACGGCGACTACCTGCCGGAGTACGCCGGCAACCTGGACATCATGACCGCCGCGGCCGCCCGGGTGGGCGAGCTGATGGCGCGCGCGAAGCAGGAGGTGCCGGCGTGACTCGTCCGGAACTGAAGCACGACGTCCGGATCGTCGACACGACGTTGCGCGACGGCAGTCACGCGATGGCGCACCAGTTCACCGAGCAGCAGGTGCGTGACACGGTCCGCGCGCTGGACCGCGCGGGCGTCGAGGTGATCGAGGTGACCCACGGCGACGGCCTCGGCGGCTCGTCGTTCACCTACGGCTTCTCCGCCGTCGACGAGCTGAAGCTGATCTCCGCGGCGCGTGAAGAGGCGAAGCAGGCGAAGATCGCGGTGCTGCTCGTCCCGGGCATCGGCACGGCGGAAGACCTGCAGCGCGCGTTCGACGCGGGCGCGGAGATGGTCCGGGTGGCGACGCACTGCACCGAAGCCGACGTCTCGCCGCAGCACTTCGGCCTGGCGCGCGAACTCGGGATGGAGACGGCCGGCTTCCTGATGATGGCCCACCGGACGCCGCCGGAGGACCTGGCGAAGCAGGCCCGGATCATGGTGGACGCGGGCTGCCAGGCGGCGTACGTGACCGACTCCGCGGGCGCGTTGCTGATGCACGAGGCCCGCGCCCGCTTCGAAGCGCTGGTCGCCGAGGTCGGCGACACGGCGTGGGTCGGCTACCACGGGCACCAGAACCTCTCCCTCGGCGTCGCGAACTCGGTGCTGGCCCACGAAGCGGGCGTCCGGTACATCGACGGGTCGCTGTGCGCGCTCGGCGCGGGCGCGGGCAACTCGCCGACCGAGGTGCTGGCGGCGGTGTTCGACCGCCTGGGGATCGACACGGGCCTCGACGTCGGCGGCCTGCTCGACGCGGCGGAAGAGGTGGTCCGCCCATACCTGCACCGCTGGCCGAAGATGGACCGCAACGCGATCGTGCAGGGCTGGGCCGGGGTGTACTCGAGCTTCCTGCTGCACGCCGAGCGCGCGGCGGAGCGCTACGGCGTCCCGGCGCAGGCGATCCTGCGCCGGTGTGGCGAGCTCGCCCTGGTGGGCGGGCAGGAGGACATGATCATCGACGTGGCGGTGCAGCTCGCGGCGGAGGAGTAAGAAGCCGGACACCGGCTCCGTCCTGCTGCCACTCAACCGGCGAACCGGTCCAGCGCGGCGAGCTTCCAGGCGCGTTTGACGTCACTGGCGCCGTGCCCGGACCGGTCGTCGACGAGCAGTTCGGCACCCGGCCACGCCTCGGCCAGCTCCCACGCCGTCGTCACCGGGCAGCTGAGGTCGAGCCGGCCGTGGATCAGCACGCCGGGGATGCCCGCCAGGCGCCCGGCGTCGCGGATCACCGCGCCCTCCTCGAGCCAGCCGGCGTGCGCGTAGTAGTGCGTGGTGAGCCGGACGAACGCCCGCAGCGCGTCGTCCGGCGGTCCACTGTGGACTTCCCCGGTGGCGCCCGGTTCGAGGGACAGGACCGTTCGCTCCCAGGCGTCCCACGCCAGGACGGCGTCGTCGCGCCGGTCCGGGTCCGCCATCAGGCGGGCGTAGGCGGCCACGACGTCGTCGTCCCCGGCGAAGTCGCGGAAGCGCCGCCAGGCTTCGGGGAAGAAGCGGCCGGCGCCGCGGTACAGCCAGTCGATCTCGGACCGGCGGGTGGTGCTGATCGCGCTGACCACGATTTCCGTCGCCCGGTGCGGGAAGCGTTCGGCGTACACGAGCGCCAGCGTCGTGCCCCAGGAGCCACCCGTCACCAGCCAGCGTTCGATGCCGAGGTGTTCCCGCAGCCGTTCGAGGTCGGCGACGAGGTGGCTCGTGGTGTTGTGCCGCAGGGACGTCGCGGGGTCGGCCGCGTGCGGACGGCTCCGGCCGCAGCCGCGCTGGTCCAGCAGCACGACGCGGTACCGGGCCGGGTCGAACATCCGCCGCATGCCGGGCGCGCAGCCCTGGCCGGGGCCTCCGTGCAGCACGACCGCCGGCTTGCCGTCCGGGTTCCCGCAGGTCTCCCAGTACACGTGGTGGCCGTCGCCGACGTCGAGCAGCCCGTGGTCGTGGGGCTCGATGGGCGGGTGGAGTTCGATCACCCGCCCATCCTGCCGCGTCCGGCCTCAGGCGGGTTCGCCGAACCACCCGCGCAGCGCCGCGTCGAGGCCGGCCGTCGCACCGTCCTCGCGTGCCCAGGCGATGTGCCCGTCGGGCCGCACCAGCACGCCGGTCAGCGACGGCTCGCTGTCGCACTTCACGGTCAGCACGTTCACGCGCCCGGCCCAGCCGCTCGCCGTCTCGCGCAGGCCGGCGTGGTCGCCGAGGTCGAGCAGGAGGCCCTTGCCGTCGTGGAGGCGTTCGCCGAGCCGGGTGCCGTCGGCGAAGGCGAAGTCGGGCGCGGCGCGGCCGGTGAGGTCGTGCTCGCCCTCGATCGGGTAGCGGTGCAGGACGCCGGAGAGCTTCTTGGCGAGGTAGGTCGCGCCGTCGCCGGTGCGCAGGAGATCGGTGACGACCTGGCGCAGCGCCTTCGTCCGCACGTCGCTGCGCATCAGCGCGACCTGCGCCCGGGTCCACTCGAGCACCCACTCGCCGATCGGGTGCCGCTCGGTCGTGTAGCTGTCGAGCAGGCCGTCCGGCGCCCAGCCGTGGATGGTCGCGGCGAGCTTCCAGCCGAGGTTGACCGCGTCGCCGATGCCGAGGTTGAGGCCCTGCCCGCCGAAGGGGGAGTGGACGTGCGCGGCGTCGCCGGCCAGCAGCACGCGGCCCCGGCGGTAGGTGCTTGCCTGGCGTGCGTTGTCGGTGAAGCGCGTGGCGCTGTGGACCTTCGTCACCCGGACGTCCGCACCGGAGACCCGCCGGAAGCTGTCTTCGAGTTCCTGCGCGGTGACCGGCGCGTCCCGGTCCGCGGGCGGTCCGTCGAACTCGACGGTGAGGATCCGCCCGGGCGTCGGCCCGTAGACGTAGAGCCCGCCGGTCCCGAACTGCCAGCCGCCGGGCAGGGCGTCGACACCGGTCAGTTCGGCCATCGCCTGCCGCCCGGTGATGGCCGGGTCGGTCCCGGGGAACTCGAAACCGGCCAGCTTCCGGACCCGGCTGCGACCCCCGTCGCACCCGACGAGCCAGCCGGCGCGCACGGTTTCCCCCTCGCCGAGCCGCACGGTGACGCCGTCGTCGCCGGCGTCGAACCCGGTGAGCTCGACACCCCGCCGGACCTCGACCCCCAGCTCGGCGGCGCGTCCGGCGAGGATCGCCTCGACGGCCTGCTGCGCGATGACGACCACCCGGGCGGCGGGCCCGACGTCCCGGAAGGCCGGGTCGTCGAAGTCGACCCCGTCCGAGGTGACCATGATCCCGGCGAAGTGCCCGACGGGGACGGCGTTCGGCCCTTTCGCGCCCCGCGACTCGAGGAACTTCTTGATCTGCGCGAGGTTCTGCTGCACAACGGCGTCCATGGCGGGCAGCAGCCCCCGCCGGTAGAAGGCTTCGGCCGTGGTCAGGTTGACCGACCCGGCCTTGATCGTCTGGTCCGGCTCGGGCAGCCGTTCGACGACGAGCACGTCCACGCCCGCCAGCCGCAGTTCACAGGCCAGCATCAAGCCGACCGGTCCGCCCCCGGAGATCACCACATCCGTGTTCATGGCTCCGATGATGCCGCGAAACTTTTACCGAGTCAAACTTTAAGCTCGGTCTATACTCTCTGCTCATGGCTGACCCCGGACTGCGCGAGCGGAAGAAGCAGGCCACGCGCCTGCTGATCTCGAACGTGGCCACAGGCCTGTTCATCGAGCGAGGCTTCGAGGAGGTGACGGTGGCGGAGATAGCGGAGGCGGCGGGCGTCTCGAAGATGACGGTGTTCAACTACTTCCCGCGCAAGGAGGACCTGTTCCTCGACCGCCACGCGGACCGCCTGGCGGAGCTGACTTCGGTGGTGCGCACCCGGCCGGCCGGGGTGTCGCCTTGTGAGGCGTTGCGTCGTCACCAGCATTCGTTGTTGGCCTCGGGGCATCCGTTGTCGGGTGCGATCGCGGGTGGCCCGGGTTTCTGGTGGGTGCTGACGTCTAGCCCGGCGCTGATGGCGCGGTGGTACGAGCAGGAGCGCGAGATCGCGGACGCGTTCACCTCGGTGCTGACGGAGGAGACGGGCGAGCCGTTCCGAAGCCGCATGGTGGCCAACCTGCTGACGGCGGCGATCACGACGGTGTTCGCGCACGCCATGGGCCGGATCGTGGACGGGGACGACGCGGAGGTTGTGCGGCGGGAGCAGGTGGGGGTGATCAATCAGGCTTTTGATCTGGTGGAGCGCGGGGTGGGCGACTTTCCGGGCTGATCGGTGTCAGAGGAGTTCGGCGTCCTCCAGGGCGGAGAGTCGCTGGAGGAGGTCGGGTCGGTGCGCCAGGTGCTCATCGCGCTCCGGCTGGCGTAGTGAGACCGCTTGGTCGCGAAGCGCCTCGGGATATTCGTGCACGGGAACGCCTTTTTCGGCGAGGGCGCACCAAATCTCGGCTATTTGTTCGTGGGTCGGCAGGCCTCCGGTGAGCAGCTGTTCGAAAACCTTGAGCAGATATTCGTATTTCGAGCTTCTTGACAGCAACCTGAGAAACAGCTCCAGGTTCAGCAAACCCCTCGGTGGACCGATGGCTGAACTGAGTGCGTCGAGATTCGCCTGGATGTACTCAGTCGGTATGGTTGTGTCATTTACGAGCAGCTGAAGGATCAACGAGTCAAGCCAGCCCCACAAATCTCCCACGGATGGCCCGACTCCTGCTTCGGTGAAGCGGATGAGTCGGTCGTAGACGGCCATTCGCTCTTCGGTAGTTACTCGGTTGGCGTGGAAGCAGCAAGCTGCGAGCAGATCGGTGACGATGGCCGTCAGACCGCGGCGGGAGTCGGCCAGGTGGATGGAAAGCAACTCGGTGAGTGGCGACTCGGGTCCGCCGAGGACATTGACGGCGAGCAGCGTGTCGAAGTCCTGGATCAGTTCGGCCGTTCCCGCGAGGTTCGAAGGTATATCAAAGCTGAAGCCGTTGACTGTCGGCTCTGCGCCGTACGCCCACGACAGTTCGGAGTAGTCCTCTTCGAGAATTTCGGTGCCGCGGTGGTTCAACTTGACCGAGCGTTCGGGGTGGCGGCCGAGCCGGGACGCGACGAACAGCTGCGTGAGACTGGACCATTCTCCTGGCTTCAGCTGGGAGCGCAGGAGAGTCATGTGCTGCCGCCATGCTTCGACGTTGTCCGTGCTGTCGGGAAACAGCTCTGCCGAGGTGACGTTCGAACCGACGGTCATGAGCAGGAGAAGCAGGTTGGCGCTGTAGGTGGCCAGCCGCGCCGTGGGCGTCCCGGCTGCCGGCCGGTAGTCGTCGTAGAACAAATCAACGGGCGGCAGGTGCAGCGCGTGGAAGGCCGCCAAGAGAGCCGCGCGCATCTCGGCGTGCTCACCCACCGTCGTCCTGGTGACGAAATCCGAGAGGAAGTTCATCGTCGTGGTCCGGACCGACAGGAGCGAATGGGACAGGAGTGCTCGGAGAACGGCGTCGTCGATGCGGGAGGTCGTCGGAAAGCGGCGCGTGCGTTCGAACCGGGTGCGCTCGACCATGTCCAGCAGGCGTCGCCAGGTCTGGCGTACCACCAGGTACTCGCCGAAGGTGGCGTGCAGGAACTCGTACGAGCCCACGTCGGTGCCGTCGATGCTGGTCCGGGCGCGGTGGACGAAGAAGAACCGGCCTAGGGCGTCCTTGGCCGACCCAGCCAGTCGTTGATGACCTGAAGTGACTCCGGGCTGGCTTCCGGACGTGATCCCCAGTGCCGTGAGGTCTTCGGCGAGCTGGCTGTCGGTGATCCATTGGGCGCCCCGGTTGAACATGCCGAAGGCCACCACGGAGAGGGTCAGCAGTTCCCGTTCGACCTCGGGGTCGTCACCGGTCAACGTGCTGTCCGTCTTCGTCACCTCACGGTGGGCAAACCTGATCAGCAAGCGTTCGTAGAGCTCGGCCTCGCTCAGTTCCTCGCGTTCTGTGCTGAGGGCGCCGCTTTCCGCGTCGTAAATGGCAAGCATCAGCAACAGGAGGGGCTGGGAAGCCAGTTCGAGGTAAGCCTCGATGATTTCGAGGCTCAGGTGGTCGCGGCCCTGTCCGGACAGGTACCCGTCGTTGACGCGGTTCCAGACACCGACCCACTGCTCGATCTGGTCGATCTCGAACGGTTCCAGTCGGACCGCGATCGTGTTTCCGGGGATCCGCATGCGGTCGGCCACGGTGACCCGGCTGGTCACGATGACGGCGACGTGCCGTCCCTGGGTTTGCTCCACCTCCTGGAAGGCTTTCACCCGCAACAGGTAGTCGGACTTGCTCACGCCCGTCGCTTGGATCAGCTCGTCGAAGCCGTCGACGAGGACGACCAGGACCGAGTCGCCGGCGGCCCTGGCGAAGTCCGGCCAGGACACCGTCTCGTGCGTGGCCAGCCGGATCGCCTGTTCGATCTGCTCGTGGATGTTCACGTCGGCAGCGACGTCGCGCAGTGGTACCCGGACCGGCACGAAGTCCGGTGCGGGCAACTGTGCCGCTTGCACCTCGGTGAGTAGTGACTTTCCGGCGCCCGGATGACCGAGCACGACCAGCGGATTCACCAGAGCCCACGGGGTCGACAGATAGCCGAGCAGGAATTCGCCGAAATTTTCACGGAAGTCGATTCCGCTCCAGTAGTCTTCGTCGTTCACCGGAGTTTGGGTGTTTACTTCGGTCATCCGGAAATGCGGATCGATGTAGGCGCGCTCGACGGTCGGTGCGTCGAGGCCGTCGGGCAATTCCTCGGGTTTGAGAACCTTGCGCTTCAAGACCGCTCGGTTGGCTCGGATCAAGCCCTGCATGACGGGCGGGACCCGGTCGATCGGCTCGGCTCGGTCGAGCAGCTGCCGGACCGCGTCGTAGACGTTCTCAACGCGGTTGCGCGTGGCGCGTTGATTCGACAGGGTCAGCCAGATCGCGAACTCGGGGCAGTCGGTGGCGAGTCGTTGCATCGAGGATTCGAACTGCTCGACGGCAGACTGTGTCGCCGCCGACAACGACGAACCTATTTTGCTCTGAGTGAAGGCGTCGAGTGTGTTCCACAGCGGCTGCTGGGAAAGGAACGCGAGGAAGCTTTGACCGAGCTGGTCGTAGTACGCAGCCAATTGGTACCGCGCCTCCGCGCTGGCGGCGTGGATGCCGAGCACCGGCAGATCTGTGTTCAACACGATGCGGGTCACGTCAGCCAGAGACTTCGCCGTGAAATCGTCGAAGGCGAGACCGGTCGCGTCCTTGCGGGAAATTGCGGCGCCGTTGAACAAGAACGGCAGGTCCGCCTTCGCCAGCGCCTCGAAGTACGAGGTCACGACCAGCACACCGCGAGCCGCGTGCAGGCGCTGGATCCGGTCGAACTGGGTCAGCTTCTGCCGCTTGTCGACGCCTCTGGTCACGAGGTCGTTTGCGACCTTGGTCAGCTCGCTCTTGGCGTCTAAGATCGAGAGGAGACCGGACGCGACGGGGGTCGCGGCCAGCAGCAGCCCACCGAAGATCTTGTCCAGGGCGCTGACCAGTGCGTTGTTGCCGGGCCCGAGGATCTTGACTGCGTCGCGATAGGTTAGCCGGGTCACCCGAAATGCATACTGCACGCGTGATCGCCGGGGAAAAGCGGGTGCCCGACAACGGTGGGGGTGAGCCATCATCATGATCGCTAATGTTGCTTAAGAATCTTTAGCTGGAGTAACGCGTCGGCCGGTCATACGGTGACGGCGTGCTGCCTCTTCTCTTGGCCGGCTTCGGGACCGGTTTGTCGCTGATCGTTGCCATCGGCTCTCAGAATGCCTTCCTGCTCCAGCAAGGTCTGCGTGGCGGTGTCGTTGCGCCGCTGGTGGTCATCTGTGCCGTGTCGGATCTGGTGCTTATTGCGCTGGGGGTCAGTGGGGTTGGGGCCGTGCTGGGACGGTGGCCGGGTGCTGTCGGGGTTGTTGCCGTGGGGGGTGGGCTGTTCCTGCTCGGGTATGGGGTGCTGGCCGCGCGGCGGGCGTTGCGGCCCTCGGGTATGACCGTTGGTGAGGAACGGACGTCGCTGCGGAAGGCCGTTCTTGCCTGTTTTGCCTTTACCTGGCTCAACCCGCACGTCTACCTCGACACCGTTCTGCTGCTCGGTTCCGTCGCCGTGGCTCATGGGGAGGGGCGGTGGCTGTTCGGGCTGGGGGCCGGGGTGGCCAGTGCCGTCTGGTTCAGTGCGCTCGGGTTCGGCGCGCGACGGCTGGCCGGGGTGTTCGCCAAACCGATGGCGTGGCGTGTGCTCGACGTCGTGATCGCCGTGACCATGACCGGGCTGGGGGCCGGCCTGCTGCTCGGCGTGTGATCACCAGAGCGTCGAAGCCGGTGGGCGCTCCAAGTTCAGGAGGAATTCCTTGCGCTGGATCCCGCCGGCGTAGCCGGTCAGCTTTCCGCCCTTGCCGACCACGCGGTGGCAGGCCACCAGGATGCTCAGCGGGTTGCGGCCCACCGCCACGCCGACCTCGTGGGGCAACGCCTTCAAAGCGCGCGCGAGGTCGCCGTACGTTGCCGTTGCTCCGTACGGGATCGACGCGATCTCCGTCCACACCGCGCGGTCGAAATCGGGGCCGGTGGCGCGCATCGGGACGTCGAACGCGGTGCGTTGGCCGGCGAAGTACTCCTTCAGCTGCCGGGCCGCCTCGGGGAACGCCGTGTCTTCGCGGTCGCCGAACGTCGTGCGGTCCGGGCGGGTCCAGTGGTTCGGGAAGTACAGGCCGGTCACGACGTCGTCGTCGCCGACCACGGTCAGGGGGCCGATCGGGGAATCCAGTACCGCGTGCTTCATGGGGTCTCCCAGGTTGTGCCGTCCGGGTGGACGCCGCGCAGGCCGGGAACCGGGTCGCCGGCCGGCGCGGAGGTGGCGAACGTCCGATGTGGACTCCAGGACGTCGAGAGCAGCAGCCGCCGGGCCATGCCCGCCCAGCCCGCCGGGGTTGCGCTGACGACCCACGCGTCCGGCTCCGGTGCCGCGAAGCGACGGGCCTGGCGCAGCCACGACGCCGCCGTCTCGGGCCAGGTCACCGTGGCCAGCACCGGGCCGCCCCACTCCTCGGCGATCCGCGCCGCGTCCGGCCGGGACGCGGAGTCCGTGCCGATCACGATGTGGCGCGCTCGGCCGAGCAGGCCCAGCAGCGCTTCGAGCTCGAGCGAAGTCATGCCGCGTCGTGGAACACGAGGCCGAGGCTGTGGCGGCGGCCCGAGCGAACCACCGACACGCCGTGGCGGACCGGGGCCGCCGACCAGCCGCGGGCCGAGCGGACCGGCCTGTCCCGGGTGGTGAACACCAGGCCGTGGCCCTGCGGGATGAGCGTTGCCGTGGCGCGGGACTGCGCGCGTGGCCGCTGCTCCACCAGGAGGAACTCACCGCCCGTGTGGTCGGTGCCCGGGTCGTTGAGGTTGATCACCACCTGCAGCGGGAACACCTTTTCGCCGTAGAGATCGCGGTGCAGGGCGTTCCAGCCGCCCGTCTCGTAGCGCAGCAGGATCGGTGTCGGCCGCGGCTGCCCCGCGGCATGGCACACGGCCAGCCACTCGTCCAATGTGGACGGCCACTCGGCCTCCCGGCCGAGCCGGGCGGACCAGTCCTGCGCGATCGGCAGCAGCCGCGGGTAGAGCGCTTGCCGCAGGCGCTCCACCGGTTCGGGAAAGGGGGACGCGAAATAGCGATAGTCGCCGTTGTCCCCGAAACGGTGCCGGCGCAGGTTCACTGTCGCCCGGAAGTGCGACGGCTCGTCCCACAGCGCCGCCAGCCGCGCGCACTCGGCCGGGGTCAGCAACTGCGGCAGGAGCGCGCAGCCGTAGTCGTCGACCTCCGCGGCCACCGCGGCCCAGTCGGCCGTGGCGACGCGGTCTTCGAACGTGGTCACGCCGCCTCCATCGTCAGCAGGACCCGCTTGGCTTCTTCGCCGCCGGCGTACTGGCCGTACGAGCCGTCGGAGCGGACCACGCGGTGGCACGGCAGCACCACCGGCAGCGGGTTGAGTGCGCACGCCGTCCCGACTGCGCGGACCGCCTTGGGGCTGCCGGCCGCCGCTGCCACCTGGGCGTAGCTTTCCGTGTTGCCGTAGGCGATCTCCCGCAGGTGATCCAGTACCGCTCGGCGGAAGCCCCGCGCCAGGCGGAGGTCCAGCGGGACGTCGAACGTGTGCCGCTCGCCCTCGAAGTACTCGTCGAGCTGGCGGGCCACCGCCTCGAGGCGGCCGGGGGCGCGCAGGATGCGCGGGCTGATCGCCGCCGCCAGGTCGGCCAGCACGGCGTCGTGGCCCTGGCGGTCGAAGGCCACCTTCACCAGCCCCTGCTCGGTCGCCGCCAGCAGGAGCGGGCCGACCGGGGAGTCGACCGTGTGGTAGGCGACGTCGAGCAAGCCCTGGCGGGAAGCGTCGGCGACGAGCCGCTCGTGCATCACGCGCGAGTCGAGCAGGAATTCGTCGCCGGAGAACCGGAACATGTCGATCATGAGTGCGCTCCTTCCAGGGGATAGCCCGCCCGCAGCGCCTTGACGCCGTCGGCGGCCGCGCGGCGGGCCGCTTCGGCGGTGCCTCCGGTGATCTCGGCGATTTCGCGGTACGGCAGCCCGCCGAGGTAGTGGTAGGCGACGGCGAGGCGCTGCTTGTCCGGCAGCCTCGCCAGCGCGTCCCACAGGTCGCCGTTCCACGCGTCCGCGCGGCCCGGCCGGTCCGGGACCTCGCCGACCGGGACCGGACGCCGGGCCTGCGCCCGGGTGACATCGACGGCCTTGCGGTGCGCGATCGTGACCAGCCACGCTTGGACGTTCGCGTCCGCGGGCAGCTCCGGGTACGCCTTCAACGCCGCCAGGAAGGTTTCCGACCAGGCGTCTTCGGCGTCGGCCTGCCCGAGCAGGGCCCGGCAGACCCGGAGGACCATTGGCCCGTGCTCGGTGACGACTTGCTCGAACGGTTTCACGATCACACCAGGTAGACGTCCGGGGCCGCCGGAACGTGAGGTCACATTTTCGCGGTTCCGGTCACGACCGTCGCGCCCAGCTCGTCGCAGGAGTGCACGCGCGGCGACAACCCCGCCGCGGCAAGGATTTCCGCGAGCACCGGCGCCTGCCGCTCGCTCGATTCGATCAGCAGGGTCCCGCCCGGGGACAGCCAGTCCGGCGCGCCCGCGGCGACCCGGCGGGCGAGGTCGAGGCCGTCCGCGCCGCCGTCGAGCGCCACCAGCGGCTCGTGCAGACGCGCTTCCGGCGGCATCGTCGCGACCGCGTCCGAAGGCACGTACGGCACGTTCGCCAGGAGCACCGAGACCCGGCCGCGCAGGGACGGCGGCAGCGCGTCGTAAAGGTCGCCCTGGTGCACGGCGGCGTCCGGGAGGTTCAGCCGCGCGCACTCGACCGCGGCGGGCTCGACGTCGGCGGCGTGCAGCTCACGCGGCCGGAGCGCCGCGGCGAACGCGGCCCCCAGCGCCCCGGAGCCGCAGCACAGGTCGACCACCACCGGATCCGGCGGCGCGAGCGAGACGGCGACGTCGACCAGGTACCCGGTGCGGTGCCGCGGCACGAACACCCCGGGCCGCACGGTGACGCGCAGGCCGTGAAACTCCGCCCAGCCCAGCAGGTGTTCCAGCGGCAGCCCGGCGACGCGGCGTTCGACGAGCGCGCCGAGTTCCGCGGGGGTCGTGGCGGCGGCGACGAGGAGATCGGCCTCGTCCTCGGCGAACACGCAGCCCGCGGCGCGCAGCCGGGAAACGACGGTGTCAGTGTCCAACGGGGAAGGAGCCTACAAGACCTGCACCGCGTCCCCGACGTTCAGCCCGTCGAAGAACGCCGCCGAATCGGCATCGCTCAGGTGGACGCAGCCGTGCGAGGGCGCGTCGAGCGGTCCGGCGTGGAAGGCGATGCCGCCGGCGGCGAAGAACACCGAGTTGGGCATGTCGGTGCCGTACTCGCTGCTGCGGTGCTCGCGGTCCTTCCACACGACGTGGAACGACCCGGCGGGTGTCGCCTGGTCGGGCGGCCCGAACCCGGCCGGGACCGGGCCGCGCACCACCTGGCCGTCCCGCAGCAGCCAGGCCAGCCGCTGCGCCAGGCTCACGCAGGCGCCCGTCGGGACCGCGCACGGCGGCGCGGGCGGGGGAGTGGTCGTGGGAGTGGCCGTGGCCGGAGGCGTGGTGGTCGGCGGCACCGGCTCGGCGATCGGGCTCGGCGTCGTGGCGCGCGGTGCCGAGCAGGCCGCGGTGACCAGCACCGCGGCCAGCAGTGACACCGCTCCGGTCCCGCGCATCCGTCATCCCCTCGCCGAAAGCCCTGCCGGGGATCAGTACGGGTGAACGGCCCCGAAGGTTGAGCGCGAGTGGATTACCCCGATCGACGGACGGCTATTCCTGCGGCACCGCGACCACCCACCGCTCGGGACGCCGGCGCAGGTACCCCCACCAGTACAGCGCCGACACCACCAGCACCCCGGCGGTGATGCCGAGGTCGAGCGCCTTCTGCTCGACCAGGACGTAGGCGAGCGCCGCGACGGCGAGCACCGGCACGACCGGCCAGGCCGGCATCCGCCACACGTGCGGCTTCCGGTGCGCCGCCCGGCGCGCGCCGAGCGCGGCGGCCGCGACGCTCAGGTAGAGCGCGACGACGGCGACCCCGGTGACGCCGCTCAGCGTGTCCACCGGCACGAAGCAGAGGACGGCCTCGGACAGCCCGACCACGAGCGTCGCGACCCAGGGCGCGCCGAACCGCTCGCTCACCACGCTCATCGCGCGGTTCACCGGGGCCGGCCACGCCTGGTCGCGCGCCGAGGCGTAGAGCACGCGCGAGTTCTGGATGACCATGACGATCACGGCGTTCACGATCGCCGCCGCGATGCACAGGCTGATCGCCACCCCGACGGCGCTGCCGCTCCAGCCGGTGACCAGCGCCGTCAGGTCGACGCCGGCGAGCGCGGCGGTGTCCGGCACGGCCAGCGTGATCGCCACGACCGGGACGAGGAGGACGACGGCGCTGATGCCGAGCGTCCAGAACACCGTCCGCGCCACGGTCCGCCGCGGCTCCCGCATCTCCTCGGCCAGGTAGACGGCCGTGCTGAAGCCCTGGGTCACGAACAACGCGACGGCGAGCCCGGTGACGACGGCGATCAGCCCGATCCCGCTCGTGCCGAGTTCCGGCTTGACCAGCACGGCCGGGCTCTGCGTGGTGTGGGTGAAGCCGAGCAGGGACACCACGAAGATCGCGACGATCTCGATGACCAGGAAGATCCCGGTGATCCAGGCGTTGGAGCGCAGGTTAAGCAGTCCCATCACGGTGCCGGCGAGCATGACGAGCGCGCCGGCCACCGCCGGGCTGACGTCGAGGACGGGGGCGAGGTAGTCGGCGACGCCGATCGCGATGATCGGCGGCACCACGAGGATGACGACGAACGACAGCATGAACGTCAGCCAGCCGGCGAACCGGTTCGCCACCGTCGTCACCATGGCGTACTCGCCGCCGGCGCTCGGCACCAGCGTGCCGAGTTCGGAGTAGCAGAAGGCGATCCCGACGCAGAGCAGCACCGCCAGGGCGATGGCGAGCGCGGTGCCGGTGCCGAGGTCGGCGAACAGCCCGGGGACGAGGACGAACAGCGACGACGCCGGCGTCACGCAGCTGAGCGTCAGCAGCGTGCCGCCGCCGACGCCGATGGACCGGCTGAGCGTGCGGGGCGTCGCGGCGGTGGCGGTGGTGGCGACGTGGGGCGGGGCGGGAGTGCGGGGCACGGGCGTTCCCTCCGGCCGGGAGCAGGGTGCGACGGATGGAACAGCACCGATTCGGTGTTGTCAACGCGCCTTTGACGACCGAAATCGTTGTCTGAGCCGGCTGGGTCATTCGGATTCGGTCACTCAACGTCACGGGCGTGGCGGGTTTGCCTGGCGTTGCCCGCGTCGGGGATGATCCGGGGCGTGAGCAGCCAGGACCCGACCGGACGGCCCGCCCCGCCGGTGCTCGACGACATCTCGCGGCAGATCATCGCGCAGCTGCAGGAGGACGGGCGGCGCGCGTACGCGACGATCGGCAAGGCCGTCGGCCTGTCCGAGGCGGCGGTCCGGCAGCGGGTGCAGCGGCTGTCCGACTCCGGCGTCATCCAGATCGTCGCCGTCTCGGATCCCTTGCAGGTCGGGCTGTTCCGGCAGGCGATGATCGCGATCACGGTCGACGGACCGCTGGAACCGGTCGGCGACGCACTGGCCGAACTGGACGAGATCGCCTACGTCATCCTCTGCGCCGGGCGCTACGACCTGCTGTGCGAGGCCGTCTGCGCCGACGACGAGGCGCTGCTCCAGCTGATCTCGACGCGGATCCGCGCCCTCCCCGGCGTCCGGCACGCGGAGGTGATGGTCTACCTCAAGCTGCGGAAGCAGACCTACCAGTGGGGCACTCGCTGACCGTGACGACTAAATCCGAAGGTTGAAGCCGAAAAGGGATCATGAATTAGTCGTCCAAGTTCGTCTGGACGACTGAATCGCTTGCGCTGGACGGCTGGCGCGTGCGATAACCGGGGTATGACCACTACCGCCGACCAGGCCCAGGCCGCCCGCCGCAACCTGTGGATGCACTTCACCCGGCACTCCGCCTTCGACGAGACCGACGTCCCGGTGATCGTGCGCGGCGAAGGGCCCTACATCTGGGACGCCCGCGGCCGGCGCTACCTGGACGGGCTCGCCGGGCTGTTCGCCGTGCAGGTCGGCCACGGCCGCGAGGAACTCGCCGAGGCCGCGGCGCGGCAGACCAAGCAGCTCGCGTACTTCCCGCTGTGGGGGCACGCGCACCCGGCGGCGATCGAGCTGGCCTCGCGGCTGGCCGACGCCTCACCCGGCGACCTGAACCGCGTGTTCTTCACCGTGAGCGGGGGAGAGTCGGTCGAGACGGCGTGGAAGCTGGCCAAGCAGTACTTCAAGCTGACCGGGAAACCCGGCAAGCACAAGGTGGTCAGCCGCGCGCTGGCCTACCACGGGACGTCGCAGGGCGCGCTGTCGATCACCGGCATCCCGGGCGCGAAGGCGGACTTCGAGCCGCTCGTGCCGAGCACCCTGCGCGTGCCGAACACGAATTTCTACCGCGCGCCCGAGCACGCCGACGACTACGAGGCCTACGGCCGCTGGGCCGCCGACCAGATCGAGCAGGCGATCGAGTTCGAGGGGGCGGACACCGTCGCCGCGGTGTTCCTGGAGCCGGTGCAGAACACGGGCGGGTGTTTCGTCCCGCCGCCGGGGTACTTCGCGCGGGTCCGCGAAATCTGCGACCGGCACGACGTCCTGCTGGTGTCCGACGAGGTGATCTGCGCGTTCGGCCGGGTGGGCCACGACTTCGCGGCCAAGCGGTACGGCTACCAGCCGGACATCATCACCACCGCGAAGGGGCTGACGTCCGGGTACGCGCCACTGGGCGCGGTGCTGGCTTCGGAGCGGCTGATGGAGCCGTTCACCCGGGGCGCGACGACCTTCATGCACGGCTCCACCTACGGCGGGCACCCGGTGTCGTGCGCGGTGGCGCTGGCGAACCTCGACCTGATGGAGCGGGAGGACCTCTACGGCCACGTGCTGCGGCGGGAGGACGCCTTCCGGTCCACCCTCGACCGGTTGACGGACCTGCCGATCGTCGGGGACGTCCGGGGCGCGGGGTTCTTCTACGGGATCGAGCTGGTGAAGGACAAGGCGACCAAGGAGACGTTCTCGGCCGAGGAGTCGGAGCGCGTCCTGCGGGGCTTCCTGTCCGAGGCGCTGTTCGAGGGCGGGTTGTACTGCCGGGCCGACGATCGCGCCGAGCCGGTGGTGCAGCTGTCGCCGCCGCTGGTGTGCGACCAGGCGCAGTTCGACGAGATGGAGGAGATCCTGCGCGACGCGCTCACCCAGGCGTGGAAGCTGCTGTAGGGTTTTCGGTCCTCGCCGGCCGGGACCCGTGGCCGTGCGCGCGCCGTCGCCGCACAACACCAGCCCTGGCGGTTCGCCGCCGACCCGGCCCGGATGACCGGCCGCCGCCCGGTCCACGAGGTGCTGACCCGCCGGACCACGGCCCGCTGACGGGCGGCAGGTGCGCTTCGAGGACGCTAGGGGCGCACCCCTTCGGCGAGGACGACGTCGGCGAGGTTGTCCATCGCCCGGGTCAGGTCGGTGCGGAGCCCCGCGGCGACGACGCGGTGGACCAGCGGCCCGAGCGGACCGAGGCCGAGGCGGTAGTGGACGGCGTAGGTCATGAGCGTGCTTTCGCTGCCGTCGCCGCGGGTGATCGGCTCGAACTCGAACACGTTGGTCAGGTCCTGCAGCGGCGCGAAGCCGACACCCGTGTCCACGCGGCGGGCCGGCGGCTGGATCTCACGGACCGTCCAAACGGACCGCGTGGTCAGCGGGCCGAGGGACCTGTTGCGCTCGCGGTAGGTCCCGCCGATCTCGGCGGTGCCGTGGTGGTCGGTCACCTCGAGGACGGTCGGGACCCACTCGGCGTAGCGGTGGGTCGCGGCGATCACCTCCCACACGCGCCGCACCGGGTGGGGGATGATCGCCTGCTCGGAAACGGTGTAGTCGCGCACCTTCGTCCCCTCTACCCGTGGGCGAGGACGGCGCGGGCGGCGGTTTCGCCGGAGCGGACCGCGCCGTCCATGTAGCCGTTCCAGTGGTCCGCGTGCTCGGCGCCGGCCCAGTGCACCCGGCCGAACGGCCGGTCGCGCCAGTGCCCGAGCCCGGTGAGGACGCCGGGGCCGACGACGGAGGTGGGTCCGCCGCGCGTCCACTCCTCGCCGGTCCAGTCCTGCTCGAAGTAGTCGACGGGCCGCAGGGCGTCCTTCCCGGCGACGGTGGCGAAGGCCCGGAGGACGGCGGCGCGCCGTTCCCGGGGCGGCCGGGCTGCCCAGGCGTGCCACTGGGGCCCGCCGAGGAATCCCATGAGGACACCGGGGCCGCCGTCGGGCGGGGTGTTGTCGAACATCGAGCAGATCGTCGAGCCGCGCCGGAACACGCCCTGGCCGCTGAGCCCGTCCGCGCGCCAGAACGGTTCGGGGTAAACGGCTTCGCACTTCATGAGCGCCCCGAAGGTCATCCGGGAGAACAGCGCGTCCTGCTGCGGCGGCAGCAGCGGCCGCCAGTCGATCCGCGTGGCCAGCACGGGCGGGACGGCGACCACGACGTGCCGGGCGCGCCAGGTGTCCACATCGGACTTCACGATGACTTCGGAGCCGTCCTGCTCGATCGCGCGCACCGGGGCACCCAGCACGACGCGGCCGTCGAGCTCCTCGGCGACCCGCGTGGAGATCAGCTGGGAGCCGCCGGCGAACCGGCTTTCCTGCGCGCCGCCGGCCACCGCGAAGCCGCGCTGGAGCGTGCCGGGCGTGACTTCGTTGCCGAAAGCGGCGACGTACCAAAGGCTGTAGAGCAGCGACGCGTCGGCCGCCGAGCCGCCGTAGGCCGAACCGAGGAGCACGTTGACCAGGTCGAGGGCGCCGGAACCCGCCGTGGTGCGGCGGATCCAGCCTTCGAACGTCATGCCGTCCCACTGCCGGGCCTTGGGGGCCCGCCAGGGTGCGTCGAGCGGGATTTCGCCGACGAGCTGGTCGATCCGGCGCATCGCCACGCCGAGGTCGGGCAGCGCGAGCAGGTCCGGCGGGATGTCGCCGCCGTACCGGCGGGTCCGCGTGCCGCTGACGTAGACCGCGTCGCCCCGGTCGTAGGCGGGGAAGGTGCCGACGCCGACCTGCTTGGCCAGCGCGAGGACGTGGTCCTGCGTGGGGCCGACGAACTGCCCGCCCGCCTCCACCACCCTGCCGTCGCCGAGGTCGTGGTTCACCGTGCGGCCGCCGACCCGGTCGCGGGCTTCCAGGACGACGACGTCCCGGCCTGCGGCCGTCAGCGCGCGGGCGGTGGTGAGGCCCGCCAGGCCCGCCCCGACCACGACGACGTCAGTGCGGCGCATCGGTGGTCTCCAGCGACGGCGTGGCCGCGGCGAAGGCGTCGGCGGCGGCGAGGTCGAACTCGCCGTGGTCGCTGCCCAGCCCCTGGGCGACCAGGGCCGCGGCGGCGGAGCCGAGCACGGCCGCGTCCCGCGGGGAACGGCCGAGGCCGACGCCGCGGAGGAATCCGGCGGAGAAGGCGTCGCCGCAGCCGGTGGTGTCGACGACGTCGACCGCGAAGGCGGGGACGGCGACCACCTCGTCCGCCGTGATCACCAGCGCGCCGCGGGCGTCCCGGGTGACGGCGACGCAGCCGACGCCGTGGGCGAGCAACGCGCGAGCGCCGTCTTCGAGCGTCTCGGCGCCGGTGAGCCCGAGGACCTGCTGTTCGTTGGGCAGCAGGTAGTCGAGCCGGGACAGCGCGGGCGCGATCCAGGCCAGGACGCCGGGGTCGCCGGGGGCGAGCAGGTCGGCCGAAGTGACCACGCCGGCCGCGCGGGCGGCGGAGAGGATCTTCGCGGCGTTTTCCCCGCCCATCAGCTCGGGGGCGCCGAGGTGCAGGTGGGTGGCACGGGCGAGGTCGGCTTGCGCGATGTCGTCCGGCCCGTAGGTGAGGTTGGCGCCGGGGACGTGGAAGGCGGGACGGCTGCCATCCGGGCGGATGGGCAGCACCGACGCCGAAGTCTGCACGCCCGCGCGGCGGACCACCAGCGACGTGTCGATGCCGTGCCCGGCCAGCATGGCCAGCAGCAGGTCGCCGATGGGGTCGGTGCCGATCGCGCCGGCGGTGCGCACGGCCGCGCCGAGCTTGGCCAGGGTCAGCGCGGTGCCGGCGGCGGTGCCGGCCGGGCCGAAGCGGATCTGCTCGACCAGGGCCGCGCCTTGCCCGTCCGGGATGGCCTCGACCGGCCGGACCTGCACGTCGAACACGTGCGCGCCGAGTGTGATCACCGTTTGCGTCACAGATCCTCCTCGATCCGTCGGGTGCTGCCGTAACCGCGCCGCAGGGCGGCTTCGATCACCGCGGTCTGCTGGGCGGCGTCCAGGGCCCGGGGGGTGCCGATGGCCGCGGCGTTCCGGTAGAGCTCGCAGGCCCACTCGAGCAGCAGGGCGTTGTCCACCGCTGCCTGGAGCCCCGGGCCGTGCACCACCGCGCCGTGGTTGGCCAGCAGCGCCGCCGACTTGCCTTCGAGCGCGGTCCACACGTGCTCGGCCAGCTCGTCGCTGCCGAAGACGGCGAACGGCGCGACCCGCACCGCCCCGCCCAGCAGGAGCTGCTGGTAGTGCACGCACGGGAGCTCGTCGAGGACCAGGGACACCGCGGTCGCCTGCGGCGAGTGCGTGTGCACGACCGCCCCGGCGCTCCAGCGGCGGTAGATCCCGAGGTGCAGCTCGAGTTCCGACGTCGGCATGAGGTCTCCGGCGACCACGGTGCCGTCGAGGTCGACCACGGTGACCTGGTCCGGAGTGGCCTTCCCGAGCACGACGCCGGTCGCGGTCACCGCCACGTGCTCGCCGGCGCGCACGCTCACGTTGCCGGCGGTGCCGATCAGCAGCCCGGCCGCGGCGAGGTCGTGGCAAGCCGCGACCACGGCCTGCCGCTCGGCCCGCAGGAGCCCGGTCTCCGGAGTCATCGGCTCAGCGTAGGCTAAACATGAAACAAAGTCACGTTCAGGTTTTCCGGCGGTCCAGGGATGCGTAGGCTCGGCGCGACCGAGCACGGGAGGAGGCGGGATGGCGACGCTGGCGAACCGGACGATCCTGATCGTCGGGGCGTCTTCGGGGATCGGCGCCCAGGTGGCCCGCGACCTCGCCGGCCACGGCAACCGGGTGGCCGTGGTGGCCCGGCGGGCAGCGGAGCTCGCGGCCGTGGCCGCCGACGTCCGCGCGGCGGGGAGCGCCTGCCTCGACCTCGTGGCCGACGCGCTCGACCCCGAGGCCGCGGCCGCGGTGGTGCGGCGGGTGGTGGCGGAGTTCGGCGCGGTGGACGTCGCGCTGCTCAACGTGGGCCAAGGGCCGGACATGTCCATGGCCGAGGCCGGGGTCGAGGACGTCGCCCGGGTGATGGCGCTGAACTACGACGTCACCGTGAACTACCTCGTGCCGCTCATCGCGCAGCTGCGCCGGCAGGGCGGCGGCCTGATCGCCCAGACGAACTCACTGGCGGGCTGGCTGGGCCTCCCGCGTCAAGGGCCGTACTCGGCCGCGAAAGCCGCGGTGCGCACCCTGATCGACGCGGCCCGGGTCGAGCTGGCGCCGGAGGGCATCCGCTTCACCTCGCTGTACCCCGGCTTCGTGGCCACCGCGCGCGTCCGCGCCGACGGGCTGCCGAAACCCTTCATGATCAGCGAAGAACGGGCGGCCCGGCACGTGGTCCGGGCCCTGCGGCGGGAACCCGCCGACGCGGCTTTCCCGTGGCCGGCGTCCGCGCTGGTCCGCCTGCTGCGGGCACTGCCCGCCCCGGTTTCCGGCGCGGTGCTGAGGAAGCTGGCCGGCTGACCCACCGTCAGCGGCCGCCTGCCCGCCCGGCCCAGTAGGCGATGTTGTGTTCGAGCACGGCGATGTTCGGGTGGTCGTCGCCGTGCACCTGCCGCCAGTCGTGCAGGAGCCGGGTGTAGACGTCGCGGGCGTCGGCCGCCCGGCCGGTGCGGCCCAGCAGGCCGGCCAGCTCGTGCCGGACCGGCAAGGCCTGGACGGCACCGGAGTGCGGGTTCGCGGCCAGGTCGCGCAGGAGGAGGTAGGCGAGGTCGATGGCGAACGGAAGGTCGCCCGCCTGCGCCGCGAACTTCACCGTGAGCAGCCTCGCCTTCACGGTGCCGGTGTGGTCCGCGCCGAGGAAGCGCGTCGAATCTTCGGCCAGCCGGGCCGCCTTGGCCAGCGCGGGGCCTGCTTCCCCGGTGCCGGCCAGCGCGACGAGGTGGTCGTGGCGGCATTCGAGGGTGAGCGGGTGTCCGGCGCCGAGCGCGGTCGCGGCGTCCGGAACGAGACCCTCGTAGAGCGCGAGCGCCGCTCCGGGCCCGTCGGCCACCCCGCTCCAATAGGCGTGCACACTGCGGGTGAGCAGGGTGTCGGGCGACTGCGGACCGAGCACCCGCGTCCGGGCGGCGACGACCTGGGCCAGCAGGTCGCGGCCTCGTGCGGCGTCTTCGGCGGCGGTGCAGGAGGCGAGGTTGTGCCGGAGCACCAGCGTGCTCGGGTGGTCTTCGCCGACCAGCCGGATCTGGTCGTCCAGCAGGGTTGCGCCGATCGTGAGCGCCGTGCGGTGGTCGCCGGTCTCGCCGGCCAGGTGCACCAGCTCGCGGCGGACCGCGAGGACGTCGGGGTGATCCGGCCCGGAAACGCGTTCCTGGTCGGCCAGCAGCGCCGAGTACAACGCGATCGCCCCGGCCCGGTCGCCGGTGACGCCGGTCCAGTGGGCGATGCTGAAACGGGTGATCAGCGTGTCTTCGTCGTCCGGACCGAGGGCGGCGAGCTGGTCCGGGAGCAGGGTGGTGCACAGCTGCAGCGCTTCGGCGGCTTGCCCGGCTTCGCCCGTCCAGCGGGCCAGCTGGTGGCGCGCGGTGAGCGTCGACCGGCTGTCCGGTCCGTGCACCCGGTCGAGGTCGACCAGCAGCTCGGCGAGGGCGTCCCGGGCCTCCCGCGGCGCGCCGGCCTGCCCGGTCCAGACGGCCCAGGCGTGCCGGGCCCACAACGCGTCCGGGTGGGCCCGCCCCAGCAGCCGCATCCGTGCCTCGGCCACTCGCCGGGCGGTGTCCCGGGCCGTGCCGAGGTCACCGGCGTCCGCGGCGGCGATCGCCGCCGCCAGCTCATCGTCCATTGTGTCCTGTTCGTCCCCGGCCGCTCCCCGGCTCGGGTGATCCTAGCCGCGGCAAGGGTTTCGGGGCGGTGAACCGGGCGGCCCCGCGGCCCGTATAGACGAACGGGTGTGGAGCGGAAGTCGGGAGATCGCCAGGTGACTGCCATCGAGGAAAGCCGGCGCCGCCGGGCGTGGGAGGAACAACCGGGCTGGAACGTCGATCCCGTCCTCGTCCTGACGTTGGTCCTGTTGGCCGGATTCCTGGCGCAGGGCCCGGTTCGGCGCCTGTTGGCCACCCCGGTCATGCAGAGCTGGATGACGGTGTTCGTGGCGGTGGTCGTCCAGGCGCTGCCGTTCCTCGTCCTCGGCGTCCTGCTTTCGGCCGGGCTCGCGGTCTTCGTGCCGCCGTCGTTCTTCACGCGCGTGCTGCCGAAACGGCCGTCGCTGGCGGTGCCCGCCGCCGGGCTGGCCGGCGCGGTCCTGCCCGGCTGCGAATGCGCGTCGGTGCCGGTGGCCGGCGCGCTGGTGCGCGGCGGCGTGGCCCCTTCGGCCGCGGTGGCGTTCCTGCTGTCGGCACCGGCGATCAACCCGGTGGTGCTGACGGCGACCGCGGTGGCGTTCCCCGGCCAGCCGCGGATGGTCGTCGCCCGGTTCGCCGCGAGCCTCGCGGCGTCGTGCGCGATGGGTTGGCTGTGGCAGCGGCTCGGCCGGCCGGACTGGTTGCGGCCCCGCGCGCACGACCACGGTGACGGCGGAACCAGGGGGGCGGTGTTCTGGGGCTCGGTGCGGCACGACGTGCTGCACGCGGGCGGGTTCCTCGTCGGCGGCGCGATGGCCGCCGCGACCCTCAAGGCCGTGGTGCCCGCCGCCTGGCTGCACGCCGCGGCCGGCCACGCGGTCGTGGCGGTGCTGGCGCTGTCGGTCCTCGCGGTGCTGCTGTCGATCTGTTCGGAGGCCGACGCGTTCGTCGCTTCGTCGCTGACGCAGTTCTCGGCCACGGCGCGGCTGGCGTTCCTGGTCGTCGGCCCGATGATCGACCTCAAGCTGTTCGGCATGCAGGCCGCCACGTTCGGCCGCGGGTTCGCGCTGCGGTTCGCACCGGTGACGTTCGTGGTGGCCATGGCGGCCGCGGTGCTGACCGGGGCGGTGCTGCTGTGAACCGGACCGTGCAGGCGATCCTGCTGTTCCTGGTCGGCGGCGTGCTGCTGCACGCCGGCCTCACCGGGCTGTACCTGCGGTACGTCAAGGCCGGCCTGCAACCGCTGGTGCTGGCCGCGGGCGTGGTGCTGGTGGCCGCGGCCGCCGCGACCGCCTGGTACGCGCGGCGGCGCCCGGGCGGGTCGCCGGCGCCCCGCGTTTCGTGGCTGCTGGTGCTGCCGGTGTTCGCGCTGGTCCTCGCCGCGCCACCGGCGTTGGGCTCCTACAGCGCGATGCGCGCCGGCACGGCGGTGACGGCACCACGGATCCTCACCCCGCTCCCGGACGGCAACCCCGTCCGCCTGACGGTGATCGACTACGCGGACCGCGCGGTCTACGACCACGGCCGCTCGCTGGCCGGCCGGACCGTGACGATCACCGGGTTCGTGGCCTTCGACCACAGCGGCACGCCGTACCTGGTCCGCATGCTCCTGAACTGCTGCGCGGCCGACGCCCAGCCGGTGAAGGTGGGCCTGACCGGCCGGGTCCCGCCGGTGCTGCCACCCGATTCGTGGCTGGAGGTCACCGGCGGGTACACCGCCGAGCGGGCCACGGACCCGGTCAACGGCGGCACCATCCCGTTCGTCGACGTCGGCCAGGCCCGGCCCGTCGCGGCACCGGCCGATCCCTACGAAAGCCTCGGCTAGCACCCGCACCCGCTCATCTGCCCGCCTGGGGGCCGATCATCGAGTTCACGTCGATCGGCGACGGGATGGCGCCGAGCTGCAGCAGCAGGTCCGGAACCCGTTGCAGGCGACGGGAATCCAGCACCGAACCGTAGCCCGGCAGGGTCAGCAGCTTGGCGGTGTCCTCGTCGATCTTGGCGAACCGGACCAGCAGCGGCTCGACCTTGGCGCGGTCGAACAGGGCGTCGTGGGTGGCCTTCTGCATGGCCCGCTGGAACGCGGCCAGCGTCTTCGGGTTCTCCTTCACCCACTTCCGCGTCGCGCCGTAGCCGGTGAGCGGGAAGTCCTGCGTCGCCCCGGAGTTGATGTCGATCACCGGGATCGCGCCGGCCGTCTTGGCGGCCTGCGTGATGTACGGCTCCGGCAGGTACGCGGCGTCGGCCTGGCCCTGCTGCAGCGCCGCGGCAATGTTGGGCAGCGCGATCAGCTCCCATTTCACCTTGCTGAAATCGACGTTGTGGTCCTGCATGATCGAACGGGTGAGCAGATCGGACGCGGTGTTCTTGGCCGTGATGGCGATCTTCGCGGTGGCCAGGTCGGTGATTGTTTTCACCGGCGAATTCGGGACCGTGACGATCGCGTTGGACTTCGCGTTGACCGAAGTCGCGTCGGCGACCAGCTGCATGTCGGCGGCGCCGGTGCTGCGGGCGGTGAAGAACGGCGGGTAGGTCGAGAACGCGATGTCGACGTCGCCCGAGATCGACTTCGTCAGCGAGGCCTGGCCGCTGGCGGCGATGACGGACTCGACGGTGAGGCCCTCGGCCTGGAAGTAACCTTCGTCCTGGGCCAGCCAAAACGGGGCCAGGTCGGTGGTGGGCAGGATCGAAACCTTCAGCGTCGGCTTCTCGAGCCCGCCGCTCGACGATCTGCCCGAGCCGGTGGCGCCGAGGGCGCCGCAACCGGTTACGACCGTGACGACCGCGAGCACGAGCGCGGCACGAACACGGGCACTGCGCCTGACTATTCCGAACAAGGTCTGCTCCTCGAAGGAGATGACGGTTGAGGTACCGGCTCCAAGGAAGGTCCGTGATTCACTCCCCGGCGTCAGGCGGGCCACTGTAGGGACCCCCGGCAGCCCTTGACAATGCGTGATGGCGTCGGATCCGGTATTTCACCAGAATGGCCGCACGAATACTAGATCGATGATCTTGCGCCGCCGCCGGGCGCCGCGTCACCCGGTGCGAGGGTCGACGAAGGCGTCGGCGGAGTGCGAAAAACGTGGCCGGAGGGCACCCGGCGGGGCGGAAAGCAACGGATCGGCCGCCATATCCAGGAGGGCGAACCGGGCGTAGTTGCTTCCCGGAAATGAAACCGCAACCCCGGTATTCGCCGCGTTGTCTGCTAAGGCAGGCAATGGCCGTGGGGCACCGAACTCGGCCGGGTTCCCCGCCTAGTTGACCGAGAGTAGTCGCGGCCGGGAGCGCTCACAGCCGTGGATGCGGCGCCGACCCGCCTGTGTCGCAACGCATTCGTCTCGCACGGGAGGGCCGGACCCGGCGCTTGTCCGGATCCGCGGTGCGGGCCCGGACGCGCCGGCGAGCGGCCGAAGATCCGCCGGTGCGGGGTGCGGAAATCACGGCCGGATCACGAATCGGCGCGGTTGCCGAATGGGAGGTTTCCGCGCCGGGAACGGCGGACGGCCGGCAGCCGTTCCGCGGTGGCCAACCGGACCTCTTGTTGGATAACGGGTTTTACTTCTAAAATCCCCGGTGTGCGACCGCTTACGGAGGGTACCGAGCTGCTCGTCGGCCGGGACAGCGAGCTGTCCCGGCTGGTCGCTTGGATCCGTGACGTCGCCGCGGGCCGCGGCCGCGCCGTGCTGGTCGACGGCGAACCCGGGATCGGCAAGTCGGCGCTGGTCCGGTCCGCCTGCGCGGCCGCCACCGACGCGGGCTGCCAGGTGTTCTGGGGCGCCGGCGACGAGCTCGGCCAGGCCCTGCCGCTGCTGCCGCTCCTGGACGCCCTGGAAATCACGCCGGTCACGCGGGATCCCCGTCGTGACGCCGTTTCCCAGCTGCTGGGCGGCGGAGCGGTCGCGGGCAAGGGCGCCGACCTCGCCGCCGCGGCCGCCGAACAGCTGATCGCGCTGGTCGACCAGCTCTGCCAGGACGGCCCGGCCGTGCTGGTCGTCGACGAGCTGCAGTGGGCCGACAGCACGACGGTGGCGGTGTGGAGCCGGCTCGCCCGTTCGGTCCGCCAGCTCCCGCTGCTGCTCATCGGCGTGCTGCGGCCGGTGCCGCGCCGCGACGACCTGCGGTCGCTCTTCCGGATCGTCCGGCCGGCCGAGCGGCTGCGGCTGGGCAGGCTCGCGGAACCGGCGGTGCTCGAACTGGTGGCCGCGCTGGCCGGCGGCAAGCCGGGCGCCCGGCTCGAGGAGCTGGCCGCCGGCGCGGCCGGGAATCCCTTGTACCTCACCGAACTCCTCGACGCGCTGACCAGGAGTTCGTGCCTGGAGGTCGATCCCGCGGGCATCGCGGAGCTGACCGGTGCGGCCACCCCGGACTCCCTGCCGGAGGCGATCGCGGACCGGCTGGGCTTCCTCACCGAGCCGGCCCGGGAAGTGCTGCGGACGGCGGCGCTGCTCGGCGTCGGCTTCTCGGTGGCGGACCTGATGACCGTGACGAACTCCTCGCTCGCCGAGCTGCTGCCCGCCCTCGACGAGGCCCGTGCCGCGGGTGTGCTGGTGGCGGCGGGCGACGACCTGGAGTTCCGGCACCCGTTGATCCGCACGGCGTTGTACGACGAAATGCCGACGGCGGTCCGGGTCGCCTGGCACCAGTCCGCCGCCTGGGCGCTGGCCGAGGCGAGCGCCCCGGTCGAGCGGGTGGCGCGACAGCTGCTGCCCATGGTGTCCACAACGGACACTCGGATGCCGGTCCCGGACTGGGCCGTGCGGTGGCTGCTGAAGGTGGCCATGCCGCTGATCGGCCAGGCGCCCGTGGTGGCCGTCGCGCTGCTGAGACGGGCGGTGCGGGACGCGCCGCTCGACGACGCGGTCACCGGCGCGCTGGCCTGCCGGCTGGCCGACGCCTACTACCGGGTGGGCAACGTGGCCCAGGCCGAGCGGATCGCCTGCCGCGCCTTGGATCGCGTCCGCGACCCGGACGTGCGCGTCGACCTGCACACGACGATCGTCCAGAGCCGCGGGACGGACGGCCGGGCCGCCGAATCGCTGCCCGCGCTCAACGAGGCGCTGAACCAGCCGGGGCTCGAGGCGCGGCACCGGGCGAGGCTGCTGGTGCTCATCGCGCGGATCCGCCGCTTCCGGGGCGAGGTCGACTCCGCGGGCCGGGCCGCTTCCGCGGCGCTGGCCGAGCTCGGCTCGGACGAGGACCGCTGGGCCACCGGGTGGGCGCTGCACGTGCTGAGCCAGGGCGCGATGGCGCGCGGCGAATGGGCGGCCGCGCTGCCGTTGTTCGAGCGCGCGATCGCCGTCGTGCGGGGCGATCCGACGTTGATCGAGCTGACCCTGCTGCTGCGGATCAACCAGTCGGTCACCTACGGCGCGCTCGATCGGTACGCCGACGCGCTCACCGCCGCCGGGCAGGCGCGCGAGCTGGCCGAGCGCACCGGCAGCGAGGCGCGGCTGACCCAGGTGCAGAGCGCGATCGGGCAGCTGATGCTGGGGGCCGGCCGGTGGGACGACGCGCTGGCCGAGGTGGACGTCGTGCCGGACGACCAGAAGGACCCGGGGGTGGTGTGCTGCGACCACGGCGTCGCCGCGATCATCCACCTCCACCGCGACGAAACGGCCGCGGCTCAGCACCACCTCGACGTCGCCGCGCGTCACTCCGAACGCGCCGGCGACGAGGTCGTCGAATCGCTGGTCCGGGCCCGCAGTCTCGCCTTCGAGCACGCGGGCGCGCCGGAGCGGGCGCTCGCCGTGCTGACCGCGGTGCCGGCCGGCGAAGACGCGGGGGAGGAGCGGCTGGGCGACGCCGCCCGGCTGGCGATGGCGCTCGGCGACGTGCGGACCGCGACGGAGATCGAGGCCAGGGCGCGCGGGATCGCCGCCGAGTCCGCCGTGCCGCACCGCCGTGCGCTGGCGCTGTACTGCCGTGGCCTGCTCGAGCGGGACGGGACGATGTTGCTGCGAGCCGCCGACGGCTACGCCGACGCGGGCCGGCCGCTGTCCCGGGCCAAAGCCCTGGAAGCGGCCGCGATCGCCTTCGCCGAGGCCCGCATCGAAGACAAAGGTTCGGCGCGAGCCGCCTTCATCCACGCCATCGACCTCTACGCGGAGCTGGACGCGCAGTGGGACGTGGCGAGGCTGCGCGCCCTGTTTCGGGCTTTGGGCATCCGCCGCGGCCCGAAGGTGAAGCACCGCCAGGCCACGCACGGCTGGGACAGCCTCACCCCGACCGAGGGCCGGATCGCCGCGCTGGTGGTCGAAGGCCTGTCGAACCCGCAGATCGCGGCCCGCCTCTACCTGTCCCCGCGCACGGTCGGCACGCACGTCTCGCACATCCTGACCAAGCTGGGGGTGCATTCGCGCATCGACATCGCGCGGGAAGCAGCCCGCCACCAATCCGCCTCCGGCTGAACCGGCCGCCACCGGAGCGGGCCAAGCGCCCCAGTGTGGCCTTCGGTGCGTGTGACGCACCCAAGGCGGCCTTCGGTGCGCTGGACGCAACCAAGGCCGCCTTGGGGCGGTACGCGCGGGACGGCGGGTCAGGCTGCCACCTCCGGGGCGTCGTCCTGGGGATGCACGGCGACCGGCGGGGTGGGCGCCGGCGCAGGTGCCGGTGCCTCGGTCGGTGCCGGGGCCGGCGCCGGAGCCGGTGCCGGGCTCCGGCGGAACACCGCGATGTGCCCGCTGACCATCTGGCCGAGCAGGACGGCCAGGACCAGCATCAACGGCGTCCGCCAGGTACCCGTGCCCGTGTGCAGCCAGCCGCAGACCAGCACCCCGAAGCCGGCGATGACGTACCCCACGCCCTGGACCACCGCGGACAATGACACCGAACTGTCCTTGCTGCGCAATGAAATGGTGGTCAGGGCGAAGGCGAGCGCGCCCATGCCCGTGCCGGTCGCCACGGCCCACAGCCAGGGCGCGGCCGCCGGTGCCAGGAGCAGCCCGGTCACCCCGATCACGTTGGGCGTGGCCAGGACGACGACGAGCAGGGTCTGGTTGCGCCAGCGTCGGGTCCAGCCCGGCACCAGCCACATCATCGGCAATCCCATGGCCATCGACACCGCGAGGCACGCCCCGGCCGTCGTCGACGGCACACCGGCGCTGCGCAGGATCCCGGGCAGCCACCCCATGACCAGGAACGTCACCGTCGAGATCAGTCCGAAGTGGATGGTCAGTGCCGAGGCCCGCACCGCGCCCGGTGCGGTCCGCGGTGACACGAACTCGCCCGGGGTGCGCTGCCACACCTGCTGGGCCAGCAGCGCGGTGCCCGCCCACACACCGAGCGCGACCCGCCACGACGACGACATGACCGCCGTCGGCGTGACCAGCGCGCCCGCCGTGCTGCCGACGCCGAGCCCGAACGTGAAGGCGGCCGAACCCTGGGCCAGCAGCGGCAACATGGTGCCGAGGACAGCGATGGACAGGCACGCCAGCGCCGTCCCGACCAGGAGTTCCACCGAGCCACCCAGGACCCGCCCGGCCAGCGACAGCACCAGCCCGATGAGGGCCACGGTGACGGTCCGGTGTGTTCCCACGCGGCTGCACAGCCACGGTGTCGCCCAGCCGCCCAGGCCGATGGCCCACAGCGGCAGGGCGACGAGCACCGCGGCGACGAGACCGCCGGCGACGGAGATGTCCGGCAGCGCCGCGCCCAGGCTGGTGACGGCGGGCCGGAGGTTCAGTGCGAGAACGAAGATGACCAGAGTGGAGACGGTGGTGGTGGCACGGGACATCGCTCCTCCTCGAAGTCGAGGCCGGAGCGTTCTACTCCGTAGAACAATGTTTCGTGCTACGCGTGCCGCAGACATCCGTCACCTGACGGATGAACGAACTTTTGTTGCCCTTCAACGGTTGCGTCCGTTCCGATGACGTCTGCGGATGGGCGTGCATCGGCACGGACGGCCACGTCCGCGCGAGCGCCGCGGCCGTCCTGATCACGGTCCGTGTGCGCGAAATCCCGGTGGTGGCGCGAAAACTCCACGGCCGGCGCAGTGGGCACCCCGGAGACGGCAGTGTCGTCACTGTCGATCACCACGCCGGCCCGGGCGCCCCGGCTTCGCGCACGTCAGCTCCGGCGGGCGGGCGGCCACGCCGTAGCCGCCGAGACGGTGACGTACTCGGCGAGTGAGCCGGTGCCCAGGAACGGCTTCATCACCATCGTCGTCACCGGCGAGGGGTAGCCGCTCAGGCGACCAAGCGGGGGAACAGCTCGCGCACCCCGCGCCGCAGTTCGTCGAGCGCCGCTTCCTCGCCGGCGAGGTGGCGCAGCAGGGCCTGCTGGAACAGCCCGTCGAACAACGCGTACGCGTCGGCCGCCGAGCAGGTCGGGTGGCTCTCCGCGAGCTCGGCGTACGCGCTCACGTTGCGCCAGATCATGTCCCGCAGGCTGTCGTCGATCTCGGCGACGTCTTCGCGGAACGCCGGCTCGAAGAGAGACTGCGTGCGCAGGTCGTACCACATGCGGTGCATGAGGGGCGCCTCGCCGAGCGCGGTGGCGAGGCCGTCCGCGCAGGCGGCCGCGAGCTCGGCCGGGGAGCCCGCCTCGCCGACGCCGCCCTCGTACCGCTGCACGCAGGCGGCCTTGTAGCGCCGCACGCAGTAGGTGATCAGCTCGACCTTGTCGGCGAAGTAGTAGTGCAGCAGCCCGTGGGAGAACTTCGTGTGCTCCGCGATCGTGCGCAGGCTCGTGCGGGCGTAGCCGAGGTCGGCCAGCGCCAGGAGCGCCGCGTCGGCCAGTTCCCGGCGGCGGTCCTCGAACTTGTCGGCTGGGGTCCGGCGCCTCACGGCGGCTGCGCTGGTCACGGGTCCGAAGATACCATCCGGCAGTTTTCTGACCAATCGTCCAAGAAAATCTTGACATTCGTCCAAATGGCGGTCATGGTCTTCACCAGCCGCCGGCGAAGTCGGGAGGGACGACGATGTCTCTGTTCTTCTACCTGGAGAAAGGCGCCTCCCTGGACCCCGGGGCGCCCTGCTTGACCCTCGACGGGGTGTCCCGGTCCTACGCCGAGGTCGTCGAGCTCGCCGAGGCCGTCGCCCGCGCGTTGCGGCGCTCCGGTGTCGCCCCGGGCGACAAGGTCGGCATCCTTTCGGCCAACGACCCCACCGCGTTCACCTGCGTCTTCGGCATTTCCCGGGCGGGTGCGGTGTGGTGCCCGATCAACCCGCGCAACGCCGCCGGCGAGAACGCCGAGCTCCTCGACCTCTTCGACTGCACCACGCTGATCTTCCAGCCCGCCTTCGAAGACCTGGTCCGCAAGATCGCCCCGCGGCTGCCGAAGTTGACGACCCTCGTCCGCCTCGGCGAAAGCGACGGCGACGACTTCGCGCCCGGTTTCGAGGCCTGGCTCGACGCCGCCCGCGCGGACCCCACCGTCGAGGCCTCGCCACCCGGCGACATCGTCGCTCTGGTCGGCACCGGCGGCACCACCGGGCGCCCCAAAGGTGTCATGCTCACCGGCCGCAACCTCGAAGTGATGTCGGCGATCACGCTGATGAGCTACCCCTTCGAGGGCCGCCCGGTCTACCTGGCCCTGGCCCCGCTGACCCACGCCGCCGGCGTCCTCTGCTTCCCGGTGCTCGCCCGCGGCGGCGAGGTCGTGATCATGCCGAAGCCCGACGTCGGCCGGTTCCTGGAGCTGATCGAGCGCCACCGCGTCACCCACACGTTCCTGCCGCCGACGCTGATCTACCTGGTGCTCGGCCACGAATCCCTGGACCGCACGGACCTCTCGTCACTGCAGTGCTTCTGGTACGGCGCGGCGCCGATGTCGACGGCCCGGCTGGCCGAAGCCCTCGACCGGATCGGGCCGATGGCCCAGCTCTTCGGGCAGTCCGAGGCGCCGATGATGATCTCGACGATGTCGCCGTCGGAGCACCGGCGGCCGGACGGGACCGTCCACACCGGACGGCTGTCATCGGCCGGGCGGCCGTCGCCGCTGGTCACCGTGGCGATCCTGGACGGCGACGGAAACACCGTGCCGCAGGGCGAACGCGGCGAGATCTGCGTGCGCGGCTCGCTGGTCATGGCCGGCTACTACCGCAACCCCGAAGCCACCGCGGAAGCCTCCGCGCACGGCTGGCACCACACCGGCGACATCGGTTTCCTGGACGAGGAGGGCTTCCTCCACATCGTCGACCGCGCCAAGGACATGGTCATCACCGGCGGGTTCAACGTCTACTCCGCCGAGGTCGAACAGGCGGTGCTGGCCCACGACGCGGTCCGCGACTGCGCCGTGGTCGGCCTGCCCGACGACAAGTGGGGCGAGCGCGTCACCGCCGTCGTCCAGCTCCGGCCCGGCGCCGAACTGGACACCGGCGAGCTGATCGCGTTCGTCAAGGACCGCATCGGCAGCGTCAAGGCGCCCAAGCAGATCGAAGTCTGGCCCGACCTGCCCCGCTCGACCGTCGGCAAGGTCCTCAAGGCCGACATCCGCACGACCCTCGCCACCCGCTGAAGGAGAACACATGAAACTCGCGCTCTACCTGCCGAACTTCCGGGACAAGGTGACCGTGCGGGAACTCGGGGACCTCACCGCGCTGGCCGAGGACCTCGACTTCGACTCCGTCTGGACGCTCGACCGGATCATCGTCCCGGAGACGTCGGACACCCAGGAGATGCAGTACGCCTTCGGCATGATCGAAGGGTTCCCCAAGGGCCTGCCGGTCAGCTCGCGGGGCGAGTTCCTGCAGGGCATGCCGCTCATCCCGTGGCTGGCGGCGAAGACGTCGAAGGTGCGGATCGGGATGAGCATCATCGACACGCCCTACCGCGCGCCCGGCGTCCTGGCCGCGGAGCTGGCCACCATCGACCACCTCTCCGGCGGCCGGCTCAACGTGGCCGTCGGCTCCGGCTGGATGCCCGAGGAGTTCGCCGCCGCGAGCGCGTCGCACATCTTTCCCAAGCGGCACAAGCACGTTCGGGAAACCCTGGAGATCATGCAGGGCATCTGGACCAACGACGTGTTCGAGTACCACGGCGAGTTCGCCGACTTCCAGCGCAGCGGGTTCGGCGCGAAGCCGGTGCAGCAGCCGCACCCGCCGATCTTCTTCAGCGGCCTCAAGGACGCGAAGCGCTCGGCCGCCCGCATCGCCAAGTACGGGCTGTCCGGCTGGATCGGCATCCAGGACTCGCCCGAGGACATCAAGCGCTGGCGCGCCGAGATCCAGCGCGAGCTCGAAGCCCTCGACACCCCGCGCTCGGTCGGCGACCTCGAGATCGCCAGCATGATCTGGTTCGTCATCACCGACCAGGACATGGACCAGAGCCCGCTGGGCAAGGGCACCAACCTGCTCGTGGGCTCGCAGGCGCAGATCACCGACCAGCTCAAGCGCTACCGCGAAGCCGGGTTGACGATGCCGTTCCTGTGGCCGCCCTTCCAGGACGTCCCGGTGGCCAAGACACTCGACGACATGAAGCGGCTCAAGGAAGAAATCCTTCCCAAGATCGAAGCGATGTGAAAGGGACCAGCATGTCCGAACTCGAAGGAAAGCGCGTCTTCGTCACCGGCTCCGGAGCCGGCATCGGCAAGGCGATCGCGGCGCTGTTCACCGAACGCGGGGCCCGGGTCGTCGTGAGCGACCTCGACTCCCTCTCGGCCAAGCAGGCGGCCGACGAGATCGGCGCGGCCGGCGTCGCCAACTGCGACGTCACCGACGAAACCCAGGTCCAGACGGCGATCCAGCAGGCGGTCGACCTCCTCGGCGGCCTCGACGTCCTGGTCAACAACGCCGGCATCGAGGTGTCGTCGCCGCTGCTGCAGCAGCCCACGGAGAGCTTCGACAAGATCTTCGCGGTCAACGTGCGCGGCACCTTCGTGACGATGAAGGCGGCGATCCCGCACCTGGTGGAGTCGAAGGGGAACATCGTCAACATCGCCTCGATCGCGGGCATCGGCGGCAGCCCGCTGCTCGGGTCGTACTGCGCGACGAAGGCCGCGGTCATCCAGCTCACCCGGGTCGCGGCGGTCGAGATGCGGCCGACGGGCGTCCGGGTCAACGCGGTCTGCCCGGGCTTCGCGGACACGGCGATGGTCGAGCGCCTGGTCCCGGACTTCGAAGCGGCGACGCAGGTCCCGTTCGGCGACCTCGTCGCGGCCAAGCAGGGCAGGCTCGGCACTCCGCAGGACATCGCGGAGGTGACGGCGTTCCTGGCGTCCGACCGGGCGAGCTGGGTGACCGGCAGCCACTACGTCCTCGACGGCGGGCTGACCGCGTCCCTGGTGTGAGGCGCGCCGCCGGTGGGGCCGCTGCCGGGCGGCCCCACCGGCGTTTGCCGGGTTCAGTTGAGCTTGCGGGTGTCGGCGGGCAGCCCGCCGCCGGCGTAGACGTCTTCGGCCAGTTTGGCCAGGGCCGTCAGTGCGACGTTCTGGCTCCACGGGCCGTAGGAGACGCGCGAAACGCCGAGTTCCTGGGCGCGGGACAGGGGGATCGAGCCGGGGATGCCGATGAGGTTGACCTTGCGCTCGCCGAGCTCGCCGACGAGCCGGGCGACCTGGTCCTCGTCCAGCTTGCCCGGCACGAAGAAGTTGGACGCGCCGGCGTCGAGGTAGGCGCGGCCGCGGGTGATGGCCTCGGTCAGCGCGGTCTCGGGGTCGGTCTTGAGGAAGGCGTCCGTGCGGGCGTTGAGGACGAAGTCGACACCGGCCGACTGCGCGGCCGCGACGGCGGCTTCGACGGCCTTCACCGCTTCGCCCAGCGGCTTCATCTGGTCTTCGAGGTTGGCACCGACGGCGCCGACCTCGATCGCCCTGGCCACCGTGCCGCCCGGATCCCCGTAGCCGGCTTCGAGGTCCGCGGTGACCGGCAGGTCACCGGCGCTCCGCACGATCAGGGCGACCTCGGCGATCATTTCGTCGCGCGGGATCTTCTCGCCGTCCGGGTAGCCCCGCGAGGCGGCGATGCCGTGGCTCGGCGTGGCGAGGGCCCGCGTGCCGGGGGTCTCGGCGACGACCTTGGCGGTGATGGCGTCCCAGACGTTGACGACGAGCAGCAGCTCGGGAGCGGCGTGCAGCTGTTGCAGGAGCGTGGCCTTCTCGGCGGTCGATGTCATGCCGTCCAATGTAGGCGGACACCCGGCTTCACCGCCCGGCGGACAGCGCCGGGTGGGCGCGGATCCGTTCGGCGAGCTCCCGGGCTTCCCGGGAGTTCCGGTAGGGCGGGGTGTCCAGCGTCGCGCAGATGTCGGACAGGCGCGCGGCCAGGTGGGCGACACCGGCGGTGGCGGACGTGCCGATCACCGGCTCGAGGGCCACGTCGGCGGCGTCCAGCTCCCGGTTCGCCAGGTGGCCGTCGGTCATTTCCAGCCGGGTGGACGCCTCGCCGCCGTAGCGGCGGTTGCGTTCGGCCTCCGTCGCGTACAGCCCCAGTGCGCGTTCGGCGGCTTCGATCGCCAGCACCGGCTTGCCCACCTGCACCCAGGCGCCCGCGTTGCAGAAGGACTGCCGGGCCTCGTCGAACCCGAATTCGCCGCCGACGAGGTCGTGCAGCTCGTCGGGCTCGGTGACGTGCTCGCGCGCGTGGTGGCCCATGCCGATCACCTTCCGGGTCTCGCGGACGTCGCCGAGGTGGGCCCAGGCGCGGCTCTCGATGTTGCACAGCCGCACGAAGCCGGTGCCGTGCCGCAGGTGTTCGCGGCCGGCCTTCGCCAGGTGGGCCGCCTCCCGCGGGTTTCCCGACCAGAACGCGATGAGCGCCTGGGTGCCCCGCAGCCACGCCTTGAGTCCACTGTGGCCGATGATCTCGGCGTAGACCCAGGCGGCGCGCGACTGTTCGGCCGCGGCGCCGTAGCACCCCAGCTCCATGCTCGCGTTCGCCAGCAGCCCGCAGGTCTGGCCGGCGAGCAGGTAGAGGTGCGACTGCTGGGCCGGGTGGGCGTGCCGCTGCAGCAGCCGGAACACGCGGTCGCGGACGCGGACGAGCTCGCCGAAGATCTCGGCGGGCTGGGTGAGGATGGAGGTGCGCGCGAGCTGGACGACGTCGTGGTCGAGCTGCTCGAGCGTGATCGCGCCGACCTCGGTGACCTCGGCGCGTTCGGCGTGCGCCCCGGACGCGTGGGCGGCGGCGCGGACCGCGGCGGCGCTGAGCCGGCCGGTGCCGGGGGCCGGGGGAGCGGCGTCGGGCTCGGCCGGCGGGAGCTGGTCGAGCACGAGCCGCTCCGACTCGGGCAGCAGCGGCAGCTCGTCCTCGCCGAGCAGGGCGCGCGGGACGGTGCCGTAGACCCGGGCGAGCAGGGCGAGGACGTACACGGTGGGGCGGACGCCCCGCTGCGGCCACGCCTCGTATTCGCTGATCCGCTTGCCGGTCATCGGGGCACGGCCGTCGCCGAGCAGGTCGTTGCAGCGCGCGGCGACCGCCGTCTGGGACAGGCCGTGGGTGTACCGCCAGGCCTGCCGCGGGTTGAACCGCCAGCGGCCGGCCATCTCGGCCGCGATCCGGGCCGGGCTGCTGCCGCCGGCGAGCAGCCGGTGCCGGAGCCGTTCCCGCTCCGGCTTGCTGCCGGGCTTCGATCCGCTGGTTCCCATGACGCCGCTCCGAGACCGAATAGGTGATCCACCCCACCGCCGACGGTCGATCACCGTAGCGCATCCCCGCTTGCCGCCACAGCACCGGAAACCGCGCGGAAAACTCCGGCCGAAACTCCCGTCCGGCGGGAATCCGCCCGGCCGCGCCGGTGGGGAACGCTGGACCGCTGCACCGGAGGAGAGTGGAGGACTCGTGTCCCGTCTGCGCGACACCGCTGGTACCGGCCCGCGGCGGCGGTCATGACCGTGCGCTGGGTCGAGAGCGCCCGCGGCGGCGGGACACCGGAGGAGCGCGTCCGGGCGGCACCGGCCGCGCCGGCCCGCGCGGCCACCCCGGCCGGCCGGGACACCGGGACCGCCCGGCGGGCCCCGGACGAGCGGGATCGCCGGTGACCACCGTCGAAAAGGGGCTGCACGTGCTCGTCGCCCGCGGCTTCCGGTTCCAGTACATCGACGACCGGCGGGGCGAGCTGGCGATCCTCGTGGGCACGTACGGGTGGCCGGAGTTCAGCGACCGCATCGAGATCCACGGCGAGCACGAGGCGTCGGCGGCCCGCACGCGAGCCGGTTCGGGCGAGGAGGCCGTCTGGACCTACCGAGGTGACGCCCGGTCGGTGATCGCCGCCCTGCTCTCGCTGCCGGCGCCGCGCCAAGGGCCGGCCCAGGGACGGTCCTTCGCGGACAACCACCGGCACGGCGGCGTTTGACGTCTTCGCGGGCGGTGCGCTTCCGTCTGTCCGAACTGGACTCCGAGCGGGTCGCGTGCCTCGCCGGGTAGCTCGGCCGTGGTGGTTCGGCCGTCGAGCAGCCGTGGCCCGGCGAGACCACCGCCGCGCCCGATCAGCCCTGGTACTCGGCGGCGACGTCGACGATCCAGGTGACGCCGAAGCGGTCGACGAGCATCCCGAACGCGGGCGCCCACCGGGCGGGGCCGAATTCTTCGATGACGGTCGCGCCTTCGGCGAGGCCCTTCCACACCGGGGAAACCTCGTCGACGGTGGCGCCGCGGACCGACAGGAAGAACCGCTCCTCGGTGATCGTGGTGCCGTGCTCGCGGCGGGTGGTGGGCGTGGCCGGGGCGGCGGGGCCGTCGGCGCCGGGGACGTCGTAGGCCATGACGCTGAAGCCGTTGTCCGCGGTGACCTGGCCGAAGACCACCTTGCCCGCGTCGGGCAGCTCGGCGGGCACGCCGAAGTCGCCGTAGGTGATGACGGTGGCCTGGCCGCCGAAGACCGACCGGTAGAACTCGAGGGCCGCGCGGGCCTGGCCGGTGAAGTTGAGGTGGGCGACAGCGGTGAGCGACATGGGTTCGGAGTCTTTCTCGAGTGGTGGTGGTGCCGGGGGATCCGGCGACGAGAGCCACGATCGCAGCGGTAGCGGTCAGGGAACGTCCGCTTCTCGTGGCACCATCGGATTCATGCCGGTTTCTCCTTCGACGGCGACCTCGGGTCGTCTGCTGTCGCTGCTGTCCCTGCTCCAGGTGCGCCGGGACTGGCCGGGCGCGCTGCTGGCCGACCGCCTGGGCGTCAGTGAACGGACGGTGCGCCGCGACGTCGACCGGCTGCGTGAGCTCGGCTATCCCGTGCGGGCGGTCAAGGGCCCGGAAGGCGGCTACCGGCTCGAAGCCGGGAGCCGGCTGCCGCCGTTGCTGTTCGACGAGGAGCAGGCGGTCGCGCTGGCGGTGGCGCTGCGGATCGCCGTCGGCGCCGGCGCGGGGATCGAGGAGGCCGCCGCTCGGGCGCTGGCCACGGTGCGCCAGGTGCTGCCGTCACGGCTGCGGCAGCGCGTCGACCTGCTCGAGGTCACCGCGGCCGAGGGCGCCCCGCAGGTCGGCACCGACGTCCTGCTGGCGCTGAGCCTGGCCATCCGGGCCGCCGAAGAGGTGCGGTTCGACTACGACTCGCCGTCACGCCCGGAGGAGGCCGCACCCCGCCCGCCGCGCCGGGTGCAGCCGCACCACCTGGTGGTCCGCGGTGGCCGGTGGTACCTGGTCGGGTGGGACGCCGCCCGGGAGGACTGGCGGACCCACCGCGTCGACCGGATGGCGTTGCGCGTGCCGAACGGGCCGCGGTTCACCCCGCGGGAGGTGCCGGGCGGCGACGTCGCGACGTTCCTCGCCGCCCGGTTCAAGGGCTCCGACACCGCCGACGTGTGGCCGTGCCGCGGCGAGGTGGTCCTCGGCCTGCCGATCGGCGAAGTCGCCCCGTTCACCGGCGACGGCGTCGCCGAGGAAGCCGCTCCGGGGAAGACCCGGCTGCGGACCGGCTCCTGGTCCTGGGGCGCGCTGGCCGCCGGGCTGCTGCGGTTCGGGTGCGAAGTCGAAGTGGCCGGCCCGCCGGCGCTGCGGGAAGCGTTCGCGGAACTGGCCGGCCGCGCCGGGCGGGCGGCCGCGTCCGGCGGCTGAAAGGCTTCAGCGCACCATCCCGGCCACGCGGGCGCGGTCGACGGGGTCCGGGAGCTCGGCGGCGGCCCGGCGCAGCCGGACCAGGAGGTCCGCACGGGGACGCCCGCGCCGCTCGGCGAGTTCGAGCACGTACCGCCAGCCCTCGTCGAACCGGCCGACGGCCATCATGCGGGCCACCCGCCGGGCGAGGTCTTCGTCGTCGCGGGCGTCCTCGGAGACCCAGCGGGCGGCGAGGTACTCGCCGAAGGTGTCCTGGACGACGGCGTACAAGGGCTCTCCGTCGGGGGCCACGCCGGACTCGTAGATCGCGGTGACGGTTCCGTCCAGCTGCTCGTCCGGAAGCCCGGGCGGCGAGGAGCCTCCGGCCGCGGTTCCCAACGCGGCGAGGAGCCGGCTCCGCGTCACCCCGGCGGTGCGGTCCGGGTCGGATTTCATCCAGGCGGCGAGGAACAGCGTCGATCTGGCCAGCTGCCACCCCGGCACGCTCGCCCGGGTGATGCCACGGCCGACGTCGCGTGCGCCGATCGTCAGGTCGAACGTCGCCTCGTGGAGGTCCAGCTCGCTCTCGAACATCCGGCCGAAGCGCAGGAAGTGCGTGAGGCCCCAGCTCAGCAGCAGGGGGTTCGCGGCCCAGGGTGGCGACGCCGCCGGCTCGAAGACGGTCTGGCCGGGAGCCCCGGCCTCGCGGAGCCACGCCTTCGAGAACTCCCGGATTTCGTCGTCGGTGAACGGTGCCATCCGGAACTCCGTGAACTCCGCGATCCCGTCCCGCCGCAGCTTCTCGTCGGGCCGGCTGGTCACCAGCACGGCGATCGACGGGTGGTCCGCGCAGAAGCGTTCGATGGCGGCGATGGCCCGGGAGCGAGCGGGGCGGGGCAGTTCGTCGAGGCTGTCCAGGACCAGGACCGTGCGGTACCGCCTGAACACGGCTTCGAGGACCGGCCGGGGAAGGCGGAGGTTGAACCGCTGCCCGACCGAGGCGGTGACCAGGTCCACCAGGTCGTCCTGGCCCCGGTAGTGCCGCATCGGGACGGAGAGCGCCAGGCGGCCGGCGTCCTCCTTCGCCAGCTCGAAGCAGATGCGCTCGGCCAGCATGGTCTTCCCGGAGCCGGGATCGCCGAACACGAGCACGCGGGCCCGGGACCGAAGCTGCTCCTGCCAGGTTGCGGGCACGTCGCCGCGGAACAGGCGTTGCGGCACGTAGGGCGCGTCCGGAAAGTCGGCGGCCTGGCTGAAGGCGAGTCCTTCGAACCAGCGCGTCTGAGCCAGCCGGCGGGTCGAAGTGACCGCCGCACGGTAGCCGGTGACGAATTCGTCCAGGAGGTGGCCGACGAGGCGTTCCGTCGCGTCGATCGTGTCGCTCGGCTTGTCCGCCTTGGCTTTTTCGCGGGCGAACAGGGCGATCAGGTCGTGGTAGCGGAACCAGCGGCCGTCCGCCGTCTCGGCGAGCTGGGCGTCGGCCAGTTCGTACGCGGCCTTCGCGACGGCGGTGTGGTCGTCGTCCAGCAGGGCGGCGAGGTCGGCGAGGGAGAACTCCGGGGTGAGGCTGAGGGCGGCCCGCCGGAACGCGAGCCGGGCCGGGGCGGTCAGCGCCTGGTAGCTGAGCTCGAAAGCGCTGCGGACGTCGAGGTCGGCTTCGGTGAGGGACGAAAGCCGGGTGCGTTCGTCCTGAAGGGATTCGGCCAGGTGGTCGTAGCCGAGGTAGGGCCGCTTCTTGGCGATGGCGCCGGCCACCCGGATGGCCAGCGGCAGGCGGCCGCACAGCGCGGCGAGGGCGGCGGCCGCCGGTTCGCTGCCGGGCGGCCTTCCGGCGACGGTGTCCAAGAGCGCGATCGACTCCGCTTCGTCGAGCAGTTCCACGCGCCGCGGGTGGGCCCCGGCCAGGGTGGTCAGCTGCGCCCGGCTGGTGACGATGACGACCGACGACGGGTTGCCGGGGAGCAGCGGGCGTACTTGAGCCGCTTCCCGGACGTTGTCGAGCAGGACCAGGCACCGCCCGGTCCGGGTGGAGGTCAGGTACCGGGCCTGGAGCTCGTTGACCGGGTGGGAGGGGTTGAACTCCTCCGGCGTGAGCGCGCCGACGAACTGGGCGAGCGCCGCGCGGGGTTCGGGATCCGGTGCCGCGCTGAAGTCGAAATACAGTTCCGTTTCGAGGTGGCCCGAAATCCGGTGCGCCAGGTGGACCGCCAACGCCGATTTTCCGACCCCCGGCGGGCCGTACAGGTTGATGATCGGCTTGTCCCGGAACCGCTGGAGCTCGGCGAGGAGACCGGCCCGCCCGGTGAAGTCCGGGATGTCGGGAGGCAGCTGGTGGGTGGTCGCGGGCAGCGGCAGCGGGCCGGCGACGACGATGGGGGCGTAGTTGTCCCCGGCGATGTTCACCTGCCTGGCGTTGCCGTCGGCGCGCGGCTGGAAGTCGGCCATGGGGCTCAGCGGGTGGTTCCGCCGGCGTCTCTCGCCGAGCCCGGGGTGACGGGATCCATGACTGGTGGTCGCCGGAAGTACCGGCGTCGTTACTCCCGCTCAGGGGGCGGTGGGCAGCGCGGCGGTCAGGTCGGTGGTGAGCGTGCCGGGATGGCGCCGGGCCCAGGAGCGCATGGCCCGCTGGACCGCCTCGGGCTGCCCGTTGTAGTACTCCACGAGCCGCCGGACGGCCGCCTGCCGGTCGGCGGCGCCGGCCTGCTCGTAGTAGCCAGCCAGCGGGGCCCAGGGCGGCCGCTGGGGGATCGGCAGGGCGGCGTACTGGTGGAAGTAGCCGCGGAAGTCCTCGGTCCACTGACGCAGCTCTTGGGCGTTGGCGTCCTGCCCCGGACCGGGCTGGGTCGCCGCGACGAGGGACAGCTCGTGCTGGGCGTACTGCTGGGTGGTCAACGGGGTGTCGGGGTTGAGCGAGCTGGGCCCGATGATCGCGTACCGCCGGATGCCCGTCCGCTGGCCGCCGACCACGAAGTTGTAGCCCACGTTGTCGCCGATCGGCCGGCCCCCGCCGCTCTGGCCGAAGCGGGTCTTCAGGTTGAGCCGGGGGTCGAAGTTGAGGGTGGGCGTCTCGGCGTAGTCGTCCGGGTGGACCTGGTTCGGGTGGCCCGTGCCGGCCTGGCGCACGGTGATGCCCAGCCCGCCGAGGGCCTGCTGGGCCAGCGTGGTCATGGCCGCGCCCCGCTGGTCGGCCGGCAGGTGCGTGGCCGCGGTGACCGCCGCGCGCCATTGGTCCGGGGTGAGCTGGGCCGAGGTCTGCGGCCCGGCCGGGCGGGTCGGGGCGCCCGCGCAGCGCTGCAGCCGCAGTCCCGCCCGCAAGCGGGGCAGCAGCCCGTCACTCAGCCCTTGAGCCGATCCCGACCAGCGCGACACCACGGCCCCGACGGCGGCCCGGTCGGCGTCTTCTTCCAGCCCGTCGACGCCTTCTCCGCCGGCGCCATCCCGCTGCTGCTGGACGTGGGCCAGCTCGTGCGCGATCAGCGCGTCCCCGCCGAGGGTGCCCGGCCGGTACTCGCCCGGGGCGAACGCGATGTCCTCGCCGACCGTGAACGCCCGCGCGCCGAGCTCTTCGGCCAGCGCGCCGGCCCGGGCGTCGGTGTGCACCCGCGCCCCGCCGAAGTCCCGCCCGTAGGCGGACTCCAGGTCGCTCCGCACCCCGCCGTCGAGGGCCTGCCCGGCGCCGAGCCGGCCGCGCACGACCCGGACGTCACGGTCGCCTGCGGCGCCGTCGCGGGCCTTGAACAGGGCACTGGCGAGGCTTCCGACGGCCGACACCAGCCGGCCGATCAGCCCGCCCGGCGCCGGTGCGGGGGAGCCGCCGACCCGGTCCCGCACGGCCGCGGCCGCCGACGTCACGTAGGAGTGGGCGTCGGTGATCTGCGCCCCGGGCAGGTTCTCCCGCAGCGAGCGCTCCAGCCCGGGGCAGTCCTGGGTTTCGATGCCGCCGAAGACTTCCGCGAAGTGGGCACGCGCGTCGGCCTGGGTGACCGGATCGGCCCCGGCCAGCGCCTCCTCGGCCGCGCCGCGCAGCGCGGCCAGGAACGGCCCGCGTCGCATCTGCCCCGGCTCCAGGCCGGCCGCCGAGTCCGGCACGATCAACCCGGCCCCGGTCCCGCCCGCGTCGTCGGCCGCCCGGCTCGCCAGCAGCCGCTGGACCCGGGCGTTGCCCGCGGCCTGCTGCAGCTGCGAGACGAGGGCGGCCCGGGAACCCGCGTCGCCGTGGGTCGGCAGGGTCACGGGCAAGGAACCGCGGCGTTCCGGGGTGCGCGCGGCGGCCGTCGCGTCGCCGTCCGGCGCCGGGCGCCGCTCCCGTGCCGTCATCGGCCCGCTCCGATCGTCATGTGGTGCACGCCGCTCGCCGAGCTCAGCCACCGCGGGTGCCCGGCCGGTCCGGCCGCCGCGACGACCCGGCCGAGCGCGGCCAGGCCGGCCCGGCCCAGCGGCGCACCGCGGCGGGAGAAGGCGTAGTGGCGGTGGGACGCCGACAGCCGGACGCCCCGGTCTTCGTCGATCAGCACGGCGCCACCGGGGGCCGCGCCGGCCCGCCGGACCAGCCCGGCCAGGCGGCGCAGGTGACCGTCGTGGCACAGCCGCGTCGCTTCGGCCCGCCGGGCCGCGACGCAGACCCCGCCCAGCAGCAGCACCACGAGCACGGCGCTCACCCGGGGCGGCGGCGCGGCGGGGGTCGACACCAGCACCCCGGTCCCGGCCAGGGCCGACCACTGAGCCTCGGTCAGGCAGCCGAGCACCGGCCGGGCCTCGTCGCCGCGCAGGAACTCCAGGCCGAACCGGGCGGCCAGGTGCAGCCCGAGGTACCAGCCGAACCCCGGCCCGCCACCCGCCGTCACCAGAGCCGCGACCACCGCCGCGGCGGCCAGCGCGACCGCTTCGACCGCGGCCACCGGGACCAGCGGCACGCCGGCGTACTCGGCGGGCAGCCCGGCCGCCACGTGCCGCTCGCCGTACCGGACGCCCCACCGGGCCGGACGGCCGTGGCAGCAGCCCGCCGACAGGCAGCCGATCCGCCCGGCGGCCAGGAAGAGCCCGACGCCCGGGGCGGCCACGCCGAGCCCCGTCAGGACCGGCCGGTGCAGCAGGAGGAGCAGCCCGGCCGCGGCCGCGAACGCCGCCGCCTCGCCGTGCAGGCAGACCAGCCGCGTCCGTCCGGTGACGAGCCCGGCCCCGGCCGCGACGGCCAGGAAGGCGAGCAGCATGGCGGCGCCCAGGGCCGGCACCAGGGCGACGGGCAGGCCGGTCGCGCGGGCCAGGAGCAGGCTCGGGGGAAGGGCGAGGACCAGCCCGGCGGCGCCGGTGACCGGGAAACCGCGGCGGGCCCATCGTCCGGGTACGGTCCACGTCACGGGCACCTCCCGGGGGCACGGTCCCTCAACCGTCGGCGCCCCCGCCGGGGGCGGCCAGAGGCGGGCGCACGCCATCGGGGGCAGAATCCGCTGCCCGTGGGGGCAGGGGCTGCGTCCGGGCCGGCCTCGGTAGCGGCGGGGGACGCTCGCGCGACTGACCTGCCATGAAGAGGTGGCCGGACTCGGGCCGGCGCGACGCGATCGGCGTGCTGGTGGTCGGCGGGCTCCTGCTCCTGCTGGGGACGTCGGTGGCGTGGCAGTGGGTCGACTGGCCGGCACTGGGACGCTGGACGAGAGCACACTCGATCCCGGTGGCGTTGTTCGCCGCGGCGGGGTTGTGCCTCCTCGCCGGGGCACGGCTGACGCTCCGGGCCAAACCCCGGCCGACGACCACCCCGATGGTGAAGTGGTGGCTCATCGTCGCCGCCGCGGTGGTGGTGATCGCGGTGACGTGGGGCGCGACCAGCCTCCTGCTGACGAAGGCCGCCGCCGCCCAGGACGTCGCCGCGGCCCAGGTCGAAGCGATCAAGACCGGACTGGGGATCGGCGCGGGTGCGACCGGGATCTTCGCCGTCACCCTCGCCCTGCGCCGCCAGTGGCACACCGAGTTCGACGCGACCGAGAAGAACGTGACCGAGCTGTACACCAAAGCCGCGGACCAGCTCGGGTCGGACAAGGCCCCGGTGCGGCTGGCCGGGCTCTACGCCCTGGAACGCCTGGCGCACGGGAACGTCCGGCAGCGCCAGAGCATCGTCAACGTCCTCTGCGCGTACCTGCGCATGCCCTACGAACTCCCCACCGAGCTCGGCGACGACGCGACCGACGCGGACCGAGCCGACCGCCGGGAGCGAGCCCAGGAACGCGAAGTGCGGCTGACCGCGCAGCGCATCGTCTGCGAGCACCTGCACGAGGGGAACCGCGAAGGCTTCTGGGCCGGCCCGTTCGACCTCGACCTCACCGGCGCCACGCTGATCAACTTCACGTTCGTGCAGTGCCGTGCCCGCGCCCTCATCTGCACGCGCGCGACGTTCACCGGCACCGCGAACTTCTTCGGTGCCACCATCACCGACACCGCGTGGTTCACCGGCGCCACCTTCGCCCGGGTGATCTTCGACGGCATCACCGTGCGCCGCACCGCGCACTTCGAGGGCGCGCGGATCGACGAGGCCTCGTTCAACGTGGTTCGCTTCGGGAGCGGCACGTCCTTTCGAGGAGCAATCGTCAACGGCAGAGCGGCCGACGAGTGGCCTCCGGACAGCGTCGGGTTCCGGTCAGGACCGCCCGCCTAACGTGTCCGCCACCCAGTCGGCGACGAAGGTGCTCACGTGGGGCAGGTGGTCGAGTCCGATGTGCTCGGTCGCGCCCTCCTCCGGCGTGAACACCCGCAGTTCGCGCCGCGGTGCGTTGACGGCCTGGTCGTAGGAGCGGTGGGCGTACGCCAGCGGGATCTGCCGGTCGTTCTCGCCGTGCGCGATCAGGAACGGCACGGTGATCTTCTCGACCACGCCGTCGAGGTGCACGTCGTCGGCGAAGGCGATGAACGCGTCCAGGTCGTCGTGGCCCCACACCCACAGCACGTGCTCCCAGTAGTGCGGGACGGGCCGCTCGCCTTCGCGTTCGAGGCGGCGGCGCTGCACCGCGCCCCAGTTGTGGTTGGCGCCCCAGGCGACGCAGAGCGCGAACCGCTTCTCGAACGCCGCGGCGCGGGGTGCGTAGTAGCCGCCGAGGGACCAGCCGACGATCCCGATCCGGCCGGTGTCCACTTCGGACCGGGTTTCGAGCCAGTCCACGGCCGCGCCCGCCCAGGCTTCGGCGTCGATGCGGGCGGTGAGCCCCTGCAGGCGCAGGGCTTCGCCGGTGCCGGGCTGGTCGAGCATCAGGCACGAGATGCCCCGGTCGGCCAGCTCCCGCCAGTGCGACGAGGTGTACATGTGCTCCTTGGTCGAGTCCAGCCCGTTGACCAGGACGATCACCGGCGCCGGCCCGGTGTCGGTGGCCGGGGCGAGGGAGAGGTAGGCCGGCAGGGTCGTGCCTTCGTACGGGATCGCCACCCGGGAGATCCGGGAGTCGCGCAGGTCGAAGGACTTCCGCGCGAGCTCGAGCACCCGCCGGTAGGCCGGCAGCCGGTTCGGGTCGGAGTGGGCGAGCATGCGCTCGGCCTGGCAAAGGTAGTTCGTGGCCCGGAAGTACAGTTCGCCCGCCGTGCGGGTGTGCCCGGCCTTTTCGGCCTGCTCGGCCTGGGTGACGAGCTGGTCGGTCAACGCCGTCCAGGCGCGCAGGAAGTCCGGCGTTCCGGCGTCCGAGCTCTGGGCCGCGGCTTCGCGGATCGGCCGGCAGGCGCGGTCCACCTCGTCGATCAGGCCGCCGCTGTTGAGCGCGGCGACCACGCCGAGGTTCCACACGTAGTTGCCGGGGAAGTATTCGAACACGGGGTTCCTCTCAGGTCAGAGCGGCTTCGCTGATCGACTTGACGCCGCCGTGCGCGGTCATGCCGCCGTCGACGGGGATCTCGGCGCCGGAGACGTAGGAGGCCGCGTCGCCGATCAAGAACGCGACGAGCGCGGCGACCTCTTCGGCGGTTCCGGTGCGGCCGAGCGGGGTTTCGGCGACGTTCGCGGCCCGGAAGCCGGGCGGCGCCGAGGCGGTCATCGGGGTTTCGATGTAGCCCGGGTGCACGGCGTTGACGCGGATGCCCCGGCCGCCCAGCTCCAGGCAGGCGGCCTTGACGAAGCCGCGCAGCGCCCACTTGCTCGCGGTGTAGGCGAGCGGGTAGTGCCCGGTCAGCGCCGCGGCCGAGCCGGTCACGACGATCGACCCGCCGGAGGGCATCAGCGGCACCACCGCCCGTACGGCCCGCAGGACGCCGCCGACGTTGACCTCCTGCACGCGCGCCAGGTCGGCCGCGTCCAGGTCGCCGAGCCGCGCCCGCCAGGTGACACCAGCCGCCGCGACGAGCCCGTCGACCCGCTCGAGGCCCGCGGCGAGCCCGGCCCAGCCGGCGTCGTCGGTGACGTCGAACCGGCGGTGCTCGACGCCGGGCAGTCCGGGGTCCTCGGCGCGGTCGACCCCGATCACGCGCGCGCCTTCCTCGGCCAGCAGCCGTGCGGTCGCCGCGCCGATGCCCTGCGCCGCGCCGGTGACGACCACGACCTTGCCGGTCACCGCGACCGCCGTCGGGGCCGGGGCCGCGCCGGGCGGACCGGCGGCAGCTCGACCCCGGCGACGACGGTGTTGCGGATCGTCCCGAGGCCTTCGACCGACATCTCCACGACGTCACCGGGCCGCAGCGGCTCCTGCGTGCCGCCGCGGCCCCACAGCTCGGCCAGGCAACCGCCGTTGCCGCAGGTCCCGGACCCCAGGACGTCCCCCGCGCGCAGCCGCGTCCCCCGGCCGGCGTAGGCGGCCAGTTCCTCGAACGGCCAGCCCATGTTGGACAGCAGGTCCTGCCCCACTCCGACGTCGTTGACCGCGACTCGCATGTCGAGGGCCAGGAAGCCGTCCGCGTCGCGGTACGGCTCGAGTTCGTCGGCCGTGACGAGCCAGGGCCCGAGCGTCGTGGCGGAGTCCTTGCCCTTGGCAGGCCCGAGGTTCACCTTCATCTCGCGGCGCTGCAGGTCGCGAGCGGACCAGTCGTTGAGGATCGTGTAGCCGAAGATCCCGTCGGGGCCCGTAACGGCGGCGACCTCGAGCTCGAAGTCGAACAGCCGCGAACCCGGCGGGATCGGCACGTCGTCGTGCGCGCCGACCAGCGCGCAGGGATTGGTGAAGTAGAACGTCGGCGCCTCGTACCACTCCGGCGGTACGGACCCCGGGGCGACCATGCCTTCGACGTGTTCCTCGAACGCCACGAAGTCCCGGACGCTCGGCGGATCGAGCGGCGGCAGCAGCCGCACCTCGGCCAGCGGGACCGAGGGTCCGCCGGGGACGGCGGGTGCGCCGCGGACCACGTCCAGCACGGTCACCCCGGCCGGGAACGCGCGGACGCCGTCGCCGGTGACGACGCCCGCGTGCACGGTTCCGCCGTGCTCGTAGGTGGCGAAGCGCATCAGACCGGCGGGGCCACGAACAGGCCCTTGTCGGGGTCGTTGAAGGACTTCCGCGCGACGAACTCGTTCATTGCGTTCGCCGTGCCCCACTGGTCGGACACTTCGGGGTCGCTGAAGTCGTAGAGGTGCGGATGCCAGGTGTCCTCGTCGACCAGCTCCAGCTCGGTGGTGTACTCCACCGTGTTGCCGTGCGGGTCGAGGAAGTAGCTGAAGGTGTTGTTGCCCGCCAGGTGCCGTCCGGGGCCCCAGATCTTCTCGACGCCCGCGCGCAGGAGCCGTCCGGTGCCGCGCATGTACTCGTCCAGCCCGCGCATCTCGAACGACACGTGGTGCAGCGACGGGTGCGGGCAGCGGGCGATGGCCATGCTGTGGTGCCAGGAGTTCACGCGCAGGAACCACATCATCTCCCCCATCCGGGGGTGCATCAGGATGTCCGACAGCCGGAACCCGAGGTGCTTCTCGTAGAACGCCCGGGTCGCCTCCGGGTTCGCCGAGTTGATCACCACGTGCGACAGGCGGACCGGGACCGCCTCGCCGGCCTCGATCCGGCGGTGGTTCCGGACGGTGACGTCGGCGCTGATCTCGATGGTGCGGCCCTCGTTGTCGAAGAACCGGAACCCGTAGCCGCCGCCCGGGGTGTGCAGGGCCCGCGGCTCGTGGACGAGGGTGACGCCCGCGGTGGCCAGGCGGGCGGCCAGTGTGTCCACATCGGACGGTGTGGCGACGCCGAAGGCGATCAGGTCGATCCGCTTGTCGTCGGCCTGGCGCAGCCGCACCACGTACTGCTCGGGCGAGCCCTCCGCGGCGAGGAACGCGACACCGGTGTCGGTGTGCTCGGTCTTGAGGCCCCAGGCGCCGGTGTAGAAGTCCCGCTGGCGGGCCAGGTCCGGCACGGCGAGGTCGACGTGCCGCAGGTGGGTGATCATCTCGTTCTCCTCGTGGGGGTTCAGGCGGGCTCGGCGACGAGGGCGGCGATCCGGCCGATCAGCCCGGGCACGTCGCCCTGCTCCCGGTCCAAAAGCCACTGTCCGAGCTGGACGGACGCCTCGACCACCGTCGCCGCTCGCGCGCAGCGGCGGCCGGCGAACTCGGCCCAGAGGCGGTCGTTGAGGGTTTCCGACGCCAGCAGCAATCCGGTCAGCACGCCGGCGTCTTCGAGGGCCTGGGCGCCACCCTGGGCCAGGGTGGGCGGGCAGGAGTGGGCGGCGTCGCCGATCAGCACCACGCGCCCGCGGTGCCACGGCGCCGGCAGGACGTGGGTCTCGAACAAGGTGTAGTTGACCCGGGACGCATCCGTGAGCGTGGCCCGGACGTCGTCCCAGGGGCCGTGGTAGGCCGAAGCGAGCTCGCGCATGGTCGCGAGCCGTTCGGCGGGGGACAGGCCGCTGCGGTCCTGCGCGGCCTCGACGACGTAGGCGTAGAGCGTGTCCTGGCTGGTCGGGCAGTAGCCGGCGATGTAGGACGGCCCGCCGTAGAACAGGTCGGTCCGGGTCACCGACGCCGGCCGCGGGCCGAACGCGCGCCAGATGCCCATGCCCGTGGCGCGGATCCCCGGCTCGATGCCGAGCAGGCGGCGGACCGCCGAGCGGATCCCGTCGGCGCCGACGACGAGGTCGTAGCGGCCGGTCGTGCCGTCGGAGAAGGTGACGTCGACGCCGCTCGCGTCCTGGGCCAGCGCGGCCACGGTGCGCCCGAAACGGACCTTGACCCCGGCCGAACCGGCGCGCTCGTGCAGGAGCCGCGCCAGGTCCGGCCGGGGCATCCCCAGCGTGGCCGGCAGGTCGGGGCCACCGGTCCGGACGTCGGGGAACTCGGCGAGCAGCGTCCCGGCGGGGTCGGGAGCACGCAGGCCGAGGCTGTCGAAGCTGTACCCCCGCGCCTGCACGGCCTCCCAGAGACCGAGCTTGCGCAGCTCGCGCAAGGCGTTGCCCTGCAGGGTGATCCCGGAACCGACGGCGGCGATGTCCGGCTTGAGCTCGATCAGGTCGACGGCGACGCCGTGGTCGGCGAGGTGGATCGCGGCGGCGGTGCCGGCGAGACCGCTGCCGACCACGAGGACGGTGTGCACGGCGGGCATGGGGACTCCTTCGTCCGGTCCGGGAGCTACTTGACGGCGATGGGCGCGACCGGCGCACCGACCGCGCCGGTCACCGGCAGCGGGTCGGCGGTCAGCCAGAACTCGTACCGCCCGTCGGCGGCGCAGTCCGCGGCCAGTGCGTCGAGGTCCCACATCTCGCCGAGGTACAGCCCGATGTGCGGGATGGCGACCTGGTGCAGCGGCTGGAACGCTTCGTCGAACTCGTTGGGCCGGACCTCGAAGCCCCAGGTGTCGGTGGCGATGGCGGCGATTTCGGTGTCGTGCAGCCACTCCGCGGTGGTGAACGACAGCCCGGGGGCGGGCCCGCCCGCGTAGTCGCCCCACCCCTCGCGCCGGGCGCGGGAGAGCCGCCCGGTCCGCACCAGGAGCACGTCGCCGCGGCCGACGCGGGCGGTTTCCCCTTGCGCGGCCATCGTTTCCTCGAGGTGCGCCACGGTGATGGCGAACCCGTCCGGCAGTTCGCCGTCCGTGCCGAGCGCGCGGCCGGCGTCGAGCAGGACCCCGCGCCCGGCGATCCGGCCCGACGCGGTCTCGATGCCGGTGACGCGGTCGCCTTCGCTGGTCACGACGTCGCCGGCCCGGCGGCCGTTCCACGCCACGCCGTGGTCGAAGATGTGCCCGAGCCCGTCCCACTGCGTCGACGCCTGCAGCGGCATGAACACGACGTCGTCGGCGCCGCCGATGCCGTGCGGGAAGCCCTGGGTGCCGCGCTCGGCGTCCAGACCGGTGTCCAGCATGGTGTGCACCGGGTTCGTGCGGCGGCGCCAGCCTTTCTGCGGGCCGTCGGCGTCGAAGCGCTGCGCCAGCGAGAAGCTCACCCCGCGGCGGACCAGGGCCGCGCCTTCGGAGCGCTTGGCGTCGTCGAGGAAGTTCAGGGTGCCGAGGACGTCGTCGGCACCCCAGCGGCCCCAGTTGGAACAGCGCTTGGCGGCGGCGGCGATCGCGGCTTCGGGATCGGTGCGGTCCATGCCGCTCACGGTGCGCCAGTCCGGGCGAATCAGGGAAGACGAAATAGTTGATGCGCGCTATCCAGCCGGTGGATAACCTGAGGTGGTGAACCTGGCGAGCCTGGACCTGAACCTGCTCGTGACGCTCGACGCGCTGCTCGAACACCGCAGCGTGAGCCGCGCGGCCGAGCAGGTCGGCCTCAGCCAGCCCGCGGTGTCGGCCCAGCTGGCCAGGCTGCGAAGGCACTTCGGTGACGAACTGCTGGCCCGCTTCGGCAACCAGTACCGCCTCACGCCGCTGGCCGTCCAGCTGCGCGGCCGGGTGCGCACCGCGGTGAACGGCGTCGAGCGCGTGTTCGCCGCCGAGCCGGACTTCGACCCGGCGACCACCGTCCGGGAGTTCTCCCTCGCCATGAGCGACTACGGCGTCGCGGTCCTCGGCGCCCCGCTCGCCGCCGCCCTCGACCTCGAGGCACCCGGCGCCCGCGTGCGGTTCATCGCCAACACCCCGGCGATCGTCGACAACGCCCGCCAGTCCCTCACCGGCATCGACCTGCTGGTGCTGCCGCACGGTTTCCTCCACGGCCTGCCGCACCGGGACCTCCACCGCGACGACTGGGTCTGCCTGGTCGACGCCGGTCACCCGGCGGTGGAAACCGGCCTGACGGTCGAGCAGCTGCAGACCATGCCGTGGGTGGTCTCCTACCACGGGCCCACCGCGTCGACCCCGGCCGCGCTGCAGATGCGGATCCTCGGCATCGAACCGCGCGTCCAGGTCGTCACGGAGAACTTCCTGACCGTGCCGGGCCTGGTGGCCGGCACCGGCCGGGTGGCGTTGCTGCAGCGGCGGCTCGCCGAGCGCATCCCGGCCGACACGAACGTGCGCGCGCTGCCCTGCCCGTTCGAAGCCGGGCCGCTGGTCGAGGCGGTCTGGTGGCACCCGATGTACGAACACGATCCGGAACACCAGTACCTCCGCGACCTGCTGGCGCGGATCGCGGCCGGCGTCGCCGAGCATCCATCGCGCTGATACCGCGGTTCACCAGAAGTGATTTCCGCTGCGCCCACCGCGGAACTCACACTTTCGGCACCTTCCCTGACCCAACGACGGAACTCAGGTGCCGAAATGCCCGAAAGCCCGGCCGTGAACCGGTCACCAGCCATCTCGTCCGCCGGCCAAGGGGCGACCGCCGGACCGGTCCAGCTTTCCCTGCTGCTCGCGGGAAGCTGCCTGTCGGTGCTCGGCGCCGTGCTCATTGCCCCCGTGCTGCCGCAGCTTTCCCAGGCGTTCGCGGACACGCCCGGCGCCGGCGTCCTCGTCCCGATCGTGCTGACCGCGCCGGCGCTGCTGATCGGGCTGACCGCGCCGTTCGCCGGCGTCGTCGCCGACCGGATCGACCGGAAACGGTTGCTGCTGCTGGCCATGCTGGCCTACGCCGTGTTCGGGACGGCTCCGCTCTATTTGGACTCGCTCGGCACGATCCTCGCCAGCCGCGTGCTCGTCGGGCTGTGCGAGGGCGCGATCATGACCTGCTGCACCACCCTCATCGGTGACTACTGGTCCGGCGCGCGCCGGGCGCGCTACCTCGGCCTGCAGACCCTGGTGGCCACCCTGTCGGCCACCGCCTTCCTCGCGCTCGGCGGCCTTCTCGGCGCGTCGGGCTGGCGCACGCCGTTCTGGCTGTACGCCGTCGCCGCCCCGCTGGCGATCCCCATGGCGCGGAAACTCTGGCAGCCGCAAGGCCGTTCCGCCACGCGCCCGGCGAAGGTGCCCTGGCGCCGGCTGGTCGCGCCCTGCCTGGTCAGCCTGTTCGGCGGTATCGTCTTCTACGCCCTGATCGTCGAACTGTCCTTTGTGCTCACCGGCGTCGGCGTGACGGCCACCGGGACCATCGGCGCGATCTCCGCGATCATGTCCCTCGCGACGGCCGCGGGCGCGATCGCGTTCAGCCGCCTGTCCGGCAGGACGCCGCGCGTGCTGCTGCCGGTCGAGTTCGGGCTCGCCGCCGTGGGCCTCCTCCTGGTGTTCGCCACGGCCTCACCGGTCGTCATCACCGCCGGCGCGGTCTTCACCGGCTTCGGCACCGGCATGCTGCTGCCGACCCTGCTGGCGTGGGCGGTCAACCGGCTCACCTTCGACCAGCGAGGCCGCGGCACCGGCCTGTGGACCGGCTCGCTGTTCCTCGGCGAGTTCGTGTGCCCGCTCGCCCTCGCCGCCATCGGCACCGGCACCGGCGGGCTCCGAGGCGCGCTCGCCGTCCTCGGCATCGCGTCCGCCGTCGCCGGCGTCCTGACCGGGTTGCTGCTGCGGCGGAACAACCAGCGGCTCGACGTCACCGAAGGCTGAGGCTCACGACGAGGTCGCGGGGCCGGTCAGGCAGAACTGCACCAGGGGACCGAACCGGCCGGCCAGTTCGTCGACCGACGCCGACGCGATCGGTTCGATCTTCATGATGTACCGCGCCACCGTCAGGCCGAGGATCTGGGCGTTGACCATCGCGGCCCGCAGCGCGGCGTCCGGCGTGCCGAGCATCGCGGCGAGGCGGTCGGTGATCTCGCGGTCGATGAACTCGCGCAGCAGCTCTTCGGACCGGGTGTCGGTCGGGGCCGATCTGGTCAGCATCACCAGCGGCGTGCGGCCGGACTTTTCGATGTTCTCCACCAGGGTCCGGACGATGCGCTCGCCGATCGTGTCGAGGCCGCCGGCGAAGATCGACTCGATGGCCGGGGGAACGTTGCCGGACATCTCCACGGCGGCGCCGAACAGGCCCTGCTTGGTGCCGAAGAAGTAGAACACCATCGCCGGGTCGACCTCCGCCGCGGCGGCGATCGTGCGCACGGTCGTGGCGCCGTAGCCGTGCCGGCCGAAAAGTTCGCGCGCGGCCTGGAGGATCCGCTGCTTGCTTTCCGCGCCGGACCGCCAGCGTCCGGGGCGGGCGTTGGTGCCTTCTCCTGTCATGACCACCGCAGCCTAGCACTCTTTCTTCACCAGTCGGTGGAGTTTCGCGCGGAACCGCCGTAGCGTGTTCTTCATCGAGTGGTGAAGAAAGGGAAGCCGAGATGAGGGTGGTCGTGATCGGTGCCGGCCTCGGCGGGCTGACGCTGGCGCACCTGCTCCGCCGGTCCGGGATCGATGTCGCGGTGTACGAGCGGGATGCCGTGGAGGGCCGCCCGCAGGGGGTGAGCCTGCACCTCGACGATCGCGGCCTGACGGCGCTGCGAGCGTGCCTGCCGCCGGCGCACGTCGCGATGGTCGAGGCCACCACGGGCGGGCCGCGCGAGCGGACGCTGACGCTGACGGAGGTGGCGGGGGAGCTCACCGCCGTGGGCTCGCAGCCCGCCGACGGCGAGGCCGGGCGGGCGCGGCCGGGCCGGCAGGTGCACCGGCCGTTGCTCCGGGCGGTGTTGCTGACGGGCTTGGCCGACGTGGTGCGGTTCGGGAAGGAGTTCACCGGGTTCGAGCGGCGCAGCGACGGCACGGTCCGGGTGCACTTCGCCGACGGCGGCGCGGACATCGCGGACGTCCTGGTCGGCGCGGACGGCGTCGGCTCGGCGGTGCGCCGCCGGTACCTGCCGGACGTGCGGGTGGCCGACACGGGACGGCGCATGATCATGGGCGCGACGCCGCTGAGTGCGGTGCTCGCCACCGGGGTGCCGGCGCTGATCGGCGACAGCCCGGCCGTCGTGCGGGTGGGCGGCACGACGACGGTGCTGGGCGTGCTGCGGTTCACCCGGCGGCCGTCGACCGCGCGGGAGGAGTTGTTGCCCGCGTTGAGTTCCCACGCCGTCGCCGGCGTCGAGGACTACGTCATGTGGGCCGTGCCCGGCCCGCGGGAGCTCGGCTCGCCGGCCACGGGGTGGCACCAGGACCTGGCCACGGACCTGCACCCGGTGTTGCGGCCGATCGTCGCCGGCGCGTGGCCGGCTGTCACGGCCGCGCTCCGGATCGGGACGATCCCGCCGGTGCCCGCCTGGCCCGCCGGTCCGGTCACGCTCATCGGCGACGCCATCCACCTGGCCCCGGGCTTCGGCGGCAACCTGGCGATGCGGGACGCGCACCGCCTCGGCGAGGCCCTCGTCGAGGCGGACCGCGGCCGGCGTCCCCTGCTCGAGGCGATCGGCGCCTACGAGGACACGATGCGGCGCACCAGCTTCCCGCCCGTCGCGGCGAAGGCCGGCGCATGAGCCTCGACGTGCTGACGCGGAAATCCCTGTCGTTGTTCGACGCGGTGGGCGGCTGGCGCACGGTCGCCGAGGCCGTCGCCTCCCGCGTGGTGTTCCTGATCGCCTACCTGCTGACCGGCCGGGTGTGGACGGCCGCGCTGATCGCGGTCGGCGGCGTGGCGGTGCTCGCGGTCGTGCGGGCGTGGACCGACCGGCGCTACTGGCCGGCGGCGATCGGGCTGGCCATCGTCGGCGCCTCGGCGCTGCTGGCCGGGGCCACCGGCCAGGCGATCGACTTCTATCTCCCGGCCGTGGTCACCCAGGCCGCGGAAGGGGCGGTGTTCCTGCTTTCCCTGCTGGTGGGGTGGCCGGCGGTCGGGGTGGTGCTGGGGGTGCTGCGCCGCGAGCGGCTCGGCCGCCGCCACGATCCGGCGGCCTGGCGGCGCTACCGGCTCTGCACGGCGGTGTTCGTGGTGAAGTGCACCCTCGCGACGGCGGTGCAGCTGCCGCTGTACCTGGCCGGGCAGACCACCGCACTCGCCATCGCCGCCACCCTGCTGGGAGGCGCGCCCTCGGCAGGGCTCTGTCTGTACCTGTGCTGGCGGATCCTCCGCACGGATTCGGTCGCCACGTCTTCCCCTGCACGTCCGGCTTCGCGCCGTGATGCCACCTGAACAGCAGGGCGGTGGCGCCCGCGCCGAGCGGGTCTGCGCTTACGCACCGGCCGGCCGCACGCAGAACTCGTTGCCGTCCGGATCGGCCAACACGACGGTGCTGTCGTCGCGGGTGCCGAGCCGGGTGGCGCCGAGGGAGAGCAGCGCGTCGACCGCCGCCGGCTGGTCGTCGTCGGTGGGGAGCAGTTCGAAGCGCTGCCGGTCCGGTGCCACGGGCGTGCCGTCCCAGGCGTCCCAGGCGATTTTCGTGCCGCCGTGCGGTGCCTGGATCGCGGTCTGCGCGCCTTGGTCCCACACGAGAGGCCACCCCAGGACCTTGCTCCAGAACAGGCCGAGCGTTCGGGTGCCGGCACAGGTGAGCTCGCCCAGCGGACCGCACCCGGCGAGATAGTCGTTGCCGGGCTCGATCACGCAGAACTCGTAGCCCGCCGGGCCGGCCAGGACGACGTGCGTCTCCTCGGGCCGCTGCCCGACATCGAGGTGGCGGCCACCGAGCTCGAGCGCCCTGGCCACGGTGCGCCGCTGGTCGTCGAGGTCGGTGCTGGTCAGGTGCAGGTGCATCCGGTTCGCGCCGAGCAGGCCGTCGCGGCCCGGTGCGAACCGGAGGCCGAGCTGGGCGTCCGCGCCGGGCAGGAGCAGGCCGCCGGCGTCCTCGACGACGTCCCGGCCGAGCAGGCCGGCCCAGAAGCGAGCCTGTGCGGCCGGGTTCTCCGCCTCGAAGGTCACCGCCAGCAGCCGCATCACCGAAACGTAGCCACCGGTTCCGCGAGGCGGCAAGCCAATATGGCGCCGGTGGGTCAGGGAGGACACATTGTGGCCGGCCGTGCGCGTAGCTCGCAGGCGCGTCAGCCGTCCCGGCGATTGATGTCCGGATTTTGCCATCTTGCGATGCAGCTCAGCCGGAGCAGTTGCCGGCGAAGTCAACGGGGCATTCGCGCACGGACATTCCCGACTGCCCGCGAGCGCCGGATCCGCCCGGTCGCACCGCCGGGTTGCGCCTTCTGCAGTTCGCCCGTGGTGCGCATCGGTCGATGGTCACACGGAGACTGTCACATTCGCCTGACCGGAAGGGCAGATTGACGGGCAGAATGCGGTATTCGTACCTATATCTCGATCAAGTATTCGTGCAGTTGTTCACCACGCCGGCACGGTGGATCTGGGACGGGCGATTCCCAAAACCAGGGTCATCCGCTCGGCACCGCCCGCGCGGCGAGTCACCCGGCCGACCGAGACCGCCACGTTTGTGCCGCCCCGAGCGCGATGCGGGCCAGGAGCACCGCGGCCCCGATGCCGGCGACCAGCCGGGCTCCGAGACCGTCGAGCCGGACGGCGAGCCAGCCGCCCGCAACCACACCGAGCGCGGCGAGCACGAAGTCGACGACCCACAGGGGTGTCAGGGCGACCAGGGCCATGTCAGCTCCGGTGTCCCCGCCCCGGCTCCGCCGCGCCAGGTAGAACCAGAGTGCGGTGGTGCCGGCGAACGCCACCCACGCCAGCCCGAGCATCACCCACAGCACCGCGGTCACCGGGCTTCCCCTGCCGCGCAACGAGACACACCGGAATTCATCGCGGTCCTCCCACTCGGGTCCCGACCAGGGTGAACTGTATCGGACACTCTGTCAAGACACCGTGTCCGAGAAGTGCTTGTCGTCGGCCACGGGCGTGAGGCGAGCCGGTTTCAGCAGAGGTCGAGGAAGACGAGGGTGCTCTCTTCGGTGGTGGCGTGCCCGGTTTCGATGAGATCGGCGGCACGGGCGAGGAACGCGGTGAGCGAGGGCGCTTTGGGCTCGTCCAGGACCGGCACGTTGGCGCGGAAGGCGACCTGGCCCGACGTGCCGCGTTCGCCGGGGTCGAGGTCCAGGAAGTAGCAGTCGCCCTCGAAGGCGAGGAACGGCAGCCAGGACGGTGACCACACGGTCCACCGGTAGTACGCGGGCTGCCGGACGGGCGTGGCCATTTCGCCGACGGCGTCGGTCAGCATGCGGTGCATCCCGATCATTTCGTCGATGGTCAGGAAGTGGTGGAAGTTGAGCGGGCCGTACAGTTGACCGGGATCGTCCTGGCCGGCCGAGACGCGGAGCAGAGCGCAGAGTTCGTCCGGGAGGGTGAGGCCGGTTTCGGTGGCGAGCCGGTCGAGGTCGTGTCCGGTGGCGCCGGGCAGGAAGGGCGCGGTCTCCGGGAGCAGCCGCTCGATGGTGTTCCGCAACCGCGTGAACTCGCGAACGGCCTGGTTCATGGCGGCCAGTCTGCCGGACGCCCTCGTGACACCGCTCCATGAGCGCCACCGCGGTGATAGATTCCGAGAGTCCGCCGGTCAGACCGATTCGGGGGAGTCACCAGGCGTTGGCCCAGCCGCCCGCTCCGCTTCGTGCCCGGATCCGTCTGCAGATCCTGGGGCGGGTCCGCCTGTGGCGTGACGGGGCCGAACTCGCCGTGGGGCCCCGCCAGCAGGCTGTTCTGCTGGCCGTGCTCCTCGCCCGGGTCGGGCAGCCGGTCGGCCGGGCGGAACTGATCGACCTGCTCTGGGGGCAGGAAGCACCGGCCAGCGCGCTCAACGTGATCCACAAGTACGTCGGCGCGTTGCGCCGGCTCCTCGAACCGGGCCTCACCGCCCGGGAAGCGGGGTCGTACCTCCAGCGGCGCGGCGACGGTTACGTGTTCGGCTGCGGCGCCGGCGAGCTGGACCTGCTCACGTTCCGGCGGCTCGTCGAGGAGGGACGCACAGCGGTTGCCGGCGGTGAACAGGAAGTCGCGCTCGACCGGTTCGTGGAAGCGCTTGCCCTGTGGCGGGGGCCGGCCGCCGACGGTCTCGAACAAGCGCCGGTTTTCGTCGCCCTCGATCGTGAGTTCTCCGACGCCTGCCTGGCGGCTTCGGAGCTGGCGGTACGCCGGCGCCGGCCGGAGCGGGTTCTTCCGGCGCTGCGCCTGGCCGCGTCGATGGCCCCGCTGGACGAAGCGGTGCACGCGGCGCTCGTCATCGGGCTGGCCGCCGGCGGCCACCGGGTCGAGGCTCTCGCCGTCTTCCGGGCCATCCGGGCCCGTCTCGCCGAGGAACTCGGCATCGATCCCGGAACGGCGCTGCGCACGGCCCATCGGCGTGCGCTGACCCAGACCCTTCCCACGGCGGCGGCCGACGACGGCGGCCGGAGCGCCCGAGCGGGCCTGGTCGGGCGGATCGGAGAACTGGCCGTGCTGCGGGAATCCCTCACGGCCGTGTTGGCGGGCGGAAGCGGGATCGTCGTGATCGAGGGCGAGCCCGGCGTGGGCAAGACGCGCCTGCTGCGAGCGGCGGCCGCCGAGTCGGAGCGGCGGGGCGCACTCGTGGTGTGGGGTTCGTGCCTGGAGGGCGGGGGAACGCCGTCGATGTGGCCGTGGCTGGAAGCGGTCCGGGCCATCCTCGAGAGCCTGCCCGCCGCCACGCGCAAGCCGTGGCTCGACGGTGAGCTCGGCCGCCTGATCGAGTCACGCGACGGCGGAAACGGTGGCCGGCCGCTGCCGGAGAGCGGCACCCAGTTCCGTCTGTTCGAGCAGGTGGTGGCCCTGGTCCGGGAGGTGGCGGAGCAACGTCCGGTGCAGATCGTCATCGACGACCTGCACTGGGCCGACACCGCTTCGCTGCAGCTGCTCGGTCACCTGGTCGCCCGGCCACCCAACCGGACGGTGATCGTCGCCGCGCTCCGCGATCGCGCCCCGGCACCCACCGCGGCGCTGTCGCGGACGCTGGCGGCGGTCAGCCGGATGCCGGAACACCGCCGCATCCGGCTCCGGACGTTCACCGTCGGCGAGGTGGCGGAGCTGGTCCACCGCGAGTCCGGCCGGGACCCCGGCGGGGCGGCCGCCGAGATCCACGCCCGTACCTCGGGCAACGCCTACCTCGTGGTGGAGCTGTCGCGACGGCTCGACGGCGTCTCGTCTTCCGCCGGGACCGTCCCGGCCACGGTCCGCGACGTGGTCAGGACGCGGACGGCCGGTCTGGACGAGACCGCCCTCGACCTGCTGCAGACCGCGGCGCTCATCGGACGGCAGGTCCGGCTGCGCTTACTGGCCGCCGCGCTGGAGCTCGACGTCCAGGCCTGCCTCGACCTGCTCGAACCCCTCGGATCGCTGGGGCTGGTCGAGCCGGTCCCGGATGATCCGTACACCTTCCGCTTCGCCCACGACCTCGTCCGGGAAGCCGTGGTGGCCGGCCTTCCGGTGGCGCGTTCGGCCGTCCTGCACCTCCGGATCGCGGACGCGCTCGAACGCGGGGGCGGGGCCGGCGAATCGGGTGCCGAGCAGCTCGCGCACCACCTGTGGGCCGCCGGCCCGCCGGCCGACCCGGTCCGCACGGCGACCGCGCTCGTGCGCGCCGGCCGGCACGCGGTGACCAAGTTCGCCTTCGAAGCCGCCGAGCGGCACCTGCACCGGGCGGCCCGCGTCGCCGTCGAGGCCGGCCGGGCGGAACTCGAGCTGTCCGCGGTCTCGCTGCTGGCCACGGTCTTCTGGAGCCAGCACGACTTCGTTCGCTCGTACGTCGAGATCCTGGAACGCGCCCGGCACCTCGCCGAGAACCTCGGCCGGACGACCCGGGCCGCCGAGTTCCTGCTGCTCCACCTGGCCCTGGCCACCAGCGGCGCTTGGCCCGAGCGTGTTCAGCTCGCCCGCCGGCTGTTCGAGCAGGGCGAGGCCGCCACCGACCCGGTACTGCGCTCGCTCGGAACCGCGGCATGGGGAATCCACCAATGGGATCTCGGCGACATCAACCAGTCGTTGCGGTACCTCCGGCAGAGCAGCAGGTCGCCGGTCGACGCCGGGCCCGCGCGAGAGCGGGATCAGCTGCCCCGTGAGGTACGGACGATCGGCCCGTTGCTGCAAGCCGTGGTGGAAACCATGCACGACGAGCCGGCCGCGGCCCGCGCGCTGCTCGACGACCAGGAAGCCGACGCGGGCGACGACCCGCAATCGATCACCGTCTGGGCCCATTTTTCCGCCATGGCGGCGGCCATGGCCGGCGATCTCGACCAGGCGGCGCGAGCCACCCGGCGGTGGATCGCCGCCGACCCGGGGCACCTCTTCCTCTCCGTCGACTCGTACCTGAGAATCACCTGGTGCTGGGTTCGTGCCCTGACCGGCCAAGATCCGGCGGGCGCCGCGGTCGAGGCCGAGCAGGTCCTGGTCACGACGCTGCTCGACCCGGTGCGGTTCGGCATCGCGTTCCACTACGGGCTGATCGTCGACATGTTTCTCGCCGCGGGGATGACCGAGCAGGCGCGGGCCGCCCTCGAGCGGGCCGAGTGGTTCCTCGAGGCGCACGGCCAGCGGTACGCGGAAGGCCTGCTCCTGCTGTTGCGGGCCCGGCTGCTCCACGCCGACGGCGAGCCCGACGCGGTCGTCCGGGCGGCGGCCGAGAAGGCCAGGACCCTGTCGGCCGAACGCGGTGCTCACCTGTTCGCCCGCCGGACCGACGAATTCCTGGCCGGGTTGGCGTGACCTTGTTGACGCGCAGTTGACGGGCAGTGGATCGCTCGCGGCGTTCGCTCACAAAGAATCGTGTCGGATCTCGTTGGATGCGGGGGGACCGCGACAGAGAGGAACGACGCGATGCCTACCATCACCACCTCCGACGGCGTGGACATCTACTACAAGGACTGGGGTACCGGCCGGCCGATCGTCTTCAGCCACGGCTGGCCGCTGTCGGCCGACGACTGGGACGCCCAGCTGATCTACTTCCTGCACCAGGGTTACCGCGTGATCGCGCACGACCGGCGTGGCCACGGCCGGTCGGCACAGACCGGCACCGGCAACGACATGGACCACTGGGTCGCCGACCTGGCGGCGCTGACCGAGCACCTGGATCTGCACGACGCGGTGCACATCGGGCATTCGACCGGCGGCGGCGAAGTCGCCCGGTACGTCGCCCGGTACCAGGACCGCGTGGCGAAAGCGGTACTGGTCGCCTCGCTGACGCCGAACATGGTGCAGACCGAGGACAACCCGGCCGGGCAGCCGCCGGAGTGGTTCGACGCGGTGCAGGCGGGCGTCCTGGGCAACCGTGCGGAGTTCTTCCGCGAGGTGCCGGAAGGCCCGTTCTACGGCTACAACCGGCCGGGTGCGGTGCCCTCGGAGGCGGTCATCGCGAACTGGTGGCGCCAGGCCATGGCCGGCAGCATCCAGGCCGCCTACGAGACGGTGTTCTCGTGGAAGGAGGACTACACCGAGGACCTCGAGCGGATCACGGTACCGGTCCTGGTGATGCACGGCGAGGACGACCAGATCGTGCCGTTCGGCAGTTCGGTGCCCCGGGCGGTCGAGCACCTGAAGAACGGAACGCTCAAGACGTACGCGGGATACCCGCACGGAATGCTGACCACGCACGCGGACGTCCTCAACCCGGACCTGCTCGCGTTCATCCAATCCTGACCCGACGCCGGGGAACGGCCTGTGATGGGTTCGGTCATGGGCCGTTCCGCTCGTCGTGTCGAAAGCGCCCGTCGATTCGGCGGTGTGCGCACGATCATCGGCATGAGCGCGCGTCGCGACGGTGCGCCCCGTGAGTCGGGACGCTAGATGTGGCGCCAGGTGTGTTCGGCGTCGAGAGAAGGGTGTTGGGGCGACAATCCGTTCTCGTCCAGGGCGTTGAAGATGTGGAGGTCGCCGCGGCTGGTCGCCAGCCAGAGGCCGGTTGTCAGCCAGGTCGCCTTGGTGCCGAGCGGTTCAGCGGCGTTCTCGGTCGCGAACCGAGATGAGGTCGCGGCTATCTGATCCACCGTCGCGTCCGCGATCGTCGCGAGTGCGGGGTGCGCTGCCTGCCGCCATTCCAGCGGCGACTCCACCCAGGCTTTCGGCGTGTCCGTCACGTCGATGGTGTTCCAGGTGATGGAGAGCTCGTCAAACTTCTCCCAGCACACTTCGAGTTGCGGTCCGTGATCCAGGCGCAGGACAACGGGCAGGTCGGCGAACCACTCATCGTGTTCGAGAGCCCAGACTGTCCATGTCTGGGCAATTCGATGTCCCGTCAGGGACCGCAGCCGTGCTGCTTGCCGGTCGAGTTGCTCGTCGGCGGGAAGGAAGGCAGGCACCCAACCCGAGACGCGAGGTCCTTCGGAGTCACAGACGAACGGTCCCACAGGCCGGTGGTCCGAGCAGCCCAGTTTCAGCACGATCAGCGGCAGAAGAGTGCGTTCTGGGGCTCCGCAAGCAGACGCTCGGCTAGGTTGCGAACTTGAGGTGACATCGGCGATTGACTGAGTCGATCAAGAGGGTGGCTCCCTAGCGCTTTGTTTCAGAGGTGGGTGGCGCCGGCGGAGGGCGGTCCCGCAAGGTTGCTCGGCTGATCGCCGGAGATCGCTGGGGCTCCCAGGCCGCTACGGGCGGTTGGCCTCCAGCACCAATACCGTCATGTCCAGAATCCGTTGGTAGTACTCGCGACCAGGAGCGTCCAGCTCCGGGAGGACCCGGATGAGTCGCCGTTCGCATTCGGCGAGGATTTTCCGACTCCGGTCGTCCAGGAGACACTGTTGCTCCAGCCAAGCGGAGATACAACCGGCGGGGTTTGCGTCGAGCATCACCAGGTCGATGCCTCCCACATCGGCACCCCGCCACCGGCTCGGGAACGGCGCCTGGCGATGGGCCTCGAAAAGTGTCCTGACTGCTGCCTGCCGATCCGTGAGATCCACCGGCTTCCCCCCTTGACTAGTACGAAGCGGTACGGGCGCATGAGCGTGCGGTCCCGACGGACAACCGATCAGCGGCACGAGCGACCATTGGTGTCAGTCGCCGCCCATGGCGTCCAGGAGCAGGTTGCCGGGCAGCGTGAGCAGTCGTCGGAGAAGCGGTCGGTCGAGCTCGATGGCGTGTTCGGTCGCTTGTGATGCCGCCAGGCAGAACCAGTCGGCCACGTAGCCGTGGTCGGTCAGCTGCCACAGGGTATCGGTCTTCGGCTCGAGCCGGTCGAGAAGCCAGTGAAGATGATCGGTGACTTCACCGTCGGGCACTCGGATGGCGTCCCACCCGGTCTCCGGCTTCGAATGCCTGAGATGGCTTCAGATCGAGAAGCCGAGTCACGGTCGCGGCGCTTCCGCCGTGATCGCCGGCGAGCCGAAACGTCGCCCCTGTCCGCACCCCCCATCGTGGCGCAGCAGGCCCTCCACCGCGAGGCAAATACGCACGAGCCGATCACGCTGTCTTCGGGCAGGACGCCCTGACGAACGACCTGGGACGGTTGCTCATGCCACGGCCCGGGGCGTGGGACGTTCGGACGGTAGCGCCGGCCGACCCGCCGCCTGCGGACGATCGACGCTCAGTGCCCCCTCGAACACGGGCTGCACCTGTCGGGTCAGGTCGCTGCCAAATTTCGCGAACGACGAGGCAACGCGGCCCGCTATATATCGTCTTCTGATATATGTGGACGCATGGCAGAGCGGAGCATGTCCGAGCAGGTGTTCTTGGTGCTAGTCGCGCTGGCGGACGAGCCTCGGCACGGCTACGGAGTCGTCCAGCGGGTACAGGAGCTGTCCGAGGGACGGGTGCGACTGCGGGTCGGCACCCTCTACGGTGTGCTGGACCGGCTGGTCGCCGACGGCTGGGCCGAGCACGACCGGGAGGAGATCCACCAGGGCAGGCTCCGGCGCTACTACCGGCTGACCGGGGCGGGCAGCACAGTACTGGCCGAGCAGACCCGGCGGCTGGCTGCGAACGTCGAAACCGCCAGCAAGGTGCTGCGGGCCCGTGGCCAGTGGCCCCAGGTGGGGGAGCTGCGGGCATGATCGACGCCGAGACCCGGTACCGCGCGCTGGTGCGGGTGCTCCCGGCCTGGTATCGCGCCGAACGCGGCGACGAGATGGTCGGCACCCTGCTCGACCTGCACGGTGAGCGGGCCCGCGCGGCACTCTGGACCGAGCTGTGGGCCCTGCTGGCTTTGGGTGTGCGGACGCGGCTCGCGGGCCGGGCGGCACCTGCCCGCACGGTCGCACTGGGTGACCTGGTGCGGGCGGGTGTGCTCCTCGGCCTGCTCTGGGGTGCGCTCAAGTCCGCCGGCCACGTCGGCAACGAGCTCCGGCTCGTGATCGAGCATCCTGGCGACGAGCTGTCCCCGCTCATGCACTCCGCGCTGAGGTCCTACCTGATCAGGCGCCTTGTCCTGCTGGCGGCCGGGCTGGTTCCGCTCGCTCTGTTGGTGGACGGGTGGCGTCGCGCGGCGCGGATCGCCGCCGGGGCGATTCTGGCCGCCGGGGCGCTCTGGGGCCTGACCAGGTACTCGCTCAGCCTCGGCCCGGATCTGGTCGTGAACTACGCCCCCCAGTGGCTTCCGCTGGTGCTGTTGCTGCTGGCCTTCCACGCCGACGCCCCGCTGCCGCCGGCGCGCCCGTGGTGGTGGACCATCGGCGGAAGCCTGGTCGCCGCCGTGACAACCGGGTACGTCTTCGCGTCCGGCGTCGGCAGGCTTGGCGGGCTGTCCCCGCTCCTCTGGCTGTGCACGATGGCCGGTGCCGGATACCTGCTGCTCCGGCGCCGCACCGAACCGCGCGCGGCGGCGTCGACACTGGCGCTCGCCGTGTGCCTCGCGCTGGTGGTGGCGCAGACCATGGTGGAGAAGCGCGGGTTCCATTTCCCTTTCGACGTGCTTGCGATCGCCCAAGTCAGTCTGGCCGGGCTGGTAGTGGTGGCCCTGACCGTCATCGGAATCCGTGACTACCGCCGGACCGTCGTGAATCACTGAGACTTCTCGGTACCTTCTATTCCCGGACAAGGATTTCTTGTGGACACCATTCCTGTCGCGGCATCGCGCGCCCTTTTGCCGTCGCTCGACGTGCCACGGTCGCGGGCGAGAATTCGCTGGAACGGCCTGCTTGCGCCGGTCACCGCGCTGATCATCGCGGTCCTGGGCTACCTCACTCGCTGGATCTGCGACGACGCGCTGATCTTCACCCGGATCGTCGCGCAGATCCTGTCCGGGAACGGCCCGGTCTATTCCGTGGGAGAACGCGCGGAAGCATCCACGAGCGCGCTCTGGCAATGGCTGCTCGCCCTCGCCGGATTCGTTTCCGGGAACACCGACACCTCGGCGATCTCCTGGATGCTCGGCCTGGCGCTGACCGCGGGCGGATTCGCCCTCGCGGTGGCCGCGACCCGGCGCCTGCACGACCGGCCCGGAACCTGGCTGCTGCCCGTCGGCGTCCTCGTCCTGCTCGCGCTGCACCCGGTCTGGCAGTACGCGACCTCGGGCCTGGAGACCGGGCTCAACACGTTCTGGATGGCGGCGTGCTGGTGGCTTCTGGTGCGGGCGCGGGGAAACACGTCGGGCAAGGCGATCACCGGCGCGGCACTGGTCATCGGGCTCGGCCCGCTCGTCCGGCCGGAACAGGCGCTGGTCGCCGCGGTGTTCCTGGTCGCGCTGTGGCTGCTGACGCGGCCGGGCCGACGGGTGACGCTCGCGGCAGCCGGGGCGGCGGCCGCGCTGCCGCTGGGGTACGAGATCTTCCGCACGGGCTACTACGGCGTCCTCGTCCCGATGCCCGCGATCACGAAGAACGCCGACGCGTCGAGGTGGGCCCGCGGCTTCACCTACCTCACCGACTTCGCGGACCCGTACCTGCTGTGGATCCCGCTGGTACCGGTCACGGTCGTGCTCGCGCGGCTCCTGCGGCGGACGCGCGCGGACCGGAGCGGCCTGCTGGTGACGCTGACCCCGGTGGTGGCGGGCCTGCTGCTCCTGGGGTACGTACTGAAGGTCGGCGGCGACTACATGCACGCGCGCATGCTGCTGCCGTCACTGTTCCTCGTGCTGCTGCCGGTCCTGGTCCTCCCACGTTCGCGGACCACGGGGGTGCTCACGCTGGTCGTCGTGGTGTGGGCGCCGCTGTGCGCGGGGCCGGCCCGGTACCGGGAGGAGCCCGCCGCGGTGCGCTCGATCGACGACGAACGCGCCTACTACCAAGCGTGGACCGGCCGCGAACACCCGACGGATTCCACGGACTTCACGCCGAGACAGCGGAACCTCCGAGACGCGGTGGCCGACGCGGTGGACTCCGGCAGGCGGGTGCTGGTTTACCAGGGACCGCACAACGAGATCCTCACCGCCCCGTTGCGCGCGGACCTGCCGGGGAAGGCGGCGGTGCTCGGTGTGTACCTCGGCACGGTCGGCATGCTGGCACCCGTCGACGTCGGGATCGTCGACTTCTGGGGGCTGAGCAACCCGATCGGCGCCCGGTTCGCCTTCCCGGAGGGCAAACCCGGTCATGCGAAACCGCTGGGCAACGCCTGGCTCGTCGCCGACTACGCGGCCCCGGAGGCACCGACCTCGCCCGCGGGCAACTTCGTCTTCCGCGACGAGGTCACGCCCGCGCAGGTGGCCGCCGCCCGGCACGCACTCGACTGCGGCGACCTCGCGGAAGTCCGACGTTCGACCCGCGAACCGCTGACGGTGAAGCGCTTCTGGGCCAACCTGACCGGCGCATGGCACCGGACCCAGGTCACCATTCCCCCGGATCCCTTCGACGCTGAGCGCAAATTCTGCGGACGACCGTGAACCGGGAGGGCGCAGCCGGGTCGGTAGTGCGGTTGACGGTGGTGTGTTCGGTGTGACAATGCGACCGTGCTTGCATCCTTCGGGGAGTCGTCGGACGTGGCTCGGGTGGTCTTGGTCGTCAGTGCCGGTGCCTTCGTGACGGGCGAGCTGGTGCAGGCGTTCCGCAGGCGTCGCGGCGCGCGGCTCGTTGATGTTCGCGCGGAGGTCGTCTTCAGGGTGATGTTCGTCGGTGCGATTCTGCTGTGGCCGATCGGCCGGGCGATCTTTCCGGCCGCGGGCATCGGCGGAGCATGGCTGTTCCCGCTCGGGGTGGTGATCGGGTGGTTCGGCCTGCTCCTGCGCTGGTGGTGCTTCGTCAGTCTGGGCAGGTACTTCACGGTGACGGTGCAGGCGAGCGAAGAGCAGCTCGTCGTGGAACGTGGTCCTTACCGGGTCTTGCGCCATCCGAGCTACACCGGTCTGCTGCTGGTCTTCTCCGGCGGCGGTCTGATCGCGGGCAACTGGGTCGGTGCTGCGGGCGCCGGCGCTGTGTTGCTGGTCGCCCTGATCCACCGCCTCCGCATCGAGGAACGCGCCCTCGAAGAGGTTCTGGGTGACCGCTACCGGCGGTTTGCCGCGAGCCGGGCTCGGCTCGTTCCCTTCGTGTGGTGACCGAACGCGGACAGCCACACGTCGTCCTCGGCGACCGCGAACTCCATGCGGGCACCCTACCCACCTACCCGGCGACCCCGCTGATCGCGGCAGGAGAGTGCGCCGGCGTTCGAGGCTCGAGCTGCGTCTTCTTCCCCCCGGTCGGATCGGTTCCGGTCGACCGTCACGCTCGACTCGTCCGCTGTGCGAACGCTGTCGTGCTGTGCCGGAAAAGTTCCCGGTATTCCTGGGGTGAGGTGCCGAGGTGCCGGTGGAATGCCGCTCGTACCGAGGAAGGCGCGCCGAGTCCGGTGAGGCGGCCGATTCGTTCCACGGGCAAGGTGGTCGTCTCCAGTAGTTCGCGTGCGCGGTCGATGCGGGCGTCGGCCAGCCAGGCCATGGGCGAGGTGTCGGTCTCCTCCCGGAACCGGCGGATGAGGGTCCGCCGGGACAGGTGGGCGCGTTTCGCGAGAGCGTCGATGGTGAGTTCCTCGGCGAGGTTGTCGAGCATCCAGTCCCGCAGCGGAGCGAGCTGGTCGCCGGTCGCGTCGGGGCGGAGCCGTTCGACGTACTGCGCCTGCCCGCCGGTGCGCCGCGGCGGGGCGACGAGGAAGCGTGCGTGGGTGTTGGCCGCGGCGGGGCCCCGGTCGCGGCGGATCAGGTGCAGGCAGAGGTCGATCCCCGCGGTCACCCCGGCCGAGCTGAGGATGTCGCCGTCGTCGACGTACATCCGGTCCGGCACGACCTGCACCTTCGGGTACTGCCGGCGGAGTTGAGCGGCGTACTGCCAGTGCGTGGTCGCCGGGCGTCCGTCGAGCAGGCCGGCCGCGGCGAGGGCGAAGACGCCGACGCAGATGGAGACGAGCCGGGCGCCGCGGTCGTGCGCCGCGCGCAGGGCGTCCAGGACGTCGGGTGCCGGCGGTGTGCCGATGTCCTGGTAGGCCAGGACGATCACGGTGCCGGCCCCGGTCAGCGTGTCGAGGCCGGCCGTGGCGGTGACGGTGAACCCGGCGCCCGGCACCGGTCCCGGGCCGCCTGCCGTGCACACGATCAGCTCGTAGTGCGGATCAGTCGCGAAGATCTGGGTCGCGATCCCGAATTCCAGCGCCGGCACGCCGGGCAGGACGAGGACCGCGACCCGGTGCCGGTCCGCTGACGTGTCCATGGCCCGATGATAGCGATGAATGGCACTCGGGCCACTGTTCGGTGCAGCGGCCGGCTCCTACGGTTCAGTACATGAACCTCGACGCACTTGCCTTGCCCAGCGGGCCACTGGCCGACGCGAGCCTCGCCCTGGCCCGGCAGTCGGAGAGCACGCCGGTCGCCGACCACAGCATCCGCAGCTTCCTGTTCGCCCGCCTCGTGGCCGAGCAGGAAGGCTCCGTGCACGACGCGGCCTACGAAGAGGATCTGCTCTTCGCCGCCTGCGTCATGCACGACCTGGGCCTGGGCACCCTCGCGGCGGGCAAGGCCCGGTTCGAGGTGGAGGGAGCGGACCTGGCCGCGTCGGTGCTGGCCGAGCACGACGTCCCGGCCGCGGACGTCGACCGGGTGTGGGAGGCGATCGCCCTGCACTCTTCCCTGGGCCTGGCCGACCGGCGCGGTCTGCTGACCTATCTCACGCACAAGGGCGTGTTCATCGACGCCGGTCGCTTCACCGACCTCGACGCCGACCGGGTGCGGCCGATCTACACCCGGTACCCGCGACCCGCCGGTGCTCGCTTCCTGCAGGACGCGATCGTCGAGCACGCAGCCCGCTCCGAGGCGGCGGCGCCGCCTTACTCGATCGCCGCCGAACTGCTTCGCCAACGACGTGCCGAGGCATGATCTCGTAGCCGTGAAGGGCAATGCCGGGAACCGGCGCAATCGGCCCCACGAAATCGCCGACGGGGCGTGGTCGGCTCGATCGGCACAGAGGTGACTCGCCGGGCCAGGGACCGGCTATCCGGTGGTGGTCGAGCTTCACCGGCCGGCGGCCCAGGGGATGGCGTTCACGGCTCGGGGCGTGCATGGTTGGGCGGGTGACGAGACACCCGCTTCTGCCGGACCTTCGGCATTCCCGGGCCGTGCTGGTCGGCTGTGACGACGGTGTGCCTCGGCGCCACGGCGGTCCCGAGAAGATGGCCACCCAGCTCGCCGAAGCGCTCACGGCGCCGAGCGCGACAGCGGCCTTCGACCCCGCGCACACCCAGGTGCTTCTGAGCCCCCGGCAGCCGAGTGAGGTGCTCGACGCCGTGTCGGTGGCCGCCGCGGCTGCCGGTGACACGTTGCTGTTCTACCTTGCCGCCAGAACGTCGCCCTACCGGCCGGTGCCCGGGGAAGTGCTGTCCGGCCCGAACCAGGCCGAAAACGTCGTGGGCAGTCTCGGCGAGATCGCCGGGATCATCGGTGGCGCCAAGGCCGTCCGGTCCGTCGTCGTGCTCGACGGGGTTGGCGCCGGGCCGTTCCGGGAGCATGCGCCGGCCTCGTTCGTGCTCGCCGGGTCCAGCTTCGGGCCGCCGAACGGTGACCAGCTGTGCCCGTTCACCCCGACCCTGGTCTCGGGTCTCGTGCACGGCGTACGAGAGGGCCCCGAGATGCTGGACTTGCTGACCCTCCGGAACGCCGTGGAGGCCGACTTCGACGAGGCGCGCCACTACGTCGAGGCCGACTGGGTCGTCGGCCCGGCCGGCCTCACCGTGCGCCACCCGCTCCGGTTCCGCATGGTGGCGTTGGGCGCCAACCCGGTTTTCGGTGAGGCCGGTCGCCGCCGCGGGGGCGGGCTGCTGCGCGACAAGGACGCCGTCGCCGAAGAGTACGACTGGTGACGTCGTCAGTCCCCGGTCAGGTTCGCCGACACCGTCCAGAGGTGTTCGGCGGTGGCCGGGTCGAGGGCCCATTCCTTCACCCCGTGCGGGTGGTCGGCCAGTTCGGCGTCGTCCGGGACTCGGTACGCTTCTTGCGCGTCGTCGAGGTAGTGACCGCCGGTGTGGGCGAACTGCGGTGCGATTGCCGCGACGACGCTCGTCGCCGCTCCCTGTCCGACCGTCTTGTAGGTGAAGATGCCCGCCGCTTCGGCCGCGGCAAGGGATTCCCTCTGGGCCGCGGTGAAGTTCCGCTGCAGCCCCGTCGCGACTCCGCCGGGGTTGACGGTGTTCGCGTAGATGCCATCGGCCGCCCAGCGGCGGGTTGCTTCCACCGCGAACAGTGAGTTCGCCGTTTTCGACTGGGCGTAGGCGATCTGGGGATCGTAGGCGCGGCGGGTGAAGTGCAGGTCGGCGAAGTCGACGCCGGCGCGCATGTGCGCGGTCGAGCTGACCGAGACGATCCGCGCCTCGCCGCGCTCGGCGGCGCCGCGGGCGAGCGCCGCGTGCAAGCCGGTCGCCAGGGCGAAGTGGCCGAGGTGGTTGGTCGCGAACTGCAGTTCCCAGCCTTCCGCGGTGTAGGCCGGTCCGCCGGTGACGATGCCCGCGTTGTTCACCAGCAGGTGCAAGGGCCCCACCCACTCGCGGGCGAACCGGCGGACGGATGTCCGGTCGGCGAGGTCGAGCCGGGCGACTCGCGAACGGGGTACCGCGGCGGTGGTGTTCCGGACGGCCAGGGTCACCTCCGCCCCAGCGGCAGCCAGTGCCCGCGCGGTTTCCGCACCGATCCCGGACGACGCCCCGGTGACGATCGCGCGGACACCGGAGAGGTCGACACCCGCCAGGACGTCGTCGGCCGTACTGGCGGCGGTGAACGGGGTGGTGATGAGCCGAGGTGAGGTCACTCGACGCACTATACAGACTAAGCCCATCTTGTATAGTGAGGTAGAGTTGCCGCATGGCCACTTCCGAAGCTCCGGACGCCGCCGAGTCCGGTCGCCGGGACGCGGTGCTCGAGTCGGCGCTGCTGACGTTCGCCCGGTACGGGTACCGCAAGACCTCCATGGAGGAAGTCGCGCGCACGGCCCGGATCTCCCGGCCGGGGCTGTACTTCCTGTTCGCGTCCAAACAGGACCTGTTTCGCACGGCGGTCACCCGGGCGATCGAGCGGGACCTCGCCGCGGCCGGGGAAATCCTCGCCGACACCGGAAAACCGGTGCAGGAAAGGCTGATCGGCGCGTTCGACCGCTGGGCCGGCCGCTACGTCGGGCCGATGAGCCGCGACCTGCCGGAGGTCATCGAACAGAACCCGGACCTGCTGGGGGCGATCACCCACGAGGCTCCGAAGCGTTTCGGAGAGCTCGTCGCCGCCGCGGTGGGTGGGGAGCGGGGTGTCGCGCAGACCTTGATCAGCGTGTCGGTGGGGTTGAAGCACCAGGTGGAGACGCGGGAGACGTACCTCGGCCGGATGGCAACCGCGATCGGCCTCCTCGTTCGCGCGTAGCCGTCCAGGAGCGAATCGTGGGCCGCCGTCGCGGAAGCCGCCGGTTCGTCCGTTCGACGGTGCACTTCCCGGTGGTTCGCCCACTAGGCTCCGCGTCCATGATCGAGGATCACGCGCCGGCCGATCCGGTCGCCTTGCGCCGTCCAGGCTATTCGGCTGACCTTTCCGGTGGTGTGGATCGGTTCTTCGAGCCTCGCCGCAGCCGGTGTCCGTGGTGCGGCTCCGAGGCGCTTCGCACCCGGCTGCGCACGACCGACCTGCTGCAGCACAAGCCGGGGCGGTTCGTGCTCGACGGCTGCCGGGACTGCGGGCACGTCTTCCAGAATCCCCGGCTGAATCCCATCGGGCTCGAGTTCTACTACCGGGACTGCTACGACGGGCTCGGGGAAAAGAACATGACCGGGATGTTCGAAAGCAACCGGGCGGGCTACCGCTCGCGGGCCGAGCTGGCCCGGGACGCCGGCGCGGCCGGGGAGTGGCTCGACGTCGGCATGGGGCACGGCCATTTCTGCCGGGAAGCCGCCGCGGTGCTGCCCGGTGTCGACTTCGACGGCCTCGACCTCGGCGAGGGAGTGGACCTGGCGCGCCGGCAGGGCTGGGTCCGCACCGGCTACCGGGGCCTGTTCGTGGACCTGGCCGAGGACCTCGCCGGGCGCTACGACGTCGTCAGCATGTACCACTACCTCGAACACACCGCGGACCCGCGGCGGGAGCTGGCGGCGGCGCTGACCGTCCTGCGGCCCGGCGGGCTGCTGGCGATCGAGCTGCCCGATCCGGACTGCCGCTGGGCGAAGCTGCTCGGCCGGTGGTGGATGCCGTGGCTGCAACCCCAGCACCTGAACCTGGTGCCGATCGGCAACCTCCGTGCCGCGCTCACCAGCCTCGGCTTCACCGTGGTCGCCGAGCAGCGGGCCGAGCCGCACGCCGCGATCGACGTGCTGGCCGCGTCGCTCATGGCGATCAACGCACTGACCATCGCCGGGGAGGACCTTCCGTGGCGCGGTTCCCCGCCGTCGCGGTGGCGGCGGATCCTGCGCAAGGCCACGTTCGTCCTGTGCGTGCCCGTGTTCGTGACGGCCTCGATCGTGGACCGGGTCGTCGCGCCGTGGGGACGGCGGCGCGGGTGGTCCAACGCGTACCGGGTGGTGGCCCGCCGGGCGCGAACCGTGGATTCGCCCGGCGCGGGGAGTTGAGGTCGCGTCATGCTGCTGGCCGGCAAGGTCGCCGTGATCACCGGAGCGAGCACCGGGATCGGCGCCGCGTCCGCGCGGCTGTTCGCCCGTGAAGGCGCGGCCGTGGTGCTGAGCGCGCGTTCGGCGGACAAGCTCGCCGCGCTGGCCGAGGAGATCCGGGCCGCGGGCGGGCAGGCCGCCGCGGTGGTCGCCGACGTCGCCCGGGACGCGGACTGCGCGGCGGTCGTCGCCGCGGCGGTCGAGCGGTTCGGGCGGCTCGACGTGGCTTTCAACAACGCCGGCATCGGCCCGGAGGGAACGCCGCTCGCGGACACGTCACCGGAGGCGTGGCAGGCGGCGCTCGCGATCAACCTCACCGGCGTCGCGCAGTGCCTGCGGCACGAAATCCGGGCGATGCGGGCGGGCGCCGGCGGCGCGATCGTCAACAACGCCAGCACGGCCGCGTTCTTCGGGACCGCGTTCTCCGCCGCCTACTCCGCGGCCAAGCACGGTGTGGTCGGGCTGTCGAAGGCGGCGGCCGCCGAATACGGGGCCTCGGGGATCCGGGTCAACGTCGTGAACCCCGGCGTCACCGAAACCCCGCAGACCGGGCCGTGGCTCGACTCGGTACCCGGCGAGCGCGACCGGGTCGCCGGGTGGAACGCGCTGAAGCGGCTGGCCCGCCCGGAGGAAGTGGCCGAGGCGGCGGCGTGGCTGCTGTCGGACCGCGCCTCGTTCGTGACCGGCGCGGAGCTGGCCGTGGACGGTGGTTACACGGCGATCGCGCCGTACGTCGGATGAGGTGGCCGCCTCCGGCAGCGGACAGCACTTACTTGAAGTCCCGCACGAATGGCCGTCCAGCCGCCGTTCGGCGCTTTACAGGCCTGCGGAAGGTGCCTACGGTGCGCTCGCACCCATCCGGCCGGTCCGCGCGACCACGGCTCAAGGAGGTCAGGTGTTCCGCAACCACAGACGCAGTACCCGCGCCACCGTCACGGTGCTCGCGGCGGCGGTCCTGCTCGCGGTTCCCGCGTTCACCGCCAGCAGCAGTGCCGATCCCGCCGCCACGCCCTGGCTGGACGCCCGCCGGCCGGTGCCGGCGCGGGTGGAGGCGCTGCTGCACGTGATGACGCTGCCCGAGAAGGTCGGCCAGATGGACCAGCAGCTGGTCAGCACGCTGACCGACCCGAACGGCACGACGTGCGGGAACAACGGCTTCAACCTGCCCAACCCCGACTGCATGCGGAAGGTCCTGATCGACGCGAACGTCGGCTCGATTCTCGCGGGCGGTACCGAGAACCCGGTCGACACCACCGGCAAGGGCGGTGTCGGCAACACCGGCTACGACTGGGCCACCGAGTACAACACCATCCAGCAGTTCGCGATCAAGAACTCGCGCCTGCACCTGCCGGTCGTGTTCGGCGTCGACGCGGTGCACGGCTTCGGCCACCCGTGGCAGGCGCCGCTGTTCCCGCAGTCGATCGGCATGGGCGCCACCTGGGACCCGGCGCTGGCCCAGGCCGGCGGCAAGGCGACCGCCGACGCCCTGCGCGCCACCGGCTGGACCTGGAACTTCGCCCCGGTCCAGGACATCGCGCGCGACAACCGGTGGGGCCGCACCTACGAGACGTGGGCCGAGCAACCGGCACTGGCGGCCGCGATGGGCGCCGCGAACATCAAGGGCATGCAGGCGCCCGGCAAGCGCGATGAGCTCAACGTCAGCGCGACGGTCAAGCACTTCGCCGGCTACTCGCAGTCGGTCAACGGCCACGACCGGGCCGAGGCGCTGCTCCCGATGAACTACCTCCAGACCACGATCCTGCCCCCGTACGCGGCCGGGATCGACGCGGGCGCCGGGACGGTGATGGTCAACTCCGGTTCGATCAACGGCGTTCCCGCCACCTCGTCGCACTACCTGCTGACCGACGTCCTGCGCAACCAGCTGCACTTCCAGGGCGTCGTGATCAGCGACTACCAGGACGTCACCGCGCTGCAGACCGCCTACCACGTCGCGGCGGACCTCCCGGGGGCCATCGCCGCCGCGGTGAACGCCGGCGTCGACATGAGCATGCAGGTCGCCGACCCGGCCGGGTGGCAGGCCGCGATCCTGCAGGCCGTCGACACCGGCAAGATCCCGCGCTGGCGGATCGACCAGGCCGTGCGCCGCATCCTCACCCTGAAGTTCCAGCTCGGCCTGTTCGACCAGCCGTGCGCGGCCGACCCGGCGAAACCGTGCGTCGACGCGAACGCCGCCGACGCCGCCGTCACCGCGGGCCGCGAACAGACGCTGAAGGCCGCGCGCGAGTCGATCACCCTGCTGCGCAACGAGAACAACGCGCTGCCGCTGCCGTCCGGCGCGAAGGTCGTGGTGACCGGCCCGAGCGCGGACTCGATGACCAACCAGCTCGGCGGCTGGAGCGTGAGCTGGCAGGGCGTGGCCGGTGCCGGGCACGTCTGCTGCATGGGCCCGGAGAACCAGATCCCGCCGGGCACCACCGTGCTGAACGGCATCCGGGCCGCGAACCCGGCCGCGGTCTACGCGCCGGACCAGGCCAGCGCCGTCGCGGCCGCGGCGGACACCAGTGCGTACGTCGCGGTGGTGGGGGAGAAGGCCTACGCGGAAGGGCTGGGCGACCACCCGGCGCCGGCCCTGGCGCCCGACCAGCAGGCGCTCATCTCCGCGCTGGAGGCGACCGGCAAGCCGGTGATCGTCGTGGTCGTCGCGGGCCGTCCGGTCGGGCTGGGCCCGGCGGAGAAGGCGAACGCGGTGCTGATGGCCTACCAGGGCAGCACCGAAGCCGGCACGGCGGTGGCGGACGTGCTGTTCGGCAAGGTGAACCCCGCGGGCAAGCTGCCGATCAGCTGGCCGTCCGACGCACTCGCCGTCGGCGCCGACTTCGCCGGCACGGCCCCGTCCCCGCTGGGCGATCAGCCGAAGTTCTTCGACCAGCTGCCCAGCACCGCGTCCGGGCCGGGCAACGCGTACAACCCGCAGTTCCCGTTCGGCTACGGCCTGTCGTACACGACGTTCACCCACACGAACCTGGCGGTGACGCCGAAGGTCGCGCGCGACGGCACCGCCACCGCGACGTTCACCGTCACCAACACCGGAACCCGTGCCGGCACGGACATCGTGCCGGTGTACGTGGCCCAGCCGGTGAGCCCGGTGGTCGTCCCGCCGCAACGGCTGGTCGGCTTCGCGCGGGTGACGCTCGACCCGGGCCGGTCCCAGGTCGTGCGGGTGTCCTTCCCGGCGGCGGCGCTGGCCGAAAGCGCGCCGGACGTCAACGCGGCCGGCCCGCCCGCCGTGGTGCCGGGCAGTTATGTGCTGCAGCTGAACAAGAACAGCACGACACCGTACGCGGTGGACGTGTCGGCGCCGTTCGCGATCCAGTAGCGCGGGACGGGCTGCGGGGCGACGCCGGCGCGTCGCCCCGCAGTCCGCCGCTGAGCCGGAAGGTCCATACCACTCCCGACTTATGGCCCTTACCCGGCGGCTCGCGAGTTGGTTGACTTCCCGGGTGAGGATCACGGGTGCGCTGCTCACCGTCCTGGTCGCCGCCGCCGGCGTCGTCGTTCCCGCCGCCCGGGCCGAGGCGGACCCGCCGTCCTTCGCCGGGCCGCTCAGCACCCGCGGCCGGTACATCGTCGACGCGCACGGGGACCGCTTCAAGCTGAAGGCCGCCAACTGGCACGGCGCAAGCGGGACGTGGACCGGCTCCGGCGACGTGACCGACCCGGCCAACCACCACGCGGGCGAGATCGCCTACCAGACCCCGCTCGGGCTGGACCGCGCGTCGATCGACACCGTCGTCGACGGGCTCGCGCAGCTCGGCCTCAACAGCGTCCGGCTGCAGTTCTCCAACGCGATGCTCCACGACACCCGGCCCGTCCCGGACCTGGCCGCCAACCCGGACCTGCACGGCCTGACGCCGCTGCAGGTCTACGACCGCGTCGTCGACCGGCTGACCGCGCGCGGGTTCGCCGTCATCCTCAACAACCACACCACGACGTCCCGCTGGTGCTGCGGGCTCGACGGCAACGAGCGCTGGAACACCGCGCAGACCGAGCAGCAGTGGCAGGACGACTGGCTGTTCATGGCGCGCCGCTACGCCGCCAACAAGCGCGTCGTCGGCGCCGACCTGTACAACGAGGTCCGCCGCAACACCTTCGACGACCCCAACTGGGGCTGGGGCAACGGCACCGACTGGCAGCGCGCGAGCCAGCAGGTCGCCGACCGCATCCTCACCGAGGCCAACCGGGACCTGCTGATCTTCGTCGAGGGCATCAACTGGACCGGGCTGCCGATCGACGGCTTCCCGCACGGACGGCCGACGCTGGAACCCGCCCGGACGCTGTCGCACACGCTCGTGGACTCGGGCAAGCTGGTCTATTCGGCGCACTTCTACGGCTACACCGGGCCGAACCACTCCGGCGCGACCGGCATCGGCGAAACGCACGACCCGCGCTACCGCGACCTTTCCCCGCAGGACCTTCGGGACACCCTTTACCGGCAGGCGTTCTTCGTCTCCGCCGACACCGGCAAGCACTACACCGCCCCGCTGTGGATCAGCGAGTTCGGCGAAGGCCGCAACACGACCGACCCGGCGTCGCGCGCCTTCTTCGAGAACTTCGTGGACTACCTGGCCGAGACGGACGCGGACTTCGCCTACTGGCCCGCGGTCGGCTTCCAGGCCAACGGCTCCGGCGACGGCTGGGCCCTGCTCGAATACGACCCGGCGGGACGCCGCATCGACGTGCTCGACGGCACGGACTGGCGCGGCCCGGCGTGGCGGCGGCTGATCTCCGCCCCCGCCCGGACCGGGCCGGTCCCGGCAGCCGAGCGCTGGTCGATGCTGAACCTCGACTACGCCGACTTCCAGGAGTCGCGCCAGGTCCGCGCACTGCCGGACTGGAACTCCGGCGCCCGCAAGGGTGTCTGCCCCGACGGCCAGCGGCTCGCCGGGCTGGCCCACACCGGCAACCGCGGCCTGTGCACCGGGACATTCGCCGCGCCGGCCGGGTACGTGGTCGTGCGCGACGAGACCTACGTCGACACCGACTGGGCCTCCGGCTACACCAAGACGCAGTGCCCGCCCGGCCACGCCGTGGTCGGGTACAGCGTCCAGGGCGCGGCCTTCTCGGCGGTGCTGTGCGGCCGGTCGGTGGAACCGCTGGGCCGCACGGGCCGCACGGTGTGGTTCGACCGCGGCGACAACCGGCCCTCCGGCGGCCCCGGCGGCGACTTCGCGACCGGGAACTACAAGGGCCAGTGCGCGCCGGGGGAGTACGTCGCAGGCGTCGCCTACACCGGCCGGATCGGTTCGAGCCGGACGCCGGACGCGCTGCTCTGCCGGGCCCTCGGGTCCTGACGCCGACCCGATCGATCGGTCACGGCTCCGGCGCGGTGGAGCGCAGCCGGGCCCGGGTCTGGCGCCGGCGCTGCTCGGCGCGCTGCCGGGCGGCCCGCGCTTCCGCGTACGCCCGTTCGGCGTTCGCGGCCAGCCGGTCCGCCCGCTGCTCCAGGCGGTCGGCGTTGGCCACGGCGCGGGCGATGTATTCGGCGCGGTCGTCGCGCAGCCGGGCAGCGTCGTCCTCGGCTTCTTCGCGCATGATCCCCCTACGGCTGCCCGGCGGGACCGGGAACTTCCGTGGCGGTGCCGACCCACTCGACGACTTCGCCGTTGTCGTCGCGGAGGGGGACGGCCCGGGAGTGGGTCCAGCCGAGGGTGCCGTCGGCGCGGCGGACGCGGTGGACGGCGTCGAACACGCTCTTGGTGCGGACCGCTTCGTCGATGGCGGCGAGCAGTCCCGGCTGGTCCTGCGGGGCGATGTAGCTGTCGAGCCAGGAATGGCTGGGGGACGTGGTGTCGGCGATGAAGCCGCGGCCGTCGAGCCCGCGCAGCTCGCTCCAGTCGGGGTTCATCCGGTAGACCGCGTCGAAGGTGGCGGCGACCAGCGCGCGGAACCGGCGGTCGCCGATCTCCCGGACGCGGCGGCGCTCCAGCTGCGCGGCGATGCGGGCGACGAGCTCACTGGGCGCGAACGGCTTGACGAGGTAGTCGTCGGCACCCGCGGTGAGGCCTTCGACGGTGGCTTCCTCGCCGGCCCGGGCGCTGAGCATGATCAGCGGCACGCTCTGCAGCGCGGGATCGGCGCGCAGCCGGTGCGCCAGCTCCAGCCCGTCCATGCCCGGCATCATGACGTCGGCGACGATCAGGTCGGGCGGGTCCCGGCGGGCCGACTCGAGCGTGCGCTGCGCGTCGCCGACCGCGTGCACCTCCCAGTTCGGTGCCAGTAGCCGGGTGAGGTAGTCCCGCATGTCGCGGTTGTCGTCGACCACCAGCAGCCGCGCGCGGTCCGGCCGCGCCGGGGGCGGCGGGTCGTCGGCGTGGGTGTCCCAGTGCTCCGCGGCCTCCGCGAGGGCGACGGCGGTCGCGCGGTGGACGCGGCCGGCAGCCGGCTTGTCGGCGGTCTGCGCCGGCGTGCGCGCGATCCACACGGTGAATTCGGTGCCCTCGCCCACGGTGCTGCGCACCTTGACCCGGCCGTGCAGGAGCCGCGTGAGCTCGTGGACCAGCGCCAGGCCGATGCCGGCGCCGTCGTGGGTGCGCGAGCGCGTGGCGGTGCCGCGGTGGAAGCGGGTGAACACGTCGGCCAGCTCGTCGTCCGGGATGCCGACGCCGGTGTCGCGCACGACGAGCTGGACGTGCCGCGGCAGTTCGCGCAGGGTGACGGTGATCGTGCCGGTGAAGGTGAACTTCACGGCGTTCGACAGCAGGTTCGCGACGATCTTCTCCCACATCTCCGGGTCGACCGGGACCGGCGCGCTCAGGGCGGGGCAGTCGACCAGCAGGGCGATCCCGGCGTGGTCGGTCGCGCCGCGGAAGGTGCCGGCGATGTCCCGGGTGAGCCGGGCGAGGTCGGTGGGTTCGGATCGCGCCCGCAGCCGGCCCGCCTCGAGCTGCGAGAAGTCGAGCAGGGTTTCGACCATCCCGAGCAGCCGGCGGGCGTTGCGGGCGGCGATGCCGACCTGGTCGCGCAGGCCGGCGGGCAACTCGGTGAGGGGCGCGGCGAGGTCGTCGAGCGGGGCGAGCAGCAGGGTGAGCGGGGTGCGCAGCTCGTGGCTGACGGTGGAGAGCAGCTGGGTCTTGGTGCGGTCGAGTTCGGCGAGCTGCTCGATCCGGTCGCTCTGGCGACGGCGGTGCACCGCGTCGGTGAGCGCGGCGGTGGCCTGGGCGGCGACCAGGCTCAGGAAGTGCCGGTAGGCCTCGTCCAGCGGCAGCCGGGGGCTCACGCCGAGGATCAGCACGCCCGCGGGGGTGCGGGCGGGGGTCTCGCCGAGCGGGAACAGCAGCGCGCAGCCGGGTTCTTCGTCGTCCGCGCCGACGGTCACCCCGCGGAAGGCGTGCGCGAGGCCGGTCGCGAGCACGGGTTCGCCGGTCGCCACCAGCTCGGCCAGCGGCCACTTCGGCCGCCGCCAGGACAGCAGGGCCGTGTGGGGCGCCAGCGGCCCGCCGGCCGGGGTCCCCACGGCGGCCACGAGTTCCGCTCGCTGCCGCGCGTGGTCGGTGAGGTAGCCGGCCGCGAACGGGATGTCCAGGGCGTCGTCGCCGAGCGCGCCGACGAACGCCTCGAGCGCCGCGCGCCCGGACGCCGACTTCCGCGTGTACCCGGCCAGCGTGCTCAGCAGGTCGAGCCGGCGGCGGGCCAGCACTTCGCGGGTGGTCTCGATGGCCGTGACCAGCACGCCCACCGGTGCCGCCCCGTCGTCGCGCAGGGGGCTGAAGGTCAGGTCGAACCAGGCGTTCTCGGGGACGCCGTGGCGGGTGATGGGGTAGAGCGCGTCCGTGAGCGAGACGGCTTCCCCGGCCAGCGCCCGCCGGTAGCGGGGTTCGTTGAGGTGCCACCCCTCCGGCCAGCACTCCCGGCCGGCCTGGCCGAGGCCCGCGGGGTGCTTGGCGCCCATCACCAGCCGGTAGGCGTCGTTGTAGAACTGCAGCAGGTCCGGGCCCCACAGCAGGCACATGCCCACCGGGCTGTCGAGCACCGTCCGCACCAGGGTGACCAGCTGCGCCGGCCACTGCCGGACCGGCCCCAGCGGCGTCTGGCTCCAGTCGACCTGCCGCGCCAGCGCGGCGACTTCGCCGGTCCCGGCGAAGACGACGTCGGCGCCGGGACGGTCCCCGGTGTCGCGCGGCACCGGGCCGCCCTGCGCGACGTCCCACAGCACCGGCCCGATTTCGGGCAGGTCGAGCACCAGGTTCGCCACGCCGGCGTCGGTCACGGCCAGCGGCATCGACGAGTGCTCGGCCGAGTGCTCGCTCTGCGCGATGACGGTGCCGCCGGCCTGCTTGATCGCCCGGGCGCCCTCGAGGCCGTCCTGGCCCATCCCCGACAGCACCACGGCCACCGCGCGGTCGCCGACCGAACCGGCGAGGGAGGCCAGCAACGCGTCGAGCACGCCGCCGGACCCGCGGCCGGTGGCCGGGGCCAGCGACAGCGTGCCGTCCGGCAGCAGCTCCAGCACGGTCCGCGCGGGGCACACGGTCACGGCGCCCGGCCGCAGCGGAGCACCTTCGGCGGCCCACTCGACGGGCAGGGGCAGCCGGCGGCGCAGGATGTCGACCAGCAGCCCGCCGTGCCCGCCCATGTGCTGGGCGACCACCACCGGGAACCCGAAACCGGCGGGCAGGGTGCTCAGCACGGACGTGATCGCCCCGAGCCCGCCCGCGGACGCGACCAGCGCGACGACCGGCGACGCCGGGACCGGAACCGCCTGGCTCGGCGCGCTCGGCGCTTCGCGGGGTGGTGACACCATCAGCCCAGTCTGCTCGCCCCCACAAGGGGGCCGCGACCCGAGCCGGTGCGCTTCCGCGCGGTCTCGCCGGAGCTCGGAGGAGAAGCCGAGCCTCGAACTCGGTGAGGCGGTGGCGGCCCGGCCTTCCGGCGGTGTTCAGGAGCCGAAGCCCAGGTCAACGGTGGGCAAGGTGACCCGGCCCCGGTGCGCACGCGGCCGATCTCGCCGGGGTGACCGAGGCGCTCGTTTGCCGGGGGCCGGGCCGGGAACCCGGAGATCTTCGCCCGGAAACCGAAAGGCTCGAGGATGACCGCCCAGCGTGCGCCGGAGGCCCTGGTAGTGGGGCTGCTGACCGATGACGGGCTGCCGGGGCAGCTCGCCGGGAGGATCGCGGACGGTCTGCCCGCCCGCCTTTCCCGCGATCTCGGGGAGGGGACGGACTGGCGCGTCGAGCACGAGACGCAGTCTCTCCCGCTGAACGAGGAGGGGGACATCCCGATGCTGGATCTGGCGCGGCAGCGCCGGGCCGAGCACGGCTGGGACTTACTGGTGCTGGTGACCGATCTTCCGCGGCGGGCGGGCACGGTCCCGATCGCCTCGGACTACAACGTCGACCACGGCGTGGCGATGGTGTCGTTGCCTGCGCTCGGGGCGTTGCGGCTGCGGGGCCGGGTGTCCCGGCTGGTCGTTCACCTGGTCCGGCACTTGGTGGCGCGCCGTACGGCGAAGGAGGCCGATCCGCCGCGGGGGATGCTCGAGCGGCTGCGGGAGCTGGTGGCTCCGACGCGGCACATCCGCGGCCGCGGCCCCGCCGACGAGCACCTGGCTTTGGTGGGCCTGCGCGGCCGGGTGCGGCTGCTGGCCGGGATGATCCGGGACAACCGGCCGTGGCGGCTGGTGCCCAATCTCGCCGGAGCCACGGCGGCCGCGGCGGCGACTGCTGCGTACGGCATCATCACGACGTCATTCTGGAAGCTCGCCGAAGCGCTGCCTGCGTTGCGGCTGGCGGGGATCACGGTGCTGGCGATCGTGGTGATGGCGGGCTGGCTGATGGTGCACAACCACCTGTGGGATTCGCCGTCCGGGCACCTCGATCGGCGCAAAGCCCTGCTGTACAACGCGTCCACCGCGCTGACGTTGTCGATCGGCGTGGCGTGCATGTACGCCATCCTGTTCGGGTTGGCGCTGGTGGCGTCGATCGTGCTGGTCGAAGGCACCTACTTCGGGCAGGTTCTGGGGCATCCGGCTGGGCCGGGGTCGTATCTGAAGCTGGTGTGGCTGGCGACGTCGGTGGGCATCGTCGCCGGGGCGGTGGGTTCGAGCGTCGAAGACGAGGACCGGGTCCGCCGGGCGACCTACGGCCGGCGGGAGCAGGAGCGCCAGCAGCGCAACCGCGAGCGCGCCGAGGAAGCCGAAAACGACCACGGTTGAGCGATCGACGCTCAGCCGACGGCACGAGCGGCCAGCAGCCCGCCGATCCCCGGGACGAGGGCGCGCAGCCAGACCCGGCTCCGGCCGTCGGCCAGGAGGGCCGCCGCGACGATCGTGGTGGTGTAGGCCAAGCCGTGGACGGGGCCGAGGATGCCGGAGATCGTCCGGTGGTGGACGGTGACCAGGTTCAGCAGCAGGACGGCCAGGCTGACGAGTTCCGCCGTGCCGAGGACGTGCAGGACGCGGCGCCGGCTCACCGTCCGACCCCGGTGGTCGAGCCCGGCCGGACGATCATGAGCACCACGACCACCGCCCACAGCAGGTTGAAGAACCCGGCCGACATCGCCAGGCGCCGGTCCGGGACGCCCGTGTCGAGAACCCGTTGCTGCCCCGGCAGCACCAGCCCGGCCAGCAGGCCCGCGGCGGCCGCGGTCAGCACCATCGAGACGATCAGCCAGGCCTCGCCGAGCACGCCGAAGGCGGCTCCGGTGGCGATGCCGAACACCGGCACGACGATCCCGATGACCGCGTAGACGCGCGTGATCCGGTGCAGCACACCGGGAACCGCGTTCTTGCGCGGATCGTCCGGCGCCAGCAGGGCGGCGCGGGCCGCGGGCGGGAACATGCTCGCGGCGACCGCGACCGGCCCGACGGCGAGGATCGCGGCCAGCACGTGGACGGACAGCAGGAACGCCTTCACTCGCCGGTCCGTTCGCCGGTGACGCGGGGGTGGGGCATGAACGGTCCTTTCGCCGGTGATGATCACCAGCCATGCTGCGCACTCCGGGCGTCGGCGACCACTGGCTATCCGGACACAAGACGACTGGATCTCGCCAGCCCGGCTGTTGTTCCGGGCGGGCCGCAGGTGCTATACCCGCTGCAGCCTGGTGTCGCGAGGGCGCGGCGCCACTAGCGAGCGGAGTGTCCGGTGGCGAACCGTGCTGTGCGCTCATCCGTCGTGGTGGCGGTCCTGACTTCGTCGCTGCTCCTGCCGGGCGCCGCGACCGCGGTGGCGGGACCCGGGTGGCAGCCGTCGATCGAGACGGTGTCGAACCCGCGGCCCGGGCTCGTCAGCGGGGGACAGGTCCTGGTCAGGGTCGGCCCGGCGGACGGGCGGGTCACCGTCAGTGCCAACGGCCACGACGTGACGCCGGGTTTCCGCACCCAGCCGGACGGTAGCCTGCTGGGCCTGGTGACCGGGCTGCGCGACGGCGTCAACGACCTGAGCGCCCGGACGAGGGGACGGCAGGCGCACCTGCGCGTCACCAACCACCCGATCACCGGGCCCGTCTTCTCCGGCGCCCAGCAGCGTCCGTTCTACTGCGAGACCACGGCGTTCGGCCTCCCCGCGGCTTCGCCGCCGCTCTGCAGCGCGCCGACCCTGGTGAGCTACCAGTACCGGACCACCGCGGGGACCTTCGCGCCGCTGGCGGACCCGGCGTCCCGGCCGGCGGACCTCGCGACGGCCACGGTGAACGGCCACGCGGTGCCGTACGTCGTCCGCGTCGAACGCGGCACGATCGACCGCGCCGTCTACGAGATCGCGGCGCTCCACGACGGCACGCCGTCACCCGTCGCGCCGGACGCCGGCTGGAACGGGAAGCTGGTCTACACCTTCGGCGGCGGCTGCAACGCGGGCTACCACCAGGGCAGCTCGACCGGCGGGGTGGTCAACGACCTGTTCCTGGCCCGGGGTTACGCGGTCGCGTCTTCGACCCTGAACGTGCTCGACACCAACTGCAGCCCGATCATCTCGGCCGAGGCGGCGATGATGGTCAAGGAACACTTCGTCGAGACCTACGGCCCGGTCGCCCACACCATCGGCTGGGGCGGCTCGGGCGGGGCGATCCAGCAGTACGACATCGCGGAGAACTACCCCGGCATCGTCGACGGCATCATCCCCGGCGTCTCCTTCCCCGACCCGCTGAGCACGGGCGGCCCGGTGTCGGACTGCCGCCTGCTGGAGCGGTACTTCGCCGGGCCGGGCGCGTCGTTCACCGCGGCGCAGAAGCAGGCCGTCGCGGGCTTCGGCAGCTACGACACCTGCGTTTCGTGGGACAAGACCTTCGCCAGCCGCGCCACGGCGACCGGCAGCTGCAACGCGGCCATCCCGGTTCCGGCGCGGTGGGATCCGGTCACCAACCCGGGCGGGGTGAAGTGCAACTCGAACGAGCAGCTGGTGAACCAGCTCGGGCGGGACCCGAAGACCGGGTTCGTGCGCAGCCCGCTGGACACCGTCGGCGTGCAGTACGGCTTGGCCGCGTTGACGGCCGGGACGATCACCGCGGCGCAGTTCGTCGACCTCAACGCCACCATCGGCGGCCTCGACTTCACCGGAACGCCGGTGCCGCAGCGGATCGCGGCCGATCCGCGGGCACTGGCCACGGTGTACGCCGAGGACATCCTGAACTCCGCGTCGCAGGGCCTGCGGGAGACGCCGATCATCGACCAGCGGACCGATCTCGACCTCGCCGGGTTCGGCAACGACATCCACACCACCGAGTGGTCCTACGTGCTGCGCCAACGGCTGCTGCGCGCCAACGGCACCGCGGGCAACCAGGTCATCATCGAAAACCACGCCACCGCGGCCGAAGCCGCGGCCGCCGGCGCCTACGAGCTCGACGCCATGGACCGCTGGCTCACCGCGATCGACGCCGACCGTTCACACCGCAGCCGGCAGCAGAAGGTGCTGGCGAACCGGCCGGGCGACCTCGGCGACGGCTGCTACCTCTCGCCGGCATCGCGGATCACCGAGCCGCTGACGTACCCGGCGAGCGGCCGGTGCGGCGCCCAGTACCCGGTGGCGGCCAACACCCGGATGGTCGCGGGGGAGAGCCTGGCCCTCGACGTGCTGAAGTGCCGGCTGAAGCCCCTGGACTTCCGCGACTACCCGGTGACCTTCACCGCGGCGGAGCGCACGCGGCTGCGGGCGGCGTTCCCCGAGGGCGTCTGCGACTACGGCCGCCCGGGCGTCGGGCAGCGTCCGCCGATCGGGACCTGGCTGAGCTACGGCGACGAACGGACCGGCACCACGCCGCCGACGAAGCCGCGGTGATTGCGGTGTACCCGAAGCGGTGGAGGAAATCCGGACCGGATTCCTCCAGCCGCTGCCGAAGTCGTTGTCCGCGCACCCCGCGGACCGGCCCGCCTGCTCCGACGGCCGTCGGACGCTGACCTACGGCTGGACCGCGCAAGCGCCGAGCCGGCCGCGGGCCTCGAGGTCGCCCGGGGCGATCGCGTGCTGGTCCAGGCCGGCTGCGGGCGCGGTTCGTCGAAGAGCCACCGCCGCCGGCAGCGGGCCCGCCGCGGGACGACCTGGGGCTGGACGAGCCGGCCTGGCTGCTCTGCACCTCCGGCACCACCGGGCGGCCGAAAGGCGTGCTCCTTCCGCAACGCGCGATGCTGTGGTCGGCCGCCGCCTGCTACGTCCCCGTCTTCGGGATCGAGGCCGGCGACACCGTGGTGTGGCCGCTGCCGACCCACCACGCCTACGCCCTGTCGCTCGCCTTCACCACCACGATCGCGCTCGGCGCCCACACCCGGCTCGCCGACGGCTGCACGCCGGAGCTGCTCGCCGGGGTGCCTGCCACCTACCACCGGCTTCGCCAGGAGGCCGTCGGTCCGGTGACCCCGCCGAGGCTGTGCCTGACCGGCGGTGCGCCGTGCACGCCGGCGACCCGCACCGCGGTCCGGGGAGCTGTTCGGCCGTCCCCTCGTCGACGGCTACGGGAGCACTGAAACGGGCGAGAAGGTTGCCGGTCACCGTCGTCTTCGACCGGCCCACAGTCGCCGAGCTGGCGCGGTACCTCGTGGAGCTCCGGCCTTGAAAGGGGCTCTTGCGGTACCCGGATCACCAGGGTCTCCCAGTCGCCCGGGACGCCGGGCAACCTGTTCGAGTCGGCTCACTGCCACTCCGAGGAGAACCAACAACCGTGGACCACCCATGCACCGCTCACGCCGATCTCTTCGACCTGAGCGGCAAGTACGCCCTCGTCACCGGCGGCACCAAGGGCATCGGACTGATGATCGCGCGCGGCCTTCTCCAGGCCGGCGCCCGCGTCGTCGTCAGCTCACGGAAGGCCGGCAACTGCGCCGAGGCACAGCGGTTGCTGTCCGAGTTCGGCGATGTCCGAGCCATCCCCGCCGACCTGTCCCGGCACGAGGAGTGCCGGCGCCTCGCCGAGCTCGTCCAGGACGGCTCGGACGGTCTCGACATCCTCGTCAACAACGCGGGGGCGATGTGGCGCGAGCCGCTGGAGACGTTCCCGGACGAGGCCTGGGACACCGTGCTCGACCTCAACCTCAAGTCGCCGTTCTGGCTGGTGCAGGCGCTGCTCCCGGCCCTTCGCAAGGCAGGTACGGCCGATGATCCCGCGCGGGTCGTCAACATCGGCAGCATCGCCGCGATCCACGTCGCCGAGGCGCCCAACTACTCGTACGCGAGCAGCAAAGCGGCGCTCCACCAGCTCACCCGGGTGCTGGCCAGGGAACTGGGCCCGCAGCACATCACGGTGAACGCGGTGGCCCCGGGGCCGTTCCCGTCGCAGATGATGGCGTCCACGCTCGAGGCCGTCGGCGACGCGATCGCGGCGAAGGCCCCTCTGCGCCGGCTCGGCCGCGACGACGACATGGCGGGCGTCGCCGTGTTCCTCGCCGGCCGGGCCGGAGCTTACGTCACGGGCACGGTCGTCCCGGTCGACGGCGGCATCGCCACGACCGCAACGGGGACCTGAGCGCCGGGGGGTACCGGCAGAACCTCCCTCGGCCCGCGGCGAGGGCCTACGGTGACGAGGTGGCCGAGATCGATCTGCGCACCGAGATCAAGGAGTTCCTGAGCTCCCGTCGCGCGCGGCTCACGCCCGAGCGGGCCGGACTGCCCGCCTACGGCGGCAACCGGCGGGTCAAGGGGCTGCGCCGCGAAGAGGTGGCGCTGTTGGCGGGGGTGTCGGTCGACTACTACGTCCGCATGGAGCGCGGCAGCCTCACCGGCGCCTCCGACGGCGTGCTCGACGCGGTGGCCGCTGCGTTGCAACTGGACGAGGCCGAGCGCGACCACCTGTTCCACCTGGCCCGGCAGTCACCCGGCGCCGGCGGCGCACGCCGCCGGCGACCCGCGGCGACGGTGCGTCCGGCGCTCCAGCAGGTGCTGGACGCCGTCACCGACGCGCCGGCGTGGATCTGCAACGGCCGGTACGACGTGCTGGCCACGAACCACCTCGCCCGCGCCCTGTATGCACCGATGCTGGCCAACCCCCGCCGACCGGCGAACACCGCCCGGTTCGTGTACCTGGATCCCGCCGCGGCCAAGGCGTTCTTCGTCGACTACGACCGGATAGTCGGCGACGTGGCGGCGAAGCTCCGCATGGAGGCCGGCCGCAACCCACACGACGAGGAGCTGTTCGCCCTGGTCGGCGAGCTGTCCACCCGCAGCGAACCGTTCCGGCAGCGGTGGGCTTCGCGAGACGTCCGGCTCCACCGGTCGGGCCGCAAGCGCGTGAACCACCCGGTGGTGGGCCGGCTCGACCTGGACGTCGAGTCACTGGAGCTGCCGGCGGAACCCGGCCTGCTGTTGAACGTGTACACCGCGCAGGCCGGTACGGCGATGGCAGACGGCCTGGCTTTGCTGGCGTCGTGGGCGGCTGGGCGGGAGGAGCCGGCTACCGAGATCCAGGCGCGGGGCTGATCGCCTGGGGCCGTCCGCTCCAGCAGCTCGTGGCCGGTCGGCAGCAGGCCGTGTGGGCCGGCGGAACCCGGGCGGTGACCCGGCATCACGGCGGATACCCCGCCCTCACAGGAGTTCGGCGTCCTGCTCGACGCAGAGCAGGGCGGGACCGTCGGCGGCGAAGAGCGCCGTCATGGCGTCGTCGAGCCGGTCGTGGGTGGTGACGTGGAGGCCGGTGGCCCCGCACAGCCGTGCGTAGGCGGCCCAGTCGGGGTTGACCAGGGACGTCTGCCAGACCGGGTAGTCGACGGCGAGCTGTTCCTTGCTGATCTTGCCGAGCGCGTTGTTGTTCAGCAGCACGTGCTTGACCGGGATGCCGTACTTGACGGCGGTGGTCAGCTCGGTGGCGTACTGCCCGAACCCGCCGTCGCCGGTGACGGCCACGATCGGGCGGTCCGGCGCGGCCGCCCACGCGCCGAGCGCCGCCGGGTAGCCGAAGCCGATCGAGCCGAGGTAGCCCGACATCAGCACCGGCTGGCCCTTCGACTCCAGGTAGCGGCCGAGGGAGTAGGCGTGGTTGCCGACGTCCACGGTCACCACGGCGTCCTCGGGCAGGTGCCGGGACAGCGCGTCGAACACCGCCGCGGCGGCGACCCCGCGGCCCCGGTCGTCGCGCGCCCGGCGGGCCTTCTCCGCGCGCCAGATCGCCCAGCGCGCCGCGACGTCCGGGCGCTGGTCCTCGGCCTTGGGCACGCCGAGCGCGGCGGTCAGCGCGGCCACCGTGAGCCGGGCGTCGCCGAGCAGGGAGGTGGTGACCGCGTCGAACCGGCCGATCGCCGCGGGCTCGTCGTCGATCTGCAGGACCGGCTTGTACGCGGCGATCCCGGTGTGGTTGGAGAACGACGCGCCGACGACGATCAGCAGGTCGGCCTCGTTCATCAGCCAGCTCGCCACCGGGGTGCCGCTGCGGCCGAGCACGCCGGCCCCGAGCGGGTGGGTGTCCGGGACCAGGCCCTTGGCCTTGAACGTCGTCAGCACCGGCGCGTTGAGCGCCTCGGCCAGCCTCCGGACCTCGGCTTCGGCGCCGCGAGCGCCGTGCCCGGCGATCAGGACCGGCCGCCGCGCGTCCCGGACCAGCGCGGCCGCGGTTTCGACCGCGGCGTCCTCCGGCCGGATCCGGCGGTCGGCCGCCCGCCCGTCCGGGGTGGACGCGGGCGCGTCACTGGGCTGGACCTGGACTTCGTCCGGCAGCACCAGGTGGGCCACGCCGCGGCGGTCGATCGCGTGCTTGACGGCGAGCGCGGCCAGCTCGGCGTGGTCGCTTCCACTGTGGACGGTGGTGGTCGAGACGGCGACGTCGCGGAAGACCGCGGACAGGTCGACGTCCTGGAACGCGCCGCGGCCCAGCACCTTCGACGGTACCTGGCCGGAGATCGCCAGCACCGGCGCGCCGTCCAGTTTCGCGTCGTAGAGCCCGGTGAGCAGGTTGGTCGACCCCGGTCCGGCGATGGCGAAACACGCCGCCGGACGGCCGGTCAGCTTCCCGTAGGCGCTCGCGGCGAACGCGGCCGCGCCTTCGTGCCGGATGCCGACGTAGGTCAGCTCGCCGCGGGACTCCGCGCGGCGCAGCGCCTCGGCGAACCCGAGGTTGGAGTGCCCGACCATGCCGAACACGTGGGTGACACCCCAGGCCAAGAGCGTCTCGACGAGCACGTCGGCGACCGTGCGCACGGCCTTCGCCGGTTCCGGCAGCCGGACGTACACCCCGTCTTCGCGCTGCTCGACCGGGTAGGTGGCGACGCCGTCGGAGAAGCCCTCCGGGGGCTGCCCGGAGATCGGGTCGTAGTCGTAGCCGTGCCACGGGCAGCGCAGCAGGCCGTTCTCGATCGAGCCCTCGCCGAGCGGGCCGCCCTGGTGCGGGCAGCGGTTCTCCAGCGCACCCAGCCGCGCACCGCAGCGCGACAGCGCGACGCTGCGGCCGTCGACGGTGACGCTGCGGACCCGGCCGTCCGCGGGCACGTCCGCCGGGGCGATCCGGTGCCAGCCGTTCTCCGTCATGTAACGCCTCCGATGGTCCAGCACACTGCGTTCACGGCAGACTCAGTGCCCCGACCGGCGCCCGGCGTTACAGAGGAGTTCGACGATGACCGAGACGGTCCTGGAAACCACCCGGCGATTCCTGCACGGGACGGCCGAGCTGCTGCTCGCCGGGCCGCAGCACCGCAAGAACGGCCGGATCGACCTCCGCGTGACCGACGGCGGGTTCGGCACCGCGACCGAGCCCGGCCTGCGCGTCGACGGGCAGGACCTCGTCACGGAGACCGGCCGGTTCCCGCTGGCCGGCCGGTCGTATCGGGAGGTGGCCGCGGCCGCGGGGCTCGAAGCCGGAGAACCCGCCGGGGTGTACGGCGGCGGACCCGGTGTCCGGACCGACGAGGTGATCATCCTCGACGCGGGAGCGGTGAAGACGCTGGTGCGGGCGTTCGCCGAAGGGGATCGCGCCCTGCGTGCGTTCGCCCCCGACGTGGAGCCGATCCTGTGGCCGGAGCACTTCGACGTCGCGATCAGCATCGACGAGGTCAACTACGGCGTCTCGCCCGGTGATGGGCACATCGCCGAGCCCTACGCCTACGTCGGGCCGTTCGAACCCCGGCAGGGCGAATTCTGGAACGCCGCTTTCGGCGCGGCCCGCACGATGGCCGAACTCGGCGACGCGGCCGCCGTCGTCCGGTTCTTCCGCACGGGCCGCGACCTCGCCGCGGACCGCTGAGCATGGATGCCGACGTGCGCGTGGAAGTCCACTCCGGTCCGCGGGAGGAGCTGCGGCCGTTGTTCGAGCTGGCCGAGGACTCCCCGGAGCAACTCGACTCCTACCTCGCCGCCGGCCGGGTCCTCGTCGCACTTCAGGGGACGACCGTGGTCGGTCACCTGCAGCTGGTCGAAACCGGCCGGCCGGGTGAGGCCGAGATCAAGAACATGGCCGTACGGGAAGACCGGCAAGGCCGCGGCGTGGGCGCCCGGCTCGTCCGGACGGCCGCCGAACTGGTCGCTGCCGAATCGGGGTCGATGCTGGTGGTGGCCACCGCCGCGGCCGACGTCGGCAACCTGAGGTTCTACCAGCGGCAGGGGTTTCGGATGCGATCGATCGAACGGGACGCCTTCACCCCGGCCACCGGCTACCCACCGGGCATCCGGCTCGACGGCATCGAGTTGCGCGACCGGGTCTGGCTGGACCGCCCGCTCACCTCGGCGCCGTAAGGAATTCCTAAGCACCGACGTGGCCGGTGACCGGTCGGCCGGCGCTACTGTCGGCCGATGCCCGGTTCACGATGGTTCCGACCCGTGCTGCTCGCGGTGCCGGGGCTGCTGCTCGCCGGGTTCGGCGCCGTCCACCCCGCGGTGCTGGACGCGGCCACCGCCCCGTGGTGGACCGAGCTGCACGTCATTCTGCTGCTCGTCTTCCCGCTGCCGGCGGCGGCGCAGTGGCTCCTGCTGGCCACTGCACCGCCTTGGCTCCGCCTGCCGGGTCGCCTGGCCGCCTTCGGTTTCGCGGCCTTCTACGGAGGGCTGGACGCGGTCGCCGGGATCGCGGCGGGCACGGTGACCGACGCCCAGCACGGCGTCACCCCGGCGGTCGGTGCGCTGTTCGAGGTCGGCGACCTGCTGGGTCACCTCGGCGCCGGGTGCTTCCTGGCTTCGAACGTGCTGATCGTGGTGGCGATGGCGCGTGCGGGCCTGCGGGTGGTCCCCGGCGCGGCGGTGCTGCTGGCCGCCAGTGTGTCCTTTCTCGACAGTCACATCTTCTGGCCGCGCGGGGTGCTCACGATGATCGGCGTCGCGATCGGGATGTCCCTGCTCGGGATCGCCGGCGGGGCGCCGGGGACACGCGATCCTGCCGAGTGATCGAGGCGCCGGCGACCGGCCCGGCTGTGACATCGGAGCTACAGCTGGGCGGCGCCGCCGTCCACGGGGATCTCGGCGCCGGTGGTGAACGTCGCTTCGAACGCGAGGTAGGCCACCGTGGCCGCGACTTCGGCCGGCTCGCCGAACCGCTGCATCGGGTTCTGCGCGGCCATTTCGGCCTTGGTCCGTTCGGCGACCTCCGGTGGCAGGGTCGCGTCGAGGATGCCGGTGGCGATCGGCCCCGGGCTGACGGCGTTGACGCGGACCCGGCGGGGCAGCAGTTCCCGCGCCAGTGACCGGGTCATCGACCGCAGCGCGGCCTTGGTCGCGGCGTAGGCGCTGATCAGCTCGATGCCCTTGACGTTGGCCACCGACGTGGTCAGCACGACTCCCGCGCCCTCGCGCAGCAGCGGGGCCAGTTTCTGCACGGTGAAGTACGGGCCCTTGGTGTTCACGGCGAACAGCTCGTCGTACTGCGCTTCCGGCATCGACGCGAACGGCGCGAACGCGGTCACGCCCGCGTTGACGAACACCGCGTCCACCGCGTCGAACTCCGCGCGAACCACCCGTGCCAGCTCCTCGACGTCCGCCATCGACGCGGAGTCGCTGCGCACGGCCGTCACCCCGGCGCCGAGCCGACGGCGTGCGGACTCGAGCTTTTCCTTGTCCCGTCCGGTGATCAGCACCCGCGCGCCGCGGGCCACCAGCAGTTCGGCGGTCGCGAAGCCGAGCCCGCTGCTGCCGCCGGTGATCACGACGTTCTTTCCCTCGTAAGCGTTCATACCCCGAGTCAACCGCCGGTCACGGCGCACCGTCCAAGTCCTGTTCCGCATGCCGCCATACCGCCGGCGCATGGCGGCGTACGCTCGGGAGCGTGGATCTCGACCTGCGGCTGGTCCGGTACTTCACGGTCGTGGCGGAGCACGGCAACATCGGCCGCGCCGCCACGGCCCTGCACCTCGCCCAGCCGTCGCTGAGCCGCCAGATCCAGCGGCTGGAGCACCAGCTCGGCGTGCGGCTGTTCGCGCGCACGCCGCAGGGCACCAGCCTCACCTCGGCCGGTGCGGCGTTCCTGCCGCGCGCCCGCGCCGTCCTCGAAGCCGCGGGCGACGCCGTGGCTGTCGCCCGCGCCGCCGACCCGCCGCGCGAGATCACCATCGGCTACGTCGAAGGCCTGGTCATCACCCCCGCGGTGCGGGCCCTGCGCCACCGCCACCCGGACGCGCGCATCCGGACGCGGCTGCTGCGCTGGCACGACCTGCAGGCCCTGTCCGAAGGCCGGGTCGACGCGCTCGTCGCGCGCGAACCGCTGCCTTTTCCCGCGACGGTGACGCCGTTGTACGAGGAGCCGCGGGTGCTGCTGGTGCCCACCACACACCGCCTGGCGGGCAAGGAAATCGTCTCGGTGGACGACCTGGGTGACGAGGAACTGGTGGCGTGCGCGGTGACGCCGGCGCTGTGGAGCGTGCCGAGGGACGGCGCGCCACCGCCGGCGCCGGACGACAGCTTCGAGGACAAGCTCGAACTGGTGGCTTCGGGAAGTTCGCTGGCCATCCTGCCTGCCGGCGACCACCGGCCCCGGTTGCGCGAGGACGTGACGGCGATTCCGATCGAGGGCTTCGCGCCCTGCCGGGTCGTGGTGGCGTCCCGGACAAGGGATCCGAACCCGCTGGTGGCGCCTTTCCACGAGGCAGCGCGGCTGCTGGCGCCTTCGGCGTGAGCGCCTGTGGCCGGCCTTGTTCCGCTGTGTGGACGTGCTGGCCGTCCGGGGACGGGATCCCGAGAATGCCTGCATGATCGTGGTGAACGGCGAGACCGCCTACGACCGGGCGCGCGTCGCGCAGTGGCGGGCGGGGCAGGCGCGCATGCCGGGGGTGAGCCGGCGCGGCCTGCTGCGGTTGACCGCGGCCGGTGGTCTCGCGCTGGCCGCGGCCGGGACGACGACCGGCCCGGCGTCGGCCGCGAGCCCGATCGTCAAGCCGCTGCCGCCGGAACTGTTCGACGTCTACGGCACCAACGCGGAGACGCGGTGGGAGGCCATGCGCGGCCAGGGTTATCTGACGCCGGTCGACCGGTTCTTCGTGCGTGATCACACGTCGACGCCGGTGCTGGACGCGGCCGCGTGGCGGCTGAAGGTGTTCGGTTCCGGGCTGCGCGGCGGGCCGGTCGAGTTCACCTACCGGGACCTGCGTGCCCTGCCGTCGGAGACGGTCACCGCGTTCATCGAATGCGCGGGCAACGGCCGGAGCTTCTTCACCAGCCAGCAGGGGCAGACCGTCAGCGGGACGGCGTGGAAGCTCGGTGCGGTCGGGGTCGCGCGCTGGCGTGGCGTCCGGCTGGCGACCGTGCTGGCCCGGGCCGGGCTGTCCCGCGACGCTGTGGACGTGCTGCCGGAGGGCCTCGATCCCGACTACGTCACGGGTGGGGTGAACCTGGGCAAGGTGCGGCGGCCGCTGCCGGTGGGCAAGGCACTGCAGGACGTCCTGCTGGCGTATGAGATGAACGGGCAGCCGCTCCCGCCCGACCACGGGTTCCCGGTGCGGCTGGTGGTGCCGTCGTGGGCGGGGATTTCGTCGATCAAGTGGCTGGGCCGGATCGAGGTGTCGGCGGAACCGCTGGTGTCGCCGTGGAGCACGCAGTTCTACCGGCTGCTGGGGCCGGACTACCCGGCCGAGGGCACGCCGGTCACCGAACAGGTGGTGAAGAGCGCGTTCGAGCTGCCGTGGGGAGCGACGCTGCCGGCCGGGCGGCAGGTGCTGCGCGGCCGGTCCTGGTCGGGTCACGGCCGGATCCGCCGGGTCGAGGTCAGCACGGACGGCGTGAGCTGGCAGCGCGCGAAGCCGATCGGGCCGGGACTCGACCGCGGCTGGCTGCGCTGGGAACTCCCGTGGCGCCCCCGTGCGGCGGGGCCGTACACGCTGCGGGCGCGCGCCACCGACATCACCGGCGCAAGCCAGCCGGACGTCGCGCCCCACAACACGCAGGGGTACCTGTTCGGCGCGGTCGTCCGGCACCCGGTCACGGTGGCGGCCGGATGATCAAGCGGCTGGTGTGCGCGCTCGCCCGGCGTTGACCGGCGCGGGCTGGGTGCTGGTGCCGCCCTTCGAGCCCGGGGTGGGGATGTCCTCGACGGTCGGGCGGGTGACGGGCCGGTCCGGCGTCATCGCCTGAATGGCCGGGCGGCTCGCGAAACTTCACGCCTCAGGTCAGGACCACCGGGGCCGAGCCCTCGAACCGGTAGCCGACTCCGCGGATGGTGGTGATCGGATCCAGGTGCGGCTCGAGCTTGGCCCGGAGCTTCCGGACGTGGACGTCGACGGTCCGGTCGTTGCCGTCCTGCCGCGGCCACAGCGCGGCTTTCAACGCGGCGCGGCTGAAGACGCGGTCGGGGTGCTCCCCGAGGAAGTGCAGCAGGTCGAACTCCAGCCGGGTCAGGGACAGCGGCGTGCCCCGCAGGAGCACGCGCCGGGAGTGCGTCTCGATGCGCAGGAGCGGATCCGGGACCAGTCTCAGGCGAGGGCCCGGCTCCGCGGCGGTGTCGCAAGGACGGGCGGCGACGACATCGACGCTCGCCACGCCGTTCAGGGCGGTGGCCAGCCGGGCGGCGACGAGGGCCGCGTCGCCGGCTCGGCTGGTGAGGTCGATCCGGATGCGCACCTGGAGTGCTTCGGCGGCCGGGCGCCGGTTCGGCTGGCTCGTCATGGCGGTGATTCTGGAGCGCGGGCGGTCCGAAGCGGAAACGCGCCCGGCGGGCGGGACGGCTTGACGCCGGAACGCCGGCCCGCACGGCCGCGAAGTCAGGACAGGTGCGCCGACAGCAGCCAGGCCGGTGCCGACTTGCGGCCGTTGCCTTCGTCCCAGACGTCGCTGCCGGCGAAGTCCGTGAAGTCCGGGAAGTTCTCCGGGACGTTGGCGTGGATGCGGGCCGGCCGGATCTCGTCGATCGTCCAGTACGCGCCCACCACTTCCCGCAGCTCCCGCGGGGAAACCGGGTGGACCCGGCCCGATGGCACGGTCCAGCTGTCGAAGACCAGCACGAAGTAGGACGCGCCGGGCGCCGCGGCGCGCACGATCGATTCCTGGTACCCCTGGCGCAGCTCGACCGGCATCGAGTGGAACAACGTGCTGTCGACGACCGTGCCGAACCGGCCGTCGTAGCCGGTGAACGCGCTGATGTCGGCGACCTCGAAGGTGGCGCCGGTCAAGCCGCGCCGGGCGGCTTCCGCGCGCGCGAGCTCGATCGCCGTCGGCGACAGGTCCAGGCCGACCGTCGTGAATCCCCGCTCGGCCAGGTCGAGTGAAGTCGCGCCCTCGCCGCAGCCGGCGTCGAGGACCTCGCCGTGGAACGCGCCCGTGTCGATGAGTGCGGCGATCTCGGGTTGCGGTTCGCCGAGGCTCCACGGCGGCCGCAGGCCCGGCCCCATCTCGGGAGCCTCACCGCGGTAGGCGGAATCCAACAGTGATGGGTTCGTCATGCCCCCAGAGTCTCAACCAGGTTGATATATGTCAACATGGTTGACATGGAACCGCTTCGCGACGAGCCGCTCGGCTACCTGCTGCACCGGGTCACCGCGGCCCTGCGCGCCGAGGTGGCCGCCACCGTGCTCGGCCCGGCCGGCCTGGCCCACTCCGAGTACCTCTGCCTGCGGATGCTGGTGCGGTCGCCGAAGTCCAACGCCGAGCTGGCCCGGGAGGCCCAGGTTTCGCCGCAGGCGATGAACAAGGTGGTCCGGGAGCTGCAGGAGCGCGGCCTGGTGGCGCGACCCGCCACGGTGCCGTCCGGCCGGTCGCTGCCCGCCGAGCTGACGCGCGAGGGCGTGACCGTACTCGCGCGCCTCGACCCCGCGGTGGCCGAGGCCGAGGACCGGGTACTGGCCGGGCTCGACGACGACGATCGGCGCGCGCTCCGGCGCCTGCTCGTGGCGGCGTCCCGCCGCTGACGAAGATGCGACGTGTCGTGATTCGGACGCGGCCGCCCTAGTGACGGATCACGGCGCCGGCGCGAGCCTGGTGCGATGCACTGGAGATCATCTGTTCTGGTCGTGGCCTGCGCCGGCACCCTCGCCGCGGGCACCGCCGGCGTCGCGAACGCGGCCCCGGGCCCGAAAGCCGCACCCGCGGCGGTCGAACGTCATTCGGTCACCCTGCTCACCGGGGACGTCGTCCAGGTCGAACGGCAGCCCGGCGGCAAGCAGGCCGCCACCGTCCAGCCCGCGCCGGGCCGGGAGAAGATCCGGTTCCACCAGCAGGAAGTCGACGGTCACCGCAGCGTCTTCCCCGAGGACGTCACCCCGCGGCTGGGCGCCAAGCAGGTCGACCGGGCCCTCTTCGACGTCACCGAGCTGATCGCCGAGGGGTACGCCGACGAGCAGTCGGCGACCCTCCCGCTGATCCTCACCTACCGCAAGGGCGCGGACCTGCGGGCCGCGGCCCCGGCGGCGGCCGAGCTCGGGGTGACGCTGAGCAGCGTCAACGGCCGTTCCGCGCGGGCGAGCAAGGCCGGCGCCGCCGCGTTCTGGGCCTCGTCGGGCAACTTCGAACGCATCTCCCTGGACCGCAAGGTCCGCGCCTCCCTCGACCGCAGCGTCCCGCAGATCGGCGCCCCCGAGGCGTGGGCCGCGGGCTACGACGGCACCGGCACCACGGTCGCCGTGCTCGACACCGGCTACGACCCCACCCACCCCGATCTGGCCGGGCGGGTGAGCGAGGCGGTCAACTTCACGACCAGCCCCGACACGACCGACCACTTCGGCCACGGCACGCACGTCGCTTCGACGATCGCGGGCTCCGGCGCCGCCTCGGGCGGCAAGCTCAAGGGCGCCGCGCCGGGCGCGAAACTGCTCGTCGGCAAGGTGCTCGACGACGACGGCTCCGGCTACGAGTCCTGGGTCCTCGCCGGGATGGAATGGGCGGCGCACTCCGGCGCCAAGGCGGTCAACATGAGCCTCGGCGGCGGCCCGACCGACGGCACCGACGCGCTCAGCCTCGGCCTCGACGCACTCAGCGAAGAGACCGGCACGCTCTTCGTGGTGGCCGCCGGCAACGACGGCGACCAGGGCGCCTACACGGTCGGCTCGCCGGGCACCGCCGACGCCGCGCTGACCGTCGGCGCGGTCGGCCGCGACGAGAAGCTGGCGTCGTTCTCCAGCCGCGGCCCGCGCCTGGGCGACAACGCCGTCAAGCCCGACATCACCGCGCCCGGCGTCGGCATCGTCGCCGCCCGCGCCGCGGGGACCGCCATGGGCGACGTCGTCGACGACCACTACACCGCCGCCTCCGGCACCTCGATGGCCACGCCGCACGTCGCCGGCGCGGCGGCGATCCTCGCCCAGCAGCACCCCGACTGGAAAGGCGGTCAGCTCAAGGACGCGCTGGCCAGCACCTCCCTGACCGCCACCGGGCTGTCGGTGTTCGAGCAGGGCGGCGGCCGCGTCGACGTGGCGCGCGCGGTGAAGCAGAAGGTCTTCGCCACCGGCACGCTCGACCTCGGCGCGGTCGAGAACGGCACGGCGCCGGTGTCCAAAGAGGTCGCCTACACCAACGTCGGCACCACGCCGGTCTCGCTGAAGCTCGCGCTCGACGCCAAGTCCCTCGCCGGTGTCCCCGCCGGGGACGGGATCCGGCTGAGTAAGTCCACAGTGGATGTTCCGGCCGGTGGCCGGGCGACCGTCACGATCACCGGTGACCCGGCGAAGCTGGCGGCGGGCACCTACAGCGGACGGCTCACCGCGACCGCCGACGGGGTGGTGGTGCACACCGCGCTCGGCGCGGACAAGACCGCACCCAAGCACAAGGTCACCCTCACCGCGCTCGACCTGCAGGGCAAGCCGGCCGTCGCGCCATGGCTGCTGATGTACGGCGAGGACTACCGCTTCGACGTCAACACCTGGCTGGGCGGTGGCAGCCTGACGGTCGAGGTCGGCGCGGGCGTGTACTACCTGACCGCCGAGGTCGACGGGGGCGGGGACGGCCTCACCGTGTCCCAGGTCGTCCTGCCGGAGCTCCGGATCACCGGCGACACGACCGTCGTGCTGGACGCCCGCAAGGCGGTGAAGGTGGACATCCAGACCCCGCAACCGTCCGAGCAGGCCGGGATCTGGAGCTACTACACCTACCGGGAACTCGGCCCGCGCCGCATCGCGAACTACGCCATGCAGTTCGACTACACGCGCGAACTCCGCGTCACCCCGACGCCGAAGGTGACCACCGGGGCGTTCGAGTTCGGCTCCCGCTGGTCGAGGATCGCGCCGCCGTTGACGGTGAACGTCCTGGGTGGCCGTGACCCGCTCACGAACCGCTACCTGCCCGGCTCGCCCAAACTGGACGGCCGGCGGCTGCTGCAGGCGGTCTCCGCGGGACAGGGCAAGCCGGCGGACTTCAAGAACGTGCGCGGGAAGGCCGCGATCGTCGACCCGGACCCCGCGGACTACAACCGCGACGAGGTCTCCCGGGCGGCCGCGGCCGCCGGGGCGGCGATCGTCTTCATCGTCGTGCCGGACGGCTGGGGCACCGCCTCGGTGCCGTCGATCAGCGTGGCGCCGAACCTGGCCATCCCGACCGTCCAGCTCGACCGGGACGAGGGGCTCGCGCTGCTGGACCGGCTCAAGTGGTTCCCGGCCTTCCTGAGCCTGCACGGGGTCGCGGTCAGCCCGTACCTCTACGACGTGGTGCAGACCGAGCGCGGCCGGATCCCGGAGAAGCCCGTCCACCGGGTCACCGCGGCGAACACCGCGACCGTCACCACCCACTACCGCCAGACCGGCAGCGGCGGGGAGGCCAAGGAACAGCGGTTCGCCTGGCAGCCGTGGCAGGACTTCGCCGTCAACGAGTACCAGCGGCGCGTGACGACGCCGTCGACCCGCCAGGAGTACGTCAGCTCCGGGGACACCCTGTGGCAGCACCGGGTCAGGCACGGCCTGATCTGGGACGAGATGTCCCCGCTCACCGGCGGCATGACCGCGGCACCGCGCACCTACACGGGCGAGGAGAACGTCACCGAGGACTGGTTCGCGCCGGTCGTGCGGCCCGCCATCCCGCGGGGCGTGCCGGGCCTGGACTCCACCCGCGAAGGCGACAAGCTGCGGATCCGGATCCCGGAGTTCGTCGACAGCCAAGCCGGGCACTACGGCTTCAACGAAGGCGACGACCAGGCCGGGCCGGCCGTCACCTCGGCGAAGCTGTTCCGCGACGGCAACCTCGTGTCGGAACAGCCGTACGCGTTCGGCACCTTCCCGGCCGGCGCGGACCCGGCGACCTACCGGCTCGACCTGTCGATCCGGCGTGATTCGCCGGAGTGGCTGTTCGGCACCGGCACACAGACGTCGTGGACGTTCCGCTCGGCCCGGTCGGCCGCACCGGCGCTGCTGCCGCTGCTGCAGCTGGACTACGCGGTGGACGCCGACTCCGGCAACCGGCTCCCGGCCGGCCGCACGGCCAGGATCGGCCTGACCGCCCGGTTCCAGGACGGGATGGCCGCGCCGGACGTGCGGTCGATGAAGGCCTGGGCGTCCTACGACGACGGCAAGACCTGGCGCGCCGTCGACGTCAGGCGCACCGGGAAGTCCTACGAGGCCAAGATCGACCACCCGTCGCTCGGGGCCACGAACTCCTACGTCGCGTTGCGGGTGCAGGCCACCGACAGCGCGGGCAACGCCGTCGACCAGACGGTGCTGCGGGCGTACGGGCTCAGTTAGGAACCGCGCCGCTCGCGGGCTCCGGGCGCCTTCCGCCGCTTGGCGGCAGGAGGTGCCCGGGGCTCGGCTCGTCCAGCCAGCCGAGCTTGCTGGCCTGCCAGGCCAGCTGCATCCGCGTGCGGGCGTCGACCCGGCGCATCAGGTCCTGCAGGCGCCGCTGGACGGTCCGGTAGCTGACGTTGAGCTGGGTCGCGATCGACTTGTCGCTGACCCCGCCGATGAGCAGGGACAACAGCCGCCGGTCGTCGGGGTCGAGGGGGCCGGTCGGCGCGGTGTCGCCGATCCGCAGCGGCGACGCGCGTTCCCAGTAGACCTCGAACAACGCGACCAGCGCGGACAGCAGGCTGCTCTCGCGGACGAGCGCGGCGGTGGGCTCGCCCGTGCTGTCGTGGCTGACCAGCGGGCACAGCGCCACCCGGCGGTCGGAGATGGCCAGGCGCACCGGCAGCTTCGAGATCGACCGGGCGATCTCGCCGCCCTCGATCCCCTCCAGGACGTTGACGATCCGGCCGGGCTCTTCGAGCAGGCCGGTCTCGTAGATCACCCGGTACTGCACGCCGCGGGCCTGCGCCAGCGCCTCCTCGACGTTCTCCGACGCCGCCATCGCGACGTTGCCCTCCAGGCAGAACCACAGCGACTCTTCGCGGGCGCTGCGCTGGATGGCGAGGGCCTGCCGGCGGATCGCGTCCGCCCCGGTGACGACCTCGACGAGCTGCGCGGAGTCCCGCCGCCGCGCACTGCCGCGGTACTCCTCGGCGAGCTGGGACACCGCGGCCCTGGCGGCCTCCAGCTGCTCCTGGCCGTGCACCAGCAGCGGGCCCAGTGAGACGTCCGGCGGCGCGGACACGTAGTGCCCGTCGGCCCGGTTGACGAGCCCCTTCGCCAGCAGGATCTCCAGGATCGGCTCCACCTGGCCGCGGCTCACGCCGATCCGGCCCGCGATCTCGTCGGGCGTGGTCCGGTACCCGCCGACGACCACGCGGTAGACCCGTTCTTCCTCGGGGGACATGCCCAGCGCTTCCAGCACACTGCCTCCTGGCCCCCGCGGCCGGAGGGTTTCCCACGGCGTCGACGGCTTGGTGACAACGTACGGAACCGCCGCTGGGCGCGGGTCGCCGGGACCGTCAGGATGGACGGGTGAACGCGCAGCCGCCCCACCCGGATCCGCTCGGCCCCGTCCCGGAGTCTCCGCCGCCGTCGATCCTGGTGTACCGGCCGCCCGGGCCGCCGCCGGAAGAGCTGCCGGTGCTGTCCCACCGGGCGATGGCCTGGGCGGCCGTGGCGCTGGTCGTGCTCGGTGCCGGGCTGGCCGTCGGGCTGCTCGTCGCGTTCGGTGGCGGCGGGCACGCCGACCAGCTGGACGCCATCAAGACAGCGGGCACGATCGTGGTCGGTGCCGGGGGCGCGGCGGCCCTGTGGCTGACCGCGCGCCGGCAGCGGACGTCGGAACTGAGCCTGAACCAGGTCCGCGCCGCCCACGCGGCCACCGTCGCCGACGCCGAGGCCCGCAGGATCACCGACCTGTACGGCAAGGCCGCCGACCAGCTCGGCTCGCCACAGGCCCCGGCCCGGCTGGCCGGGCTGTACGCGCTGGAGCGGCTCGCGCAGGACAACCCCGCCCAGCGGCAGACCATCGTCGACCTGCTGTGCGCCTACCTGCGGATGCCGTACGACCCGCCGCCGCGGCCGGCGGGCCGGCCTTCGGGAGTGCCGCGGCCGCTGCTGGGCGGTGCGGCCCGGCAGCGCGCGTCGGTGCGGCTCGCCCCGCCCACGCCCCGCGCCGGCACCCGGTCCGCCCCGGCGAGGGAGGCGGAGCAGGAGTACCACGTCCGGCGGACCGCCCAGGCCGTCCTGTTCCGCCACCTCGTGCACGGCCCCGAGGACGAGCCGGTCGGCACGTTCTGGGCGGGCATCAGCCTCGACCTCACCGGCGCGGTGCTCGGGCCGGCCAACCTGATCGGCTGCCGCGTCGTCGCCGCCGACTTCACCGGCGTCACCTTCACCGGCGACGTGTGGTTCGACCGGGCCCGCTTCGGGCTGAGCGCGGTGTTCACCGGGGCGCGGTTCCTGGGCCAGGCCGGCTTCGGCCACGCGAGGTTCGACCACGACGCCCGGTTCGGGCGGGCGACCTTCGACGGCCACGCCCACTTCACCGGCGCCGACTTCGGCGACGACGCGAAGTTCGACCAGGCGGACTTCCGCGCGTCCGCGGTGTTCACCGGAGCGAAGTTCTCGCGAGAGGGGTCGTTCGTGGACGCGCGGTTCCGGGACCGCGCCGAGTTCGACAAGGCCCGCTTCGACCGAGGCTGGTTCGGCGGCGCCCGGTTCGACGGCAACGCCTACTTCACCCACGCGGAGTTCAGTGCGTACGCCGGTTTCAAGGAGGTCCGGTTCGGCGGCGCGACCACCCGGTTCGGCAACGCCACGCTCGCCTCGCCGGACTTCTTCACCGCCGAATTCGGCCCGAACACCGACTTCACCGAGACCAGGTTCACCGGCGACGCCTCCTTCAACATGGCGAAGTTCCCGGAGGGCGCGGAGTTCGTCCGGACGGAGTTCGGCGGCGTCAACTTCGGTGGCACGCGGTTCGCGCGGCACGCGGTGTTCGAGGAGACGACGTTCGGCGGCGTGACGAGGTTCTACGACTGCCACTTCGGCGGCAGCGCCGAGTTCGATCGCGCACGGTTCACCGCGGACGTGTGGTTCGAGTGCACGGAGTTCGCCGACCTGGCGGGGTTCAGGGAGGCGCAGTTCGGCGCGGCGGCCCGGTTCCTCCACACGCGCTTCGCCGACGTCGTCGGCTTCGTCCGCGCGCGCTTCGGCGGTGAAGCCGTCTTCGACGACGTGCGCTTCGACGGCCCGGCCGGATTCGCCGGCGCGCACTTCGCGCAGCCGCCCGGGATCGAACGGGTGTGGGTCCGCCTGACCGGGCACAAGCGGAAGGTGACGGTGGACAGCACCTGGCCGCCCGGAACGGCGATCCGCGTGCCCGGCGACCTTCCCGAGGGCTGGGGAGTGCTGGCAGCCGAAGCCGCCGATCAGGTGAGGTGACCCTGCGGCTCGGGCTTCCGGCGTGCTCCTCGGCCGGGGCGCCCCAAGCCATGGTCGCGGCCGGTCGTCGTGGTGGCACCCGCGAAGCCGATCCCCGAGCCGGTACCCGCGGGTCGCTGAAATTTTCCCCGGGGAAAAGCCGCTGATTTAGGGTTTTCGTGCAGGGGAAAGCCGTTTCTTGACCTCGCGCACGGCGCGGTGCTGTCATGACCCGGCTTCCCTCGAGCCGTGCGGCTTTTCCCTGAACGAAAGGGCTCGTGCCGTGCCACGACACCTTCGGCCGCCGCGCCGTCGACGCTTCACGCCGGTGCTCGTCACGGCGGCGCTGCTCACCTCCGCCGGGGGAACGCACCCGGCCGCCGCGGCGAACCCGGTGGAGCCGATCCCCGCCACCGCGGCGCCGCAAGTCTCCGGCAGCACCGCGATCGGGTCGGTCGACCTCGCCGGGACGTGGAGCTTCACCCCGGCGGGCCGGGCCACGACGTCGATCACCGTGCCCGGTGGCGGGTGGTACAAGCAGGGTTTCACCGACGTCAACGAGGCGGTGTACTCCCGCAGCGTGACCGTGCCGGACTCCGGTCAGCCGCAGTCGGCGTGGATCGAGTTCGGCGCGGTCAACCACCAGGCGACGCTGTCGGTGGACGGGCGGGTGGTCGCCACCCGGACCACGGCCTTCACCCCGTCGAACTTCGACATCACCGCGTACGCCGCCCCCGGCACCACGCACACGATCAGCGTGGCGGTGAAGGGCCGCGGCGCGTTGCGCAACAGCGCCGGCAAGTACCTGGTCCCGGTGGCCGCCGACTGGTCGGAAGCCGTGCCGCAGGGCATTTTCCGTTCCGCGTTCCTGCGGACGTACCCGGCGGTGTACGTCAGCGACGCGTTCGTCCGCACGTCGGTGGCGAACCAGTCCCTCACCTACGACGTGTCCGTGACCAACACCTCCGCCGCGGCCCGGTCGGTGACCCTCACCGGCGAACTCGCCTCGGACGGCGGCGGCTCGTTCGCCTACCCGGCCCTGCCGAGCCGCACGGTCAGCGTGCCGGCCCGCTCGACGGCGAAGGTGACCGTCGGCCCGGTCGCGTGGAACCTCGGCGCTGCTTCGTACTGGTGGCCGAACGTCCCCTATCGCCAGGGGTACCGGGCGCAGCTGCACCGGCTGTCGGTGCACGCGGCCACCGACGACGGGCGCACCAGCGACGCCGCCTACCGGTTCGGGTTCCGCGAGAGCACGCAGAACGGCGAGTACTTCGAGCTCAACGGCGTGCGCGTGAACTACCGCGGTGACAACCTCCAGGGCGCCGACTACGACCGCATCGACCACGGCGGGAAGGGCGACGCCTACGACACGCTGCCCGGGTTCCTCCCGCCGTCACCGGGCAATCCCGGCTGGCCCCAAGCGGTCGACAACTACCAGCGCCTGAACTTCGACGTCGTGCGCGTCCACCAGGAACCGGCCAGCCCGTACATGCTGGACGTCGCCGACGAGCTGGGCCTGATGGTCATCGACGAGAGCGGGGTCCGCGGCGGCGCGGAGGACTTCGCCGGCGGGCACGACAACATGGTCGACCACGTCCGGGCGTTGACGCTGCGGGACCGCAACCACCCGGCGGTCGTCCGCTGGAGCCAGGCGAACGAACCGAGCTTCGGCAACGACTCGGAGCAGTTCGAGCAGGACCTCTACGCGGCGGTGAACGGCGCGGACGGCACCCGCCCGATCAGCGTGGACGCCGCGCCGGGTGCGGACTCGCCGAGCCGGTACCCGAACATGAACCACCCGAACTTCGCCGTCTTCGCCCACTACCTCGACGGCACCGGCCAGTACGGCGAGCGGGTGCCGTCCGTGGCCGGCCGTCCGGACGGCGAGGGCGAGTACATCTGGCCGAAGTGCAACACCAAGCAGGGCTTCGAGTGGTTCGCCACGGCGACCGCCGCCAAACGCGGCAAGGGCGCCAACGACCTGCGGCCCTACACGCTGCTGTCCGCCTGGGCCGGCGTCGTCCCGGGCGTCCGGTCCACGGACTTCACCCCCGAGGAGGGCGGCCACCCGGTCTACGGCGCGGACAACCTGACCGACCCGTGGAGCAACCCGCAGTTCCAGCGGGTGCAGGCCGCGTTCGACCCGGTCGCCGCGATCGACCTGCCGTACTGGTCGGCCTCCGGCGTCTCGGACGCCAACGGGACTTTCCCCCTGCTGCAGGCCGTGCCGGGTTACGCCGCCGGCACCGCGGTGACCCGCGCGGTGACCGTCTTCAACGACGACCTCGCCGGGACCACTGTGGACTTCGCCTGGAGCGCCCGGCTCGACAGCCCGGCCGGCGCGGTGATCGCCTCGGGCGGCGCGGCCCTCTCGATCCCGCTGGGGTCACGGGTGACCCAGCCGGTGTCGTTCACCACCCCGGCCGCCGGATCGCGGGTGTACCTCGTCCTGACGACCGGCAAGGCCGGCACCCCGATCTTCAGCGACGTGGCCGAGTACTTCACGCTGGGCGGCTCGAACGGCGGCCCGGCCCCGGGCACCTACCGCATCGTCAACCGCAACAGCGGCAAGCCGCTCGCCATCGCCGGCAACTCCACCGCCGACGGCGCCAAGACGGTCCAGCAGACCGGCACCGCTTCGTGGACCGTCGGCACCGCCCAGGACGGGTCCTACACGCTGCGCTACACCCCGAGCGGCAAAGTGCTCGACGTCAACGGCTCCGCCGGCACCGTCGGGCTGCAGCTGCAGCAGTGGACCGCCAACGGCGGCACCAACCAGCAGTGGTACCTGCGGCCCACCGGCGACGGGTACTACACCATCACCGCCCACGACAGCGGGCTGGCCGCGGACGTGTCCGGCCGGTCGACGAGCGACGGCGCCCAGGTCGTGCAGTGGACGGCCAACAACGGACCCAACCAGCAGTGGCAGCTGACCCCGGCGTGAGCCCGCGGCGGCTCAGCCGGCACCGTTTTCCATCAGCCGGCGCGCGACGGCGAGGGAAAGCCGCGTGGGCAGCAGCTTGCCGAACAGGAGCGCGGTCAGCGCATTGGTCCTGCCGTCGACGACCGCGGGTCCGCTGCCGGACAGGGCGCGCAGCACCGTGGTGGCGACAGCCTCGGCGCTCCGCGCCCCGCGGGGGTTCATCGGCGTCTTCGTGGGACCGGGGCTGACCGCCATCACCCGGACCCCGGTGCCTCGGGTTTCCGCCCACAGCGCCCGCGTGAACGAGACGACGTACGCCTTCGTCGCGGCGTACACCGCCAGATAGGGAGCGGGTATGTAGCCCCCGGTGCTGGCGATGTTGACGACGGCCCCGTGGCCACGGGCGGTCATCGCGGGCATGAGCAGCGTGGTGAGCTCGGTCAGGGCGGAGACGTTGAGGTCGATCATGGACCGGAAGCCGGCCGGGTCGCCGTCGAGCACCGGGCCTCGTGCGCTGACGCCGGCGTTGTTGACCAGCATCTCCACCTCGATGCCCTCGTCGGCCAGCGTCTTGGCCAGCCGGGCCGGCGCGTCGGCGGTGGCGAGATCGGCGGGAAGGCTACGCACGGTCACTCCGTGGCGGCGGCGCAGGTCCGCGGCCGCCTCGTCGAGCTTGGCCGCGCTGCGGGCGACCAGGACGAGGTGGGCGCCGGAGGCGGCCAGCCGCTCCGCGATGGCCGCGCCGATGCCGGTGGAGGCGCCGGTGACGACGGCGAACTTGTCGCGCATTTGCGCTGCTGTGGTCATGGTCCCGACGCTAAACCTTGACGTCGATGTCAAGGTCAAGGTGAACTTGAGCGGTGCGCATCGGAGAACTGAGCAAGGCGACCGGCGTCAGCAACCGGGCACTGCGCTACTACGAGCAGCAGGGCCTGCTGCGCAGCGAGCGGCGGCCCAACGGGTACCGCGAGTACGACCCCGGTTCGGTCGAGGTCGTCGCGTTCGTCCAGGACATGTTCCACGCCGGTCTGTCGTCCGACGTCGTCCGGGAAATCCTGCCCTGCGCGCGGGGCGAGCACCCGGGCGGAGACTGCGCCGGGCTGGTCGCGCGGGTCCGCGAGGTCCGCGACGAACTGCTGCGGCAGGAACACCAGATCGCCGAGCGCCGACGGCGGCTGGACACCTACCTCGCCGACGGCTATGGGCCGCATCCGGCGCCCCCGCCGGCCGTGACCCGCGGATCGTAGTGGCCGGGCCGGATCCCGGCCGGATCACCGACGTGGCCGGGTTCGTGCGCGAGCTGGACCTGTTGCGCCGGCTGGCGGCGCGGGGCACGGGGAAGGCCCGGGTCAGCCTGAGCGACCTCGCTCGCCTGGTCGACGTGCCCCGCTCGACGGTGCACGCGTACGTCTCGGGCAAGATCCACCCCCCGTCCGACGTGTTCGACCGGATGGTGATCGCGCTGGGCGTTCCGCGGGCGCAGTGGGGCGGCTGGAACGACGCCTGGTTCCGGGTGGCCGCCCACCTGCACGCGGGGAAACAGGCGGCCGCAGGCCCGCCGGTTCCCCGCCAACTGCCCCTCGACATCGGCGGCTTCGTGGGACGTGAGCCGGACCTCGCCGCGCTCGATCGGCTGCTGACCGGCTCGCCGGAAAGCCGGGTCGCGTTGCTCACCGGGATGCCGGGGGCCGGCAAGACGGCGGTGGCGGTCCACTGGGCGCACCGGGCCGCGCCGGCCTTCCCCGACGGCCAGTTGTTCGCCGACCTGCGCGGGTTCGCCGATGTCCGCCCGGCCGATCCGGTGGACGTCCTCACGTCGTTCCTGCGCGCCTTGGGAACGCGCGAACGCGAGCTGCCGAGGGAAGCCGGCGAGCTCGCGGCGTGCTTCCGGTCCACGGTCGCCGGGCGGCGGCTGCTGATCGTGCTCGACGACGCCGGCAGCGCCGGTCAGGTCCGTCCGTTGCTGCCCGGTACCCCGGGCTGTGCCGTCCTGATCACCAGCCGCACCCGGCTGGTCGGGCTGGTCGCCCGCGAAGGTGCCGAGTCGCGCGAGCTCGGGCCGCTCGAGGCGGACGACGCCGTTGCGCTGGTCCGGCGCACCGCCGGCCCGGATCGGATCGATGCCGATCGAGCGGCGGCCGTCGAGCTGGCCGAAGTCTGCGGGCGGCTGCCGCTCGCGCTGCGGATCGCTGCGGCGATCGTCCGGGTCCGGCCCGGCACGCCGCTCGCCACGATGGTCGGCGAGCTTCGTGCGAGCGGCCCGCTGGCGGTTCTCGACGCGACCGTCGACCGGGGGACCGCGGTGCGGACGGCCATCTCGCTCTCGTACCGGGCGCTGGACCCCGTGGCGCAGCGGGTGTTCCGGCTCTTCGGCCTGTTCCCGGCCGGCGGGATCGCGTTTTCCGCACTCGCCTGCGCGACGGGGCTGAAGCCGGAATCCCTGGTGCCGGTCGTGCACACCTTGCTCGACATGCACCTCGTCGTCGAACGGCCGTCGGCGCGCTACGACCAGCACGCGCTCCTGCGCTCCTGGGCCCGGGCCCGCTGCCTGGAAGACGACGACGAAAGCACGCGGCACCAGGTCCTTGAGCGGCTGATCGGGCACTACGCCGGATTCGCCACCGAAGCGGCGCAGCTGCGGCACCCGCGGCCGTACCGGGACGAGTACGCGAGCGTGCGCCCCGGCGAATCACCGTTCTCGACCGCGGAAGAGGCCCGCACCTGGTTCGACGGTGAATTCACCACCTTGACGGCGCTGACCCGGCAGGCGGCGGAGGCGGGCCACGACGCGCTGGCGACCCAGCTGTGCCTCGCCCTGCACCTGGAGTTCGAGCGCCGCCGCTCCGCGGAGTGGATCCCGGTCGGCGAGGCTTGCCTCGTCGCGGCGCGGGCCGGCGGGAACGCGGCCGGCCAGGTGCTGTGCCTGCGGGTGCTCAGCGGCGCGTATTGGAGCAGAGCGGAGCACGCGCAGGCGCTCCGCCACCTCGACGAGGCGGCGAAGCTCGCCGACGAGCTGAACGCGCCGGATCTGCGGAGGCGCGTGCTCAGCGACCTGGGACGCACGTCGATCTCGATGGGCCGGCTCCGGGACGCGGCGGGGTACTACCGGCAGGCCCTCGAGCTCGAGGTGCAGGCCGGGCGGACCGCCTCCGTTCCGAACCTCGTCGTGCTGGGCGACGTGTGCTGGGAACTGGGCGACCTCCGCGGTGCCTACGCCCTGCACACGCAGGCGATCGAGACGGCCACCAGGCAGGGCTACCGCGCCGGCCTGCAGCTCGCGGAAAGCCACGCGGGCCGGTCCAGTCAAGCGCTCGGCGACCTGCAGCGCGCCATCGAGCACTACCGCGCCGGTCTCGAGCTGTGCCGGTCGACCGGCGAGCACGCGGACGAGGCGAGCGTGCTCGCCAACCTGGCGGGAGCGCTGCGCGATTCGGGCGAACCCGATCGTGCCCTGGCGGTCGCCCGGGAGGCCTTGGCCAAGGCGACCCGGCTGGCCATGCTCCGGACGCAGGCCGGCGCGCACCACGTCATCGGCACGGTCCTGCTCGAACTCGGCCGGGTCGAAGCGGCCCGCACCGAGCTCGAATCGGCGCTCGGGCTGTCCACCGAAGCGAACCACCCGCGTGGCTGCGGTGACGCGCTGGTCGCCCTGTCCGCGGTCCACCGGCACCGGAGGGCGCTCGACGAGGCCTCCGACGCCGCCGGCCGCGCGCGAGCCGTCAGCGAAGAGACCGGGCACCGCCTGATCCTGGCCGACAGCCTGCTCGCCGCGGCGGTCGTCGACCTCGAACGCGGCGACCTCGCGGCCGCACGCAGCTCGGCCGGACGAGCGCGGTCCATGCACGAGCAAGCGGCTTGCCGGCTCGGTGTCGAGCGCGTCGACGCCGTCCTCGAGTCGTTGGGCTCCCGGCGCCGGTAGCCCGACCACGGCGTCCAGCTTTGTCCAGGATCCGCCCCTCGGCCGCGCGCCCCGTGGTGCAGTGTGGCGGCCGCCGGTCCGGCGGTGGAGGTGAGCTGATGCAGGGGCGGCATGAACGGCGGGAAAGGGTTCATCACGACCGTGGTGGCCGCGGTGCTCCTCGGCACGGCGGCGGAACCGGCGACGCTCGTGGCGCGAGCCGCGCGGCCGGTCTCGGTGGCCGTCCCGGTCAAGCGGATCACCGCCGTCGCGCACCGGGACGGGACGGGCAAGACGGTGTACCGGATCGTGTCGCTGACCGTCAGCGCAGGCGTGCTCGGGGCTGGTGACTGCGCGGACTTCGCCTCCCCTTGAGGGGTGGCCGGGGGAGTGCGCACTTGCGCTCTGCATACGTCCGCACGTATTCTTTCACTGTGAGTACACCGGACCCCATGACCGAAGAGTCGGATCCCTTCTGCCTGTCCGACGGCGGGGCGGCGGCGCTGCTCTTCGACGCGCCGTGGTCGCGGTTCGCGGTGATCGGGGACAGCCTGTCGGCGGGGACCGGGGATGCCAGTCCCGGCTACGTCGACCTCGGCTGGGCCGACCGGGTCGCGAACATCCTGCGCTCGGTGCGGCCCGACCTGAGATACCTCAACGTCGCGGTGATCGGGGCCAAGACCACCGAGGTGCTCGACAAGCAGATCGAGCCGATGCTCGCGTTCGGGCCCGATCTGCTGCACCTGCCCTGCGGGGCCAACGACATCGTGCGGCGGAGTCCCGACTTCGCCGACATCGAGCGGAACCTGCGGCGGCTCTACGGCATCGCCGAGCAGACCGGCGCCCAGCTGCTGTCCTTCACGCTCGGCAAGGCCTACGTGGTCCCGGTCTTCCCGGACTGGGACGAACGCGTCCGCGCGATGAACGCCATCACCCGCAAGCTGGCCGCCGAATACGGCGCCGCACTGGTCGACATGTGGGACCACCCCGTCAACGCCCGGGCCAACCTGCTCAGCGAGGACCGGATCCACTTCTCCACGTCGGGCCAGGCGGTGATGGCGACGGAGATCGTGAAACAGCTGGCCTACCTGCTCGGCAGCTTGACGCACGCGTGAGACGTGCCGCCCGGGGGTGACCCCGGGCGGCGTGTTCACCGCGGGCGGACGAGCTGGTACCGGTCGGACGCGGGTTCGGGGGTCCGTTCGTCGGACCCGGTGATCGCGAAGCGGAGCTCATGTCCGGGCCGGACGCCCAGTTCGTCGTGGAGCACGCGTTCGGCTCGCTGGTAGGCCTCGGCCGCTTCGGCGTAGCGCCCCATTCTGCGGAGCGCGATGATGTGCCGGGCTCTGATCGATTCGTTCAGCGGATCGTCGGCGATGAACTTCAGTGCGTTCAATATCACCTTCTGGTTTTGGTCCAGCGCGATCCAGGCGTCGATCAATGTTTCCCGTGCGGCGGACCGCCATTGATGGAGCTGGTCGGCCGCGGTCGCGACGAGTGGCCCGTCGAGGGTGTCGAGCAATGCCTCTCCTCGCCAGAGGGAAAGGGCGTCCTGCAAAATGGCCGCGACCACCGTCGGAGTGCCGGGAGCCAGATTCAGTGCGCGTTCGACCAGGTCGACGAACCGATGTGCGTCGACGGCGCTGCGCGGTAAATTGAGGCGATAGCCGGAATTGACCGTTTCCAGCATGTCCGGTGCGCTTCCGTGGCTCAGCAGCCACCGGCGGAGCCGGGCCACGTGGGCGTGCAGGGCGTTGATCGTGTCGCCCGTTGTCCTGGCCAGATCCAGTTCCTCGATCAGTTCGTCCCGGCGCACTTCGTCGTTGGCCCGGACGGCGAGGATGGCCAGAATGCTGCGGAGCTTTACTCCGCTCAGCGGTACCTCCACATTCCCGAACCTGGGCCGCAGTGGGCCGAGGATGCCTACGTCTGCTAGATTCATCGTCCTCGTTTCCTTCTGATGCGGTGACTGATGTGGTGCGATCAGGAGCAATGAGGCTACCGATCTTCAGTCCGGCTGCTCAGACCCCCGGAAAGGCAACTTGTGACATCTGTGGCTGTAGGCTAATCAATGGGTTTCAGTGATCGCAACCGCACATTCAAGTAGGTGGCAACCACTGAGTGGGGTGGCGGCGCGTGATTGATTTGCCGGAAGGCTACCTGATTATTCAGGCAATCGGATGACGGCAATCGATGAAGTGTGTTGCTGACGGTGACAAGTTTGATCTGGTTAATTTCAAAAAGCAATGCCCCGCGTGCTCTGCGTGGTCGCCGCGCCGACTGGGCGGGGTGGTGACCGGGGTGCTCCGGTGCAGGTAGCTCTGCTCGACGGTCCGGTAGGGGGGCGAAAATGTCCGGATACCGGAGTATGATCGGCCGTATGGAAACCGGACCCGAGCGCGCCCGGACGAGGCACGTCGGCGCCACCGTGCTCCCGCCGCCGGGCCGGGGCGAGGTCACCGACAAGCGGCTCCTCCGCGGGGCCAGGACCCGCCAGATCGTGCTTCGCGAGGCTGTCGACATCGCCTCGCTCGAAGGGCTGGAGGGAGCCAGTTTCGGCCGCCTCGCGACCGCGACCGGGATCAGCAAGGCCGGCGTCCAGACCCTGTTCCGGACCAAGGAGGCCCTGCAGCTGAGCGTGGTCGACTACGCGCGGGAGCTGTTCGCCGGCGCCGTCCTGGCCCCGGCGAAGCCGGTCACCCACGGCGTCGCTCGGCTGCGCGCGCTGATCGAGAACTGGATCGGCTACGCCGAGAAGCCGCTCTTCGCCGGCGGCTGCTTCTGGGTGGCGAACCTCGCCGACTACGACAGCAGGACCGGCCCGATCCGCGACGCGCTGAAGTACCAGAAGCAGGAGTGGGTGGGCGTCATCGCCGGCGAGCTGCGGCACGCGGTGGCCGCCAAGGAGATCCGCGAGCTGGACGTCGAGCTCGTCGCGTTCCAGATCGACGCCGTGCTCTGCGCGACCAACACCGCGCTGCGCCTGGGCGACGACGATGCGGCGGGCCGGGCCCGCCGCATCGTCGAACAGCTCATCGTCCCGAACGGGTGAATCAGCGCGCCTTGGCCGTCTTCGGCAGCAGGAACACCAGCATCGCCACCACGGCCGCAACCGCGCACACCGCGATCGAAGCCATGGCGAAGCCGTGGCTCGCGGCCGGCACCGGGCCGTCGACGTCCGGCCGGAACGAGGTGAAGAACACCACACCGATCACGGCGACACCGAGCGCGGCGCCGACCTGCTGCGCGGTGGAAAGCGCGCCGGAGGCCATGCCGACCGCCTCGGGTTCGATCCGGGCGAGCACCGAGTTGAGCAGCGGCGTGATGAGCAGGCCGCCACCGACGCTCTGCAGCATCAGGGTCGGGATCACCAGCCCCGGGGTCATCGTCGCGCCGCTCAGCAGCACGACCGCGGTCGAGAGGTACCCGATGGCCAGGATGATCGCGCCGACCTCGAGCACGCGCCTGCCGTACTTGGGCACGAGCTTGCCCGCGACCAGGCCGAACACGAAGAACATCGCCGCGGCCGGGGCGTACACCAGGCCGGAACCGAGGGCCGACAGGCCGAGGCCGTCCTGCATCGACACCGACAATGCGAGGTAGTACGAGGTCAGCAGCGCGTACACGCAGATGACCAGCACCAGGCCCAGCGAGAACGAGCGCTGCCGGAACAGCGCCAGCTTCATCAGCGGGTCGCCGCCTGCCCGGTCCACGCGGCGTTCGATCGAGACGAACACGGCGAACATCACCAGGCTGGCCGCGAAACAGGCCCACGTCCACCACGGCCAGCCCTTCTCGCGCCCCTGGATGAGCGGGAAGGTGAGCAGGAACAGCGCGGCGCTCAGCGCCGCGACGCCCGGGATGTCCAGCCGGCGCGCCCCCTCGGCGCGCGATTCGGGCACGAACTTGGCCGCCAGCAGCAACGTCACGATCCCGATCGGCACGTTGACCCAGAACACCGCGCGCCAGTCGGAGCCGAAGAGGTTCGCCCCGATCAGCAGGCCGCCGATGAGCTGGCCGCCGATGGTGCCGAGACCGATCACGGCGCCGAGGATGCCGAAGGCGCGGTGCCTGCCCTCCGGCGGAACCAGCAGCGTGATCATCCCGAAGACCTGCGGGACCACCATGGCGGCACCGAAACCCTGCACGATGCGGGCGACGACGAGCATGCCCGCGCTGGTCGCGATCGCGCAGGCGATCGAGGACAGGGTGAAGATCACGACGCCGAGCATGAAGATGCGCTTGCGCCCGTAGAGGTCCGCGATGCGCCCCGCCGTGATCATGAACACGGCGTAGCTGAGCTGGTAGCCGGCCAGCACCCACTGCAGTTCGCCTGCCGTGGTGTGGAGGTCGCTCTGGATCGCGGGCCCGGCCACGATCGCGATGTAGGAGTCGAGGATCGCCATGAACATGCCGACCATCACGGTCGACACGGCGGGCCACGGGATCGCGGGCGGCGCGGCCTCCGGCGGTATCGCGACTGACTGTTCCCTGGCGTTCGTCACGAAGGCCAATTCCCTTCTCGTCGGTGCCGGGCCCGCGGGCCCGGCCGGAAACGTGCTCATCCGCGGGAGAAGGTTCCGGTGCGGGTGAGCCCGCGTACCGAAGAGAGTACATTCGACCGTATGTTTACTGCAACTCGGGGCCCGGTGGGTTCGTCGAGTCGCGGTGGCGGTGGGTGCCGCTGTGGGTGGCCGGAGCGGTGTCGGCGTGGACGGCCAGGGGGCCTCGACCTGATCGGTAACTCTGTTTCCGTTGCAGGACAACGGTTTTCAGGCGGCCCGCCGGCGGCGGTGCCCGGAACGGCGACCGGGGGCGCGGGTCATGCCGAACCCGGCGACCACGAACCCTTGCCCGGCAGCCGGGAAAGCGGCAGCACAAAGCCGCCTCCGGTGCAGCGGACCGGAGGCGGGCGGCGTGGGCGTCGGCGTCAGGAGGCCACCGGCGTGCTCGTGCGGCCGAGTGTGTAGGCCTCCGGGTCCGGGCGGCGGGTGGCCCGCCAGTAGCTCGTCCCGGTGCCCGGCCACGACTGCCGGTTCTGGCCGGTGTGGTCGAGGAACCAGCTGTGGCAGCCGCCGGTGTTCCACACCGACTTGCCCAGCTTGGAGTGCAGCCACGTGTTGAAGCGGCGCTGGACGTCGGCGCGGACTTCGAGCCGGGTCGCCCGGTGCGCCTTCATCATCCGCAGGCACTCGACGATGTAGTGCAGCTGCGCCTCGATGACGAACAGGATCGACTGCGCGCCACCGCCGGAGTTCGGGCCCATGATCATGAACATGTTGGGGAAGCCGCTGACGCTCATGCCGAGGTAGGCGGTCATGCCCTCGCGCCAGGCCTCCTGGATGGTGCCGCCGTCGCGGCCGACGATGTGCTCCTTGGCGCAGCGGTTGTCGGTCGAGAAACCGGTGCCGAGGATGACCACGTCCGCCTCGTGCAGCTCGCCGTCGGCCGACCGGATCCCGGTGGCGGTGAACTCGGCGACGCCGCTGGTGACCAGGTCGACGTTGGGCTTCTGCATGGCCGGGTAGTAGTCGTTCGACAGCAGGATCCGCTTGCAGCCGATCTGGTAGGACGGCGTCAGCTTCGCGCGCAGCTCGGGGTCGGCCACCTGCTTCTCCAGCATGCGCCGCGCGGCCACTTCGAGGATCTTGACGAAGCGGGGGTGCAGGAAAGCCAGCACCGGCAGCTCGTGGGTCCAGTAGGCGAGCAGCCGGTAGAGCCGCTGCACGAACGGCGCCACCTTGAACAGCCGGTGCTCGGAGTCGCTGAACGGCCGGTCGGCCTTGGGCAGCACCCAGTGCGCGTTGCGCTGGAAGACGGTGACGTGCGCGGCGGTGCCGGTGATCTCCGGGATGAACTGCGCGGCGCTGGCCCCGGTGCCGATCACGGCGACCCGCTTGCCCTTGAGGTCCACCGAGTGGTCCCAGCGCGCGGAGTGGAACACCGGCCCGGAGAACTTCTCCGCACCGGGGAAGTCGGGGATGTTCGGCAGGTGCAGCGCGCCGTGCGCCATGACCACGATCCGGGGCCGGAACTCCTCGCCCGCGCGGGTGCGCACGGTCCAGCGGTCGGCTGCCTCGTCGAACTCGTAGGAAACCGCTTCGGTGTTGAACCGGATGTAGGGCTCGAGGTCGTGGTCCTTCACCACGCGCCGGATGTAGTCGAGGATCTCCGGCTGCCCGGCGTACATCCGGCTCCAGCGGCGGTTGGGCGCGAAGGAGTAGGAATACATCACGCTGGCGACGTCGCAGGCGCAGCCGGGGTAGCTGTTGTCCCGCCAGGTGCCGCCGACGCCGTCGGCCTTCTCGAGCACGACGAAGTCGCGCTGGCCCGCCTGGAGCAGCTTGACCGCCATGCCGAGGCCGGCCATCCCGCTGCCGATGATGAGGACGTCCGGCGCTTCGGTCACTGTGGATCCCACGGGTGTCTCCCAATCTGTTCGCACGGGGCGGGCTGCGTGGCCTCATCATCCGCGACGTTCCTGAAACCCCTCCTGCCCTCGCCGCGGGCTCAGGTCAGGGGCCCGTCAGACCCCTTTGCGACGATCACCTCGACGAACGTCCGGGACGGGTGCGATGGGAGATCTGATCCCTTGACTGCTACACACGAGAACCGGCACGTGATCGTGATCGGCGGCGGCCTCGCCGGGGTCGCCGCGGCGGTCCGCCTGCGCCGCGAGGGGTACGACTTCCTGGTCCTGGAGCGGGGCGACCGGGTCGGCGGGACGTGGCGGGACAACACCTACCCCGGCGCCGCCTGCGACGTGCCCTCGCACCTCTACTCCTACTCGTTCGCGCCGAACCCGCAGTGGACCCGGTCCTTCTCCCGGCAGTCGGAGATCCAGGACTACATCGCCGGTGTCGTGCGCAAGTTCCGCCTGGCGGACAACCACGTCTTCGGCTGCGAAGTGCTGAGCTCGCGCTGGAACGAAGAGGCCGCGCGCTGGGAGCTGGAAACCACGAAGGGGGCCTTCACCGCCGACGTCGTGATCGCCGCCTTCGGTGCGCTCTGCGAGCCGGCGCTGCCCGACATCCCCGGCATCGGCCAGTTCGACGGCACGATCTTCCACTCGGCCCGCTGGGACCACGAAACCGACCTGAGCGGCAAGCGGGTCGCGGTGATCGGGTCCGGCGCGTCGGCCATCCAGATCGTGCCCGGCATCGCCGACCGGGTCGGCGAGCTCGAGGTCTACCAGCGCACCCCGCCGTGGATCCTGCCGCGGATGGACCGCCGCTACACCGCGTTCGAGCGCTTCGCCTGCCGGTACGTGCCGTTCTACCAGCGCCTGATGCGCACGGCCATCTACTGGGCCCGCGAGGCGCAGGTGCTGGGGCTGGTGAAGAACCCGCTGCTGATGCGGCCGCTGGAGCTGGCCGCGCGGGCCAAGCTGTGGCTGGAGGTCCGCGACCGGAAGCTGCGCCGCCGGCTGACCCCGCGGTACCGCCTGGGCTGCAAGCGGATCCTGATCTCCAACGACTACTACCGGGCGCTGTCGCGGGACCACGTGACGCTGGTGACCGAAGGCATCCAGGAGGTCAAGGCCAACGCGCTGGTCACCGCGGACGGCGAGGTGCACGAGGTGGACGTGATCGTGCTGGCGACCGGTTTCCAGATCGCCGACTCACCCGCGCACCGGCGGATCTTCGGGCGCGACGGCCGCAGCCTCGGCGACGTGTTCGACCGGATCGGCCGCGAGTGCTACAAGGGCACCACGATCGCGAACTTCCCCAACATGTTCTTCATGGTCGGGCCCAGCACCGGCGTGGGGCACGGATCGATGATCTTCATGATCGAGGCCCAGGTGAACTACCTGGCCGACGCGCTGGCGACCATGCAGCGGCGCCGGATCCGCTCGCTGGAGGTCCGCAAGCCGGTGCAGGAGGCGTACGCGCGGATGCTGCAGGACCGGATGTCCCGCAGCGTCTGGACCAGCGGCGGGTGCGCCAGCTGGTACCTGGACAAGCACGGCCGCAACAGCACGCTGTGGCCGGGGTTCACGTTCGAGTTCGCCCGGCTGACCCGGAAGTTCGACCTCGACGCCTACGTCGTCTCGCGGGAGGAAGCGGCATGACCACCGGATTCGGAGACAAGGTCGCGGTCATCACCGGCGCCGGGTCGGGCATCGGGCGTGCGCTCGCGGTGAACCTCGCCGCCCGCGGTGCCCGGCTCGCGCTGTCCGACGTCGACCCGGACGGCCTGGCGGCCACCGCGGTCCGCTGCGAGGCGCGCGGCGCCGAGGTCCGCACCGACCACCTCGACGTGACGGAACGGGAGGCGGTGCTGGCCTACGCGGCGGCGGTCCGGGCGCACTTCGGCGTCGTCCACCAGCTCTACAACAACGCCGGGATCGCCTGCTACGGCGAGGTCGAGCGAGAGGCGTTCAAGGACGTCGAGCGCGTGCTCGACGTCAACTTCTGGGGCGCGGTCAACGCCACCAAGGCCTTTCTGCCGTACCTGATCGAATCGGGCGACGGGCACGTGATCACCGTGTCCAGCCTGTTCGGCTTGATCACCCTGCCGGCGCAAAGCGCCTACTCCGCTTCGAAGTTCGCCGTGCGCGGGTTCACCGAGTCGCTGCGCCAGGAAATGCTCGCCGCCCGGCACCCGGTGCAGGTCAGCTGCGTGCACCCCGGCGGCATCAAGACGTCGGTCGCGCGCAACGCGATCGTCGTCGGCGACCTGGACCCGGCGTCGGTCGCGAGCGTCTTCGACCGCCGGATGGCCCTGCACAGCCCGGAAATGGCCGCCGAGACCATCGTCGAGGGCGTCCGCAGGCGACGCGCCCGCATCCTGATCGGCGTGGAGGCCAAGGTGTTCGACCTGCTGGCCCGGATCACGCCGACCGGCTCGCAGCGGTTCTGGGTGTGGTACTCGCGGTTCCTGGCCGTCTCGCCCCGCCGCGGGAGCGCGGCGTGACGCTGTCGATCCCGGTGCCGCTCGCCCGCGTCCTGCTGCACCCGTACTTCCGCCTGACCTTCCGGCGCCGGCTGCCGTGGCGGCTCCAGCGCGTGCTGCTCAACGCCGCGGCCTTCACCCAGCCGCTGCCCGCCGGGACGTCCGTGCGCCGGCTCGAGCTCGGCGCCCGGCGGGCCGAACTGGTCGGCGTGGGGCCCGCCACCGGGCCGGGGGCGGTGCTCTACCTGCACGGTGGCGGCTACACCGTCGGCTCGATCGCGACCCACCGCTCGCTGGCCGCGCACCTGGCGCGCGAGGCGGGCCGCCCGGTCTACCTGCTCGACTACCGGCTCGCCCCCGAACACCGCTTCCCGGCGCCGGTGAACGACACCGTCGTCGCGTTCGACGCGCTGCGGAAAGCCGGGTACCCGGCCGGGTCGATCGCGCTGGCCGGCGACTCGGCGGGCGGGGGGATCGCCTTGGCCGCCGCGCAGGCCTTGGCCCGGCGCGGCGGCGAGCAGCCGGCCGCGCTCGTGCTGATTTCGCCGTGGGCGAACCCCGCCAAACGGGCTTCGCTGCCGCGGGACCTGGTGGTCAACCGGCCGTGGGGGTTCGCGTGCGCGGACGCCTACCGCGGCGACGGCGACCCGGCCGACCCGCTGTTCGCCCCGCAGCTGGGGGAGCTGGCCGGGCTGCCGCCGACCTACCTGCACACCGGGCTGCGCGAAATGCTCTACGACCAGTGCCTCGACCTCGCCGTCGCGCTCCGGCGGGCCGGAGTGGCGCTGCGGTACGTGGAGTGCCCCCAGCTGTGGCACGCGGCTCAGGTGCAGGCCGGCCTGGTCCGCGCGGCGGCCGCGTCGCTGGCCGACATCGGCGGCTTCCTGCGCGGGATCCTCGACACCGCCGGGCTCGCGCGCGTGGAGTGAGCGCGTCGTTCTGTCCAACCCGTGGGACGCCCGCCGCGGGGCGTCCGGACCCGATCGCGACCGCGTGGAGCGAGCGCGGCGGCCCCGCCGAGCTGTGGGACGATCGCCGCGGCGCGTCCGGATCCGCACCGGGGAACCGCGTGGAGTGAGCCCTTGCCGGGCGAACCGGGATTCGGGGCGGCATCGCCCGCGGCGCGCCTCACGTCGTGGCTTTCCGTTGCGGGGGAAGCGTTTCCGGGGGATCGCGGCCCGGCGGGCCGGCGCCGCGGTGGTGCACCCGGGCCGGGAACCGCGGATCCCGGCCGGGCTGTCGACGGACTGTCGACCGATTGTCGACGGCGGGCCGGAGGATGGGGGCCTGACCCGCGGGTGGCCGGAAGTGGTGCGGCAAACCGGAAGCGGCGTTACTTCGGTGTCGGCGCCGCTCGGACCGCCGCGCAGTTGTCGTGTTCGCCCCCGCTCGGTGTGCTTTACTGGATTGCAACTAACTATCCATGACCTGGGGGGGTTGTTTAGTGACTGTGGCAGCAGACGGCCAGGGTGATTGGTCCGCCAACGCCCGGCCTGCTCCGCGCGTCCTCGTTCCGGCCTCGGTCAGTGACGTTCTGTACTTGATCGCGGCCGTACGGGCCGACATGGTCGACCCTGAATCGATCCGGCAGTTCACGGATGCGGGCCTCTACCTCATCCGGGGCGATCTGGAGTCGGCACTGGTTTCGATCAACAAGGCCCTGGACGATCTGGATCCTTCGCTGTCCGCGTACGGCGACCTGATCGCCTTCCGGATGTTCCTGGTCGCCATGATCGACCAGGGGTCGGATCGGTGGAAAACATCCGCCGCCGGCGATGTGGATCTCGGTGCCGGCGCGCCGAAAATCGCTTCCCTCTGTATCGAGTCGAATACGAAATGGCATTCCGGTAGCCTGTTCGACGGATTGCTGATGAATCAAAATGCCGTTCAGTGCGCTGATCAGGACAACGTTGTCTGGAATCTCTTCGCGCGCACCTTGCTCGCGAAAAAGCTCTCGGACATGCACGTATCACACCAGGCCGTCGAGGTGATCGCGATCATCCAGAGCCTGGTCGACAATTTCGGCCTGCACGCCTTCGAATCCGTCGTGCCGTCGCTGCGGTCGCTTCTGCACCTGCAGGACGGGCAATTCGACCAGGCGCTCGAGGTGGCCGGGCGATCGCTGGCCGTGGCCGCGGAAAGGGCGAGCGCGGTCGGGGTGAAGCTGGCCCTGTCGGTGTCGGCGATGGCACACCTGGGCCGCGGGGAATGCGACCGGGCGGTCCAGGCGCTGGACGAGTTCAAGGCCAGCACCACCGGCTACGTCCTGCCCGACTCGATCGCCCGGGCCGCGGTCACCGAAATAGCGCTGGTCGCGGCCGGCTCCGGCCCCGCCGCGGCCGCCGAGCAGATCCGGGCCAAGTGGGATCTGCTGGCCACCGGATCGGGGTGCTTCATCGAAGACCTGACCAGGCCGGCGTGGCTGGTCTCGGTGGCGCGGCGGGCCGGGGACCTCGAACTCGCCGCGCGGTCGCTGGAGGCGATCGAGCGGCTGGCCGCGAACAACCCGGGCGTCCCCCTGCTCGGCAAGGCGGCGGGGCACGCGCGGACGGCGTTCCAGGGCGAGACGCCGATCCTGCCGTCCGTGCTCGACGTGGGAACCACCCAGCGGCGCCGCAGGCGCACCGCCAGAGGGCATCCGGTGCGGTCGCCGTCCGAACGGCAGCCCGACATCGGGTTGTCCTCGCTCAGCGAACGGGAGGACGAGATCGCCCGGCTGGTCGGCCGCGGCATGACCAACCGGCAGGTCGCCAAGGAACTCGGGATTTCCCCGCACACGGTCAACTTCCACCTGCGCGGCATCTTCAAGAAGCTCGCCATCACCACCCGCGTCAAGCTGGGGCAGCTCATCGCCCAGCTCGACGAGGACGCTCCGCTCATTCCCCGAGCGAGTCGGTGACCGCTCGCGAAAGTGCGGCGGCGGTCCGGGCCGGGTCGAGCAGGTCCACCTGCTCGAGTTCGGCCAGAACGCCGGCCGGGCCACCGGTGGCGAGGAACTTCCGCCGCACGATCGCCGGATGGTCCCGGCGGGTTCCGGCGCCCGCCGAACCGATCGGCGCCGCGCACTCCTCGGTCACCGTCGTCCCGCCGGCCAGCTCGACGTCGAGCTGTGCGCCGATCGCCATCGTGGCCTCTTCGAACGTCTCCTGCGGCGCTCCCAGCGAGGCCAGGACTTCCGCCGCGTCGTCGCCGGCCCAGGCCACCAGCTCGGGCAGCTTCAGCGCCCGGTCGCCGGCTTGGCGCAAGGCTTCCCCGAGCGGCGAGGTCGCCTGCGCCATCCGCACCGAGATCGACCAGTCGTGCTCGACGCGCACCTTGGCGGCCAGCGCCCACCGTCGTTCGTCGGCCAGCGCCGCCGGGGTGAGGTCTTCCGGGCCGAACGTGCCGCGCAGCAGCAGCGTGGCCACGCCGTAGGCCACGGAGAGCGTCGCGGCCGCGGGCGAGGTGCCGGTCCCGTTCAGGAACGGCGCGACCTTCCGCTCCAGCTGGAAGGTGAGCAGTGAGGCGCGGACGACGATCCGGTCGACGCGGGCGGCGCCGTCCGCGCCGAGCCGCCGGTGCAGCCGTTCGGCGCAGTCGAAGGCCGCGTGCAGGTACGCGCTGCCCGGAAACCGCTTGTAGGTCAACGTGTCCGTGTGCCAGCGCCGGCCGAGACCGAGGGTGACCGTTTCCGGCACCGGCACCACCGACAGGTGCGAGAGCAGTCCTTCCGGTGCCTCGATGATCGTTTCGGATCCGTGCAGCCCGTGCGCGGCGGCGTCGCACGCGTCGAGGGCCAGCCGGACCGGCGCGGCGGCGGTGAGGGCCTTGAGGTCGCTCGTCACCACGCCGTGGTGCAGGGGCACCGCCAGGATGCCGAGCGCGAGGCCGAGCGCCGCGGTCCATTCGGGAAGGCCCGCGCGGCGCGCGTGCAGCCGCGCGACCGCCGCGCTCGCGAGGTGCGTGTGGGTGTTGGTCTGGCCGCGGAAGAACGGGCTGAGGATCGTCGCCGCGGTGATCCGGGCCGCGCATTCGTTGGCCGCGACCATCCCGGTCAGCAAGGCCTCCCCGCCGAGCCCGGCCGCGAGCGCTTCCGCGATCGAGACGTTCGCCGCGCCGGCCGAGACGTGGCCGGAGTAGGCCACTTCGTCGAAGTCCAGCGCGGTGGCCAGCGCCGCCAGGACGTAGGCCGACTGCTTCGGGTCGTCCTGCACGGGCGCGCCGAACGCGGCGGTGACGGCGCGGCCGACCGGGAGCCGCAGCGAGGCCCGCACCGCCGCGAGGTTCGAGATCAGCTGGCTGCGGGCGGCGGCACGGGTGGTCTCCGGGATGTCCGCCCAGGTCAGGTTCTTCGCCCAGGCGGCCAGCGTCGCGGACATGCTCGTGACCTGCCGGGCGGTGGCCGTCACTGCGCCGCTCCCGGAGGGGTCAGCGCGCGGTAGGAGCGATCGTGCCAGGCGAGCGGCCTGCCGTGGCCGACGCGGACGGCCGAAAGCTGCCCGTAGACCACGTGGTGGTCGCCGACCTCGGTGAGGGAGTGCAGGTCGCACCAGCCGACCGCGAGCGCGCCCGCGATCACCGGGCGGCCGTGCACCAGCCGCACCTCGTAGTCCAGTTCGACGAACCGCGAGCTGTCACTCGGCGGCCTGGCGAACCGGTCGGCGAGATCGGGCTGGTCGTCGGCCAGCAGGTGCACCGCGAAGCAGCGGGCGTGCCGGATCGCGGTCAGCGTCCGCGAGCCGCGGGCGACGCAGCACAGCAGGATGGGCGGCGACATCGAAACGCTCGTCACGGTGCTGACCGTGGTGCCGGACCAGCCCGACGGGCCGCACGCGGTGATCACGGCGACCCCGGCGGTCAGCTTGCGGTAGTAGTCGCGGCAGGCCGTGGCGGTGAGTTCCGGCCCGGCAGGCCGGATCGTGTCCATGCCGGACAGCGAGATCACCGCGCACCGAACCACGTCGGCGCTTCGGCCGGGGTGAGCACGTCGAGCGCCGCGGGCAGCACCGTGAGGTCGTAGGCGGGCCCGGTGCGCGGCATGACCTCGCCGTCGTGCTCGTAGAGCACCGGCTGCCCGTCGAGCCGCTCGACGGTGACGTGCGCGCCGCGGCCCCAGCAGACCCCGGGCAGGGCGTAGAGCGTGCGGCCCACCGCGGCCTGGCCGAATTCCATCAGGTCCACCGAGGCCGGGATGACGGTGATGTCGAGCAGCCCGTCGTCCACGATCGACTCCGGCACCAGGTGCAGCACGCCACCGCGGAAGGGGAAGCCGCCGGCGATGGTTTCGACGATCCCGCCTTCGTAGATGACCTCGCCGTCGACGGATACCCGGCCGGGGTAAGGCACGTACTGTTCCATCGCGGCCAGCGAAGCGGCGATCAGCAGTTCGCGGCCGGTTTCCGGCCGGCCCATCCGGGCCAGCAGGCTTTCGCCGAACAGGCCGCTGCCCGAGCCGAGCACGACGAGCTGGTCGTTCTGCTCGATCCTGGCCAGGTCCAGCTGCCGCACCACGGCCTCGCCGCGCAGCGCGGTCCGCGCGGTGCTCTCCCACGGCGCGTCGTCCCACAGCCCGCGGTAGGTGGAGTTCCCGGTGCCCGCGGGCGCCACCAGCAGCGGCGGGACCGCGGTGACGCCCGATTCGCGGGCCCGGTGCAGGCCGGTGACGACCTCGCAGATCGTGCCGTCACCGCCGACCCCGGTGATGATGTCGGGTGGCGCCTCGCCGGCGGCCAGCTTGAACGCGAGGTCCGCGGCGTCGCCCGCGGCCGTGGTTTCGACGATCTCCACCGCCGCGGTGCCGGCCGCTTCGAGTGCGGCCACCGCGGCCCGGCCGTCGCCGCCCGCGGTGGGGTTGACGATCGCGGCTACACGCAGTGGGTTCATGTGCTGGCCTCTCTTGACGGAGTCGGTCACCCGAGCCGGCGCACGACGCGGATGCGCGTGCCTTCCTTCGGGATCATCGTGATGTGGTGCATCCGGTTGCCTTCATCGGCGAGGTCGACCGCCTCGATGGCCACGGTGCGCAGGATCGCCGCCACCACGGTCTCGATCTCGACCTGGGCGAACACCGCGCCGATGCACCGGCGCACGCCGCCGCCGAAGGGCAGCCACGCCTGCGCCGGGGGAGTGCCCTCGAGCCAGCGTTCCGGCTTGAATTCGGCCGCGTCCTCGCCCCACCACCGCGGGTCCGCCATCACCGCGCCGATCGCGGGGACGACGGTGGCCCCGGCGGGCAGCCGGTAGCCGGCGACCTCGACCGGCTCCTTGAGCCGTCGCGCGACGTTGTGGATCACCGGCCGGACCCGCAGCGCCTCCTTGAACACGGCGGTGCGGTAGGGATCCTTGGGCTCGTCCAGGCCGCGGCGGAGCCGGGCGTGCACCTCGGGGTGGCGCACCAGCCGTTCGAACAGCCAGGCCAGCCCGACCGCGGTGGTCTCGTGCCCGGCCATCAGCAGCGTCATGACCTCGTCGCGCACGTCCCGGTCGTCGGCGTCCGGGTCTTCCAGCAGCATCGAGAGCACGTCCGTGCGCTCGGCGCGCCCGGGGTCGCGGCGGCGCATCGCGATCTCTTCGTAGATGAGCTTGTCGGCGTGCTCGAGGTTGCGCACCACGGCGCGCCACGGCCAGACCCGGCCGAGGGCCGGCCGGATCAGCACGAGGATCCCGGAAAGGCTGATGTCGGCCACCCGGTGCAGCGCGTCGCTCAGCGCGGCGGCGCGCCGGGGGTCGTCCACGCCGAGCACCGCCTTGACGATGATCTCCAGCGTCAGCGCGTAGGACCGGTCGAGGAACCGGAACGGCTTGCCGACCGGCCAGCGGCGCGCCTCGTCCTCGGCGATCTGCCGCATGGTCGCGACCAGGCCGTTGATCCGCTCGTGGTGGAACGGCGGCATCATCCGCTTGCGCTCGGGCTTGTGGTCCGGCGCGTCCAGCGTCAGCAGGGAGTTCCGGCCGACGATCGGCAGCAGGTTCCAGTTGCCCTCACCGCCGTGGAAGACCTCGGGCGCACCCCGGAACACCTCCTTGATGTGGGCGGGGTCGCGCAGGATGACGAAGGCGCCCTGCGGTTTGAGCTGCAGGGTGACCACGTCGCCGAACCGCTCGAACATCCGCGGCAGGTAGTGCTGGCGTTCGCGCCAGTAGTGGAACGTCTGGCGCAGGGGCGAAATCTCCGGGCCCGGCGGCAGCCCGTCCCGCGCGGGCGAGGGCCGCTGCTGAGTTCCGGTCTCTCCGACGGCGGTCATGACAGCCTTTCCGTAGGTCGGTCGTGCTGGGGCAGGCCCGCGGTGAGCCGGGTCAGGTAGCCGTCGAGCACCCGGTCCGCAAGCCGCCCCCGGGGAATCCACGGTGCCTTCGGGCGCACCCACGGCAGCGCGAACGACCACGGGTCCTTCTCGCCCGTGGCGATCCAGCGGGCCAGGTGGCCGCCGTTGGCGACGGCCACCGCGAGCCCGTGGCCGTTGCAGCCGCCGGCGTAGTACAGCCGCGGGTCGCCGGGGTGCTGCCCGAGGAGGGGGAGCCCGTCGCGGGTCATCCCGATCGGCCCGGACCAGGTCGTCTCCAGGTCCACGTCGGCGAGCGCGGGCGACAGCGCGCGCACCGCGGCGCGCAGCCGACCGGGTTCCTGCGCGAGCGAGCCGAAGGCACCGCGCCGCACGGCGCCGCCGCCGACCACGACCCGGGCGTCGGAGGTGAGCCGGAAGTACGGTGCCAGCTCGCCGGACTCGATCACCGGCTCGGTCCGCAGCCCGTCGAGCGCGTCCAGCTGCTCCTGGCCCAGTTTGCCGGTGACGCCGGCCTGGACCCGCACGCCGACGACGCCGGGCAGGGCGCGAGGCACGGTGCCGAAGGCGTTGACCGCCACCACGACGTGGTCGGCGAGCACCTCGCCGTCGTCGGTGCGCACGGTGGACAGCAGGCCCGGCCGGACGTCGCGGACCGCGCTGCGCTCGAAGATCGTGACCCCCCGCTGCTCGGCGATCCGGGCGAGCTGCGCGGTGAGCGCGGCCGGGTCGAGCGTCGCGGCGGGCTCGTACCGCAAACCGCTCAGGTACCGCTCGCGCGCGAAGCCGGGCAGGTCCGCTTGCGCGACGAAGCGGACCGGCAGCCCGAGCGCGTCGGCGGCGGCCGCTTCCCGCTGCTGGGCCTGCGCCGCCGCCTCGTCCGCGGCGACGATCAGCTGGCTGCCCGGCGTGAGGTCGCACGAGATCCGGTGCCGTTCGACCAGGTCGAGCACCGACCGCACGGCGTCCACCGACCACCGGTGGACGGCCCGGGCGAGGTCGTCGCCGAACCTCCGCCGGGCGGTCACGAGCGCCGGCCCCACCCGCGGGCCGAGCAGCCCGGTGCCGCGGCCGCTCGCCCCGGCCCCGACGTGGTCGGCTTCGAGCACGACGATCCGCAGGTCGGGGGCGAGCCCGGCCAGTTCGACGGCCGCCGACAGCCCGGTCAGGCCGGCGCCGGCGATCGCCACGTCGCACCGGCGGAACCCGCGCAGCCGCGGACGGGTCCCGGGATCGCCGGTGCCGCTCCAGGGGGTGCCGGTGCCGGTCACCGCGCTCGCCTGCCGAACCGCGGCTGTCCGGTGACCGCCCTGGCGATCGCGCGGGCGTCCACCGCCATGTCCGGGATCTGCCCGGACGGCACCCGGAAGCCCTGGAAGTACAGGCCGGGTGCGTGCCGGGCGGTCTCCCCGCCGTGCACGATCGGTCGTCCGCCGGGGCGGGCCAGCACGTCGAGGTGCCCGAGCATGCCTTCCAGGCCCGGGCGCTGCCCGGTGGCCGAAATGACCACGTCCGGCTTGATGCTCGTGTCGCCTTCGAGCAGCACGGCCTTGCGGTCGAAGCCGGTCACGCCCGGCACGATCTCGATCGAGCCGTCGCGGACCGCGGCGACCAGGCCGCGGTCGATCGACCCGTAGGTGTGCCCGACCCGGGCGATACCGGCCATCGTGCCCTCGGCGGGCGGCGCCAGCCCGTAGGGCGTCAGGTCGCCCCACTGCAGCCGGTGCATCAGCAGGCTGACCCGGTTGACCAGCCAGGGCGGCATCTTCGTGTGCTTGACCGCCTGGCTCAGCAGGGAGGTGACCGGGCTGAGCTTGAACAGCAGTGGGTTGTGCCGGATCGACATCCGGACGCGCGACGCGCCGGCCGCGGCCGCCGCGACCGCGATGTCGATGCCGGTCGGCCCGCAGCCGACGACCAGGACGTCCTTGCCGACGAGCGGGTCCGGCACGGTGTAGGTGCGGGCGTGGCAGAACTCGCCCTGGAAGTCTTCAAGGCCGGGCCAGTCCGGGATGAACGTCGTGCGGTGCAGGCCGGTGGCGATCACCACGTGCCGGGCGGGCAGATCGCCGATCGAGGTCCGCACCACCCACTGGCCGCCGTCGCGGTCGAGGCGGTGGACCTCGGTGCCGAACCGGATGTCCGGGTCGAGCTCCTCGACGTACTTCTTCAGGTAGGCCAGGAAGTCGTTGCGCATCGGCCAGGGCCCGAACTCCGCGGACAGCCGCATCCCCGGCAGCGCGCTCAGCCGGCGCCACGAGTTCATCCGCAACGAGGGGTAGTAGCTCCGCCAGGTGGCGTAGGGAACCTGTTCGCGGTCGAGGAGCAGCGGGTCGAGCCCGGCCTCCTTCAGCGTCCAGGCCACCGCGAGACCGCCGGGGCCCGCCCCGACGATGATCGGGCGCGCGCTGCTCAGTGACACGACGTTCTCCATGACTCCCCTTGTCAGATCCGTTCCGGCGCGGGCTGCTTCGGACGGTCCCGCTCGACCACGTTCCGGTCGAACTCGGTGAAGGCGGGGATCGGCACCGGCTCGAAGGGCACCCGGAAGGACTTCATGAAGTTGCCGAAGATCGCGCGGTCACCGCACAGGTGGATCGGCACCGCGAGCAGCGCCCACTCGAACCCCCAGAGCGCGATCCACACGCCGAGCACCGCCGCCTGGGTGACCATGCTGTGCATGGTGTTGTAGAGCACGTAGTAGACCTTCGAGATGTCCTTGCTCTTGGAGCGGTGGAACGCGTACGCACCCGGCAGGTAGCCGATGACGTCGATGTAGACGAACAGCAGCACCGCGGGCAGCCAGCGCACTTCGCCGATGTGCATGAGGAACAGCACCACGCACAGCACGAGCGCGACGCCGTACTCCGCGCGCAGGAGCAGCAGGGTCGTCCTGCTCTCGAAACGGTTGATGTGGTCCATCGGTTTCTCCCGGGCTCAGGCGGTCAGTGCGGTGCCGGCCCGGCGGCCGGCCAGGCGGGCGGCCACGGCCGCGGCGACCGGTGGGTCGCCGACCACGGACGCGTTGCCGAGCAGCTGGTGCACGATCAGCGCGATGCCCTCTTTGAGCACCTTGGTGGCGATCGGCTCGAGCACCCCGGCCAGGCTGGGGATGCCGAAGTCGAAGTTCGCCTCGAAGTTCACCTCGCAGCCGCCGGGCACCGGCGAGACCTGCCACGAACCGCGGAAGACCTCGAAGTCGCCGGTGGTCTGCTCGAAGACGATCCGGCGCTGGTCGGGCTGGAAGTAGTCGACCTCCGTCCAGCGCAGGAGGCCGTTGCGGAAGAAGATCTCCCAGTCGCTCATCAGGGCACCGGCCCGCTCGTCGGCGTGCACGGTGACCGAGCGGACCTCCTCCACCAGGTCGGCGTACCGCTCGAATTCGCTGATCCGCCGGTACGCCTCGTCGGCGTCGGCGGTGAACGACCGCAGTTTCAGTTCCAGGCTACGCATGTCCTACCTCGGGCTCCGGATTCCGCTCCGCGACCTCTCGGACCGCGCGCTCGAATCGATCGACAAGGAACTCCACATCGGACTCCGTCAGCGTCGCCGGGGGGGTGAACCGCACGACGTGGTCGGAGTTGAGGGAGAGGTTCGCGATGACGTCGTTGGCGACCAGCGCCAGCAACAGGTCCGCCGCCATCGCCGGGTCCGCGAACTCGACCCCGATCAACAGGCCGGCCCCGCGGACCTCGCACCCGTGGTGCGCGAGCCGCTCGGTGACGATCCGCGCGAACTCGGGTACCAGCCGGGCGCCGAGCCGGGCCGCCCGCGCCACCAGGTCGTCTTCCCGCAGGGCCCGGATCGACCCGCACACGGCCGCCATCCCCAGCGGCGCGGCGGAGAACGTCGACGTGTGCAGGACCGGGTCGCGGTCCAGGACGGCGAAGACGTCCGAAGTCGCGATGGTCGCGGCGACCGGGACGACCCCGCCGCCGAGCGCCTTGCCCGACAGCAGGATGTCGGGCCGCACGCCCTCCGCGTCGGCGCCCCACCAGGCGCCGAGCCTGCCGAGGCCGGTCTGCACCTCGTCGAGCACCAGCAGCGCCTCGTACTCCGAGCACACCGCGCGGACCGCACCCAGGTAGCCGCGCTGCGGGATGTTGACCCCGCCTTCGCCCTGCACCGGCTCGACGATCACGCACGCCTCGCCGGGGTGCTGCTCCAGCACCGCGGCGAGCGCGGCGGCGTCGCCGAAGGGCACGTGCGTCACGTCCGGCAACAGCGGCCGGAAGGGGTCCTGGAAGGCGGGCTTCGCGGTGACCGACAGCGCGCCGAACGTCTTCCCGTGGTAGCCGCCGGTCATCGAGATCAGGTGCCGCTTCCCGTTGAGCCGGGCGAGCTTGATCGCCGCTTCGATCGCTTCCGCGCCGGAGCAGGAAAAGTGCACGCGCTGCAGCCCCGGCGGCGTCGTCGACATCAGCTGCTCGGCCGCCCTCGCCGCGGCGGGCTCCAGGAAGATCCGGGTGCCCACGGGGTGCGTGCGCAGCTGCCGCTCGACCTCCTCCACGACGATGGGGTGCCGCGCGCCGTGGATCAGCACGCCGTAGCCGCCGGCGTTGAAGATCTTCCTGCCGTCGCTGATGGTGAGCCACGCGCCGGTCGACTCGACCTCGACGTGCCCGCCGAGGACTTCGGCCAGCCGCGCGCGGCCCGTGCTCAGGTTCCGGCGGTAGACCTGCGAAACGTGCTCGCGGTCGACGGCCTCGGTCGCCGGGGTCACGCGATCCTCAGCACGTCGCCGGTGAAGTTCTCCGCCAGCGCGCGGCGGGTGGCGGTGCGCGACGGCGGGTGGAAGTTGACGCACTGGCACGCGGCGATCAGGTAGGCGACCTCCGGCGAGCTGATGAAAGCCATGCCGCCCAGCGCTTCCACGGCCTTGGCGGCGGCGTCGGTGATGGCTTCCTGCGCGCCGTACCGGGCGACCATGGCCTTGGTCAGCGCCGCGTTGTCGCTCTCCTTGGCGATCAGCTGGCGGGCGATGCCCTCCAGCAGCAGGGTCGCCGTCTCCAGCCGCACGCCGAGGTCGGCCTTCACCTCGAGCGCGACCTTCTTGCCGTCGAACGCCCGGTCCACCAGCGCGGAGGCCATGCCGAGGTAGGAGGCGGTGATCAGCATCTCGAACCACATGAACCCGACGGTCTGCAGCTCGTCGACCTCGCCGCGGGCGCCGAACTCGGTCGGCACGAGCAGCCGCTCGTCGACGAACACGTCGGTCAGCCGGACCTCGTCGCTCTCCGCGCCGCCGAGCACGTTGCTGCGCCAGAACGGGTGGACGGTCACGCCCGGGGTGTCGGCCGGGATCAGCATGGCCACGTTTTCGGTGCCACCGCCCTCCTTGGGCACCGAAACGCTGGCGGAAAGCAGGTCCATCGAGGCGGACATGCTGCACGGCTTCTTGGAGCCGTTGACCACGATGCCGCCGTCCTTGCGGACGCCGCCGACGGTCGGCGACAGGATGCCCTGGCCGGGGTTGCCCTCGGCGAAACCGGAGGACACCAGCAGGTTCTGCGAGGCGATGCCCTCCAGCAGCGCCCATTCGAGACCGCTGGAGCGCAGGCTGTCGGCCAGGGTGAAGATGGTCGCGACGGAGAAGTGGTGCATCGTCGAGGCGACGGCCAGCGAGGGTGAGGCCGCGCCGATCGCCCGCGTCACCTGGATCGCTTCCAGCGGCGAGACACCGAGGCCTTCGTAGTTCTTCGGGATCACCAGTGCCGGGCCGCCGGCGGCCTTGAACAGCTTCAGGCCCGGGTTGCCCGGCTTCTCCAGATCCGCCGGCGGGATGTCCGCCAGCTTGCCCAGGAGGCCGGGAAGGTGGGTCTCGCAGACTTCACGAGCTTCATCGAGAGTTCGCATCGTGCCGCTCTTCCTTGGCCGGGTGCGGGACCTTTCCCGCGATGACGGAAACGCCCTGCACGTGGGTGGTGCGGAGCACGGGGTAGTTGGCTTCGCCGAACGCGCCACCGGTCAGCCCGGTGCCGCCGTGCGAGGGCAGCGGCGCGGTGAAGGCGATGTGCGAGTCGTTGACCTTGAGCAGGCCGCCCTTGACGGTCTGCGAAACGAACCGGTCGACCACCGATTCGTCGTGCGCCCACAGCGAGTTGCGCAGGCCGTACGGGCTGGTGTTGACGAATTCGACGAAGTCGTCGAACAGCGTTTCGTCGTCCGCCACGCGGGGCACGATGATCGGCATCAGCGGGAAGAACGTCTCGTTGCGCACCGCTTCCAGCTCGCGCGCCTGCTCCAGCCCGTCCACGCGCAGGACGGTGGGCTCGAGGAAGAACCCGTTGTCGTCGCGGGTGCCGTCGATCTGCATGCCGTGCCCGCCGGCGACCAGCGTGGCGCCCTTGCGGACGGCGTCGGCGAGGTAGCGGTTGAACCGGTCGTGCCGCAGCACCGGCGACAGCAGCACGCCTTCCTCGTCCGGGTAGCCGGGCCGCAGCGCGGCGGCCTTCTCGACGACCTTGGCGATCAGCGCGCCGGCGACGGCCGGGTGCACGACGGCCTGGTTCGGCACCATGCACAGCTGGCCGGAACCGTAGAAACCCTCGATCAGCGCGTCGGCGGCGCCGTCGAGGTCCGCGTCGCGCCAGACCAGGACGATGTCGTTGCCGGCCAGTTCCAGGATCGGCTTCTTGCCCGCCTCGACGCAGCGCCGCTCGACCTTCAGCCCGGGCGGCACGTCACCGAAGTACATGATGTCGTTGACGAGCGGGCTTTCGATCCAGGTGTCGAGCACCGGGCCGGGATGGCCGCACACGACGTTGAGCAGGCCCGGTGGCGCGCCGAGCTCGTCCAGGATCGGCGCGATCACCTTGCGCAGCACGTAGGTGACCCCGAAGGGCGCGGTCCGCGGCGCCCGCACGACGACCGCGTTGCCGCCGGCGATGCTCGTCATCCCCAGCAGGGCGCTCACCAGCGGGGCGTTCGCCGGCGGGTTGACGCAGACCACGCCGTCGGCCTGCCGCCGGACGATGTTGCGCCGTTCGCCCATCGGGAATTCCTGCCACAGCTGGGACTTCAGGAACTCCGCGGCCTCGGGACGGGTCAGCTCGAGCATCCCGGACAGTTCCCACCGGGCGAGCGCGAGGGGGTGCCCCTCCAGCGTCAGCATGTCGAGCAGCTCGTGCTCGTTGTCCCGGATGGCCGCGCGCAGGAGCCCGGTCCAGTCGTCGACGCGGACCGAAAGCGGGGCCGAGCGCCAGATCTTCGTGGCCTCGGCCGCGGCGGCCAGCGCGTCGTGGACGGTTTCCCGCTCGGCGACCGCGACGCGCCCGACGACCACGCCCGGCGCCACGTCGGCCGGCGAGGCACGCCCGGCCTCGAGGTTGCGCTTGAGCGTCAGGCTGGCGAAAGAGTCGTCCAGAACGGCGCGCGCGGAGAGTGCGTACACCCATTGGCCACTTTCGACGTCCTTCCCGCGGACGAAGCTGCCCAATGAGGGCAGCTGGTGCGCTTCGGCGTTCGTCAACCTGGACCCCCAGGATCTCGTTCCGGTGGCGGCGGGTGGGTTCCCGCCCGTGCTCTCCCCGAAGTATTGATAACGGTCCTGAAACGTGACTGACGTCTGCCGCTGCGCGACATTGCCGTCACGTCAGAGGCGTCCTCTATCGTCATTCCCGGCAAGTCACCGAGCAGGGAGGCGGAACGTGAAAGTGCCGGAAACTCTGCGGCCGCCGGGTGGGACACTCGCAGCTCTCCAGCTGTACGCGGACAACCCGAGCGCGTTCCTCGCTCTCAACGAAGGCAACGAGTACTTCCACGCCGACGGCATCGAAGGTTTCGTCTGCTACCGGCCGCACGGCCGGCGCTGGATCCAGTTCGGCGGCCCCTTCACCGGGGCCGGGAGCAGGAAGGAGCTCCAGTCCCGGTTCCTGGACAGCGCGCACGCCCACGGCCGCAAGGTCATCGGCGTGCAGCTGCAGCGGTCCGACGCGGAGCTGCTGGCCGAGCTCGGGCTGACGGTCAACCAGGTCGGTGCGTCCTACGCGGTCGAGCTGGCGAGCTACAGCCTGCGCGGCAAGAAGTTCGTCCGGCTGCGGAACAAGATCTCCCGCGCGCTGCGGGCCGGGCTCGAGATCGAGGAGGCCGACGCCGGCTCGGTCGCCGGTGACATCGAGTCCATCGACCGCCAGTGGCTGCAGGAGAAAGGCAAGCACACCAAGGAACTGGCCTTCCTGATCGGCGAGATCGGCGGCGAGTGGCAGCCGTTGCGCAAGCTGTTCGTCGGCCGGATCGCCGGCCGGCCGATCGGCTACATCTCCTACGCGCCGGTGTTCGGGTCGCGACCGGGCTGGCTGCACGACCTGAGCCGGCGGCTGCCCGAGTGCCCGCCGGGGGTGATGGAAGCGCTGAACTCCCACGCCATCGACCACTTCCGCGAAACGGACGCGGCCTGGCTGCACTTCGGCTTCACGCCGTTCACCAGCCTGGACGACAGCTACCGGCTGCCGACCGCGAGCCGGACCGCGGAGCGGATCATCCGGCTGCTGGCCGAGCACGGGGACAAGATCTACCCGGCGAAGACCCAGCTGGAGTACAAGCTGAAGTGGAACCCGGCGGCGGTGCTGCCGGAGTACTTCGCCTTCGACGGCGGAATTTCCCTGCCGTCGATGTGGAGTGTGCTGCGGGTGACGAACATCGTCTGATCCCGCGGCAGGGAAGGGTACCCGAAGTGGCCTACGGGGGCCGGGCTCCGGCTCGGTCGGGTGAAAGCCCACGCAGGTTCGAATCCTGCCCCTTCCGCTTATGCCCCCCGGAGAAAAGGAACCCGGCATGACCGAAGTCAGTTTCACCGAGGAGTGCGCCGCCCCGGTGGACGTCGCGTTCGCCTACCTGGCCGACTACCGGAACGTGCTCGGCTACTGGCACGGCATGACGAGCTTCGAACCGGTCGGCTCCCTCGACCGCGGGCTCGGGTCGGTCTTCGCCTCGGCGATGAAGATCGGCCCGTCGACCCTCAAGTCGACGATCAAGACCGTGGAGTGGGAGGAGAACGCCCGCCTCGCCTACCGGTCGGTGTCCGGAATGGACTCGGCCACCACGTTCGACCTCACCCCGATCGACGAGCACCGCAGCCGGGTGGCCTTCCGCGTGGAGTTCCAGCTGCCCGGCGGGATCGCCGGCAAGGCGATGGAACGGACCCTGCTGCCGCTGATCGGGGCCGCTGCGCGCAAGACCGCGGAGAACCTGGTGCGGGGCATTGCCGCCCACCACGCGAACTCGCGCGCCTGAGCGGTGCCCGCCCGCCCGCGCCCTGCCGTCCGGACGGCAGGGCGCGGCTTCGTGCGTGCCCGCACCGATCCGGACGCCCCGCACCGGTGGAGACCGGCGCGGGGCACCCGCCGGTGGGCCGCTACTTGCGGCCGTGCAGCAGCGTCATGACCTTCGCGACCAGGGCGTCGGTCTTGGCCGTGCGCCCGAACGTCGTCAACGCGAGCGGGGCGGGGAACCGCTGCCGCGTCACCGCCTGGGCGTAGGTGAACTCCCGCAGGCCGTCCGGGCCGTGGATGCGGCCGAACCCCGAGCCGCCGACACCGCCGAAGGGCAGCGACGGGATCTGCGGGTGGCTGAACACCGCGTTGACCGCGACCATCCCGCAGCGCAGGCGGCGGGCCAGCTTTCCGGCGTGGGCGCCGAAAACGGCGGCGCCGAGCCCGTAGGTGGTCGCGTTCGCGCGCGTGACGGCTTCGGCCATGTCACGGACCTTGGTCACGGTCAGGGTGGGCCCGAACGTCTCTTCGGTGACCGCGGGGTTGTCCTCCGGCACGTCGACCAGGATGGTCGGCTGGACGACGTTGCCCTCGATCGCGCCGGTACCGCCGAGAACGGCCCGGCCGCCGGCGGCGAGGCCGCCCGCGATGTGCTCGCGGATGACGTCCACCTGGGCCGCCAAGGCGATCGGGCCGAGCTGGGCCGCGTCGTCGCGGCCGGCCCGGACCTTCCCGGCGATGGCCGTGAGCTTGGCGAGGAAGGCTTCGTAGACGCGCTCGTGGACGTACACGCGTTCGGTGCCGATGCAGGACTGCCCGGCGTTCGCCAGTCCCGCCCACGCCGCGGCGTCGGCTGCGGCGTCGAGGTCGGCGTCGGCGTCGACGATCAGCGCGTCCTTTCCGCCGCATTCGGCGACCAGCGGGGTCAGCGTCGGCGCGCAGGCGGCCATCACCTTCTTCGCCGTGGCGGCCGAGCCGGTGAAGGCGATCTTGTCCACCCCGGACCCGCACAGCGCGGCGCCGGTGGTCCCGTCGCCGGTGACCAGCTGCAGCACGGGGTGCTCGCCGACGACCTGGCCGAACGCCTCGGCCAGCCAGGCGCCCGTACCCGGCGTCAGCTCGCTGGGCTTGAAGACGACGGCGTTGCCCGCGGCCAGCGCGTAGACGATCGAGCCGAGCGGGGTGAACACGGGGTAGTTCCAGGGGCCGATCACACCGACCACCCCGAGCGGCCGGTACTCCACCGCGGCGGCCTGGTTGGCGTTCAGCAGGCCGGTTTTCGCGCGGCGGGGGCCGAGCACCTTCGGCGCCTGCTTCGCCGCCCACGCCAGGTGGGGGAGCACCAGCGCGACCTCGAGCTGCGCGTCGGAATGCGGCTTGCCGGTTTCGTCGTGGATGACGCCGGCCAGCTGCGCGGCCCGCCGGGCGAGGATCCCGCGGAAGCGGTCCAGCCGGTCGGCGCGCTGGGCGAAGGAAAGACCGGACCACCACGACGCCGCCACGCGGGCACGGGCGACGGCTTCGCGGACTTCCGCCTCGCTGCGGACGGGGTGGGTGCCCACCCGGTCCCCGGTGCGGGGGGCGTGCACCGCGAACCGGGTGGGCACCGGCGATTCGGTCGTCGTCATCGGGTCGCCTCCGAGACCGCGGGAAAGGACACCGGCTTGCGGTTCCGGATGAGGTCCGCGGCCTTCTCACCGATCATCACCGTGGGGGCGTTGGTGTTGCCGCGGACCACCCTCGGCATCACCGAGGCGTCCACCACCCGCAGGTTTTCGACGCCGTGCACGCGCAGTTCCGGGTCGACCACCGAGGTTTCGCCGGTGCCCATCGCGCAGGTGCCGACCGGGTGGTACAGGGTCTGGGTCCAGGCCCCGATGTGCTCGCGCCACTCCTCTTCGCCGAGACCGTCCACTGTGGAGGGCAAGTGCGCACCGTCGAGGTAGCCCGCCAGCGGCGACTCCCGCGAGATCTCGACCAGCTTGCGCAGGCCGGCGATCATGGCGTCGGTGTCCACCGGTTCGGTGAAGTAGGCCGGGTCGATGGCGGGCTTCCAGCGCGGATCGGCCGAGCGCAGCCGCAGCCGGCCGCGGCTGGCCACGTCCACCAGGGTCGCGGCGGCGGTGAACATGCGGCCGGCCGGTTCCCGCAGGCCGTTGTCGTAGAAGCCGGTGGGGGCCACGTGGAACTGGATGTCCGGGGCGCCGGTCCCGCCGCGGGTCGAGATGAAGCCGCCGGCCTCGCCGATGTTGGACGTCAGCGGACCGGAGCCGCGCAGCTGCCACTGGAGCAGCCGGGCCGGACTGACGTGGTCGACGGCGATGTCGGTGGTTCCCTTGGTCCGCCAGAGAATCGGCGTCGCCGGGTGGTCGTGCAGGTTTTCGCCGACGCCGGGCAGGTCCGCCACGACCGGCACGCCGACTTCGCGCAGGTGCGCGGCCGGGCCGATACCGGAGAGCATCAGCAGTTGCGGCGAGTTGATCGCCCCGCCCGAGAGCACGACTTCGGCGTCGGCGAACGCGCTTTCGGTGACTCCCGCGGCGGTGTACTCCACCCCGACGGCGCGGTGGCCCGCCAGCAGAACCCGGGTGGCGAGCGCACCCGGAAGGACGGTCAGGTTCGGCCGTTTCATGGCCGGCCGCAGGTAACCGTCCGCGGTGGACCAGCGCTTGCCGCGCCGGCAGGTGACCTGGTAGCGGCCGGCGCCGTGCTGCTCGACGCCGTTGACGTCGTCGTTGGCCGGCAGGCCCGCGGCGACCGCGGCGGCGATCCAGGCTTCGGTGAGCTCGTGGGTGTAGCGGCAGTTCTCGACGTGCAGCGGCCCGTCGGTGCCGTGGAAGGGCGCGCCGTGGTGGGTGTTGGTTTCGGCGCGCACGAAGTAGGGGAGCACGTCGTCGTAGCCCCAGCCGACCGCGCCGAAGTCGCGCCGCCAGCTGTCGTAGTCGGCACGGTTGCCGCGGACGTAGATCATCGCGTTCATCGACGAACAGCCGCCGAAGGCCTTCATCCGCGGCCAGAACGCCCGCCGGTCGCCCAGGTGTTTCTGGGGCACCGTCTCGTAGTTCCAGTCCCACCGGGTCTTGAACAGGTTGGCGAAGGCGGCCGGGATCTTGATCTCGTCGGCCTGGTCCGGCGGCCCGGCCTCGAGCAGCAGCACGCTGACCGACGGGTCGTCGGTCAACCGCGCGGCGAGGACGCAGCCGGCGCTGCCGGCTCCGACGATCACGTAGTCGTAAGACTTCCGCGCGGACATCGCGGACCTCCCGATCGAGCGCGGACTGGGTGCCCTCCACCCTCGGCGCAGGAGTGCGCCACCGGCAGGGCAGCCGGTCCAAAACTTGCCCGTTCCGTTGTGCAGCGGTACAAAACGCGAGGTGAGATCGATGCGATCGGAAGCGGCCCGGTGGATCGCCGGCTACGCGGAGCAGGCACTGGTGCCCGCCGAGCTGAGCCGGCTGATCGAAATGACCGACCGGGAGATCACCACCGAGGTCGCCGACTACGCCGCCGGCGAGGACCTGCGGCGCGACCTGCACGCGAGCACCAGCGCGCACTGGCGCGAATTCCTCGTCGCGGTGACCCGTGATCCGTTCGAGGTGCGCCTGCCGCCGGAGGCGTTCGACCTCGCCCGGACGATCGCCCGCCGCGGCCTCGGCCTGACGGTGCTGCTCAAGACCTACCGGGTCGCGCAGCGCGCGGTGTGGTCCTACGTGACCGGGATCGTGCAGGACGAGATCGCCGACGGCGACCTGCGCTCGGCGGTCCTGGTGCGCTTCTGGGACCGCGTCGGCCGGTGGATCGACAGTTCGGTCGAGGTCCTGGTGGGCACGTACAGCGAAGAGCGCGAGCAGTGGCAACGGGGTGCGCTGGCCCAGCGCGCCGAGGCGGTGCACGCGATCCTGCGCGGCGACGACGTCGACCTCGACGCGACCTCCGTCCTGTTGGGTCACCCGCTGCGCCGGCACCACACGGCGTTCGTCCTCTGGGCCGAGGACGGCACGCCGGCCGCGGACGTCGTGCGGGCACTGGAGGGTTCGGCGGCGGCCTTCGGCGCGGCGCTGGGCACCGCCCACCCGCTGAGCGTGGCCGGCGGTGCCCGCGGGCTGTGGTGCTGGGTGGCGACCGCGGGGCCACCGGACCCGGAAGCCCTGGCCGCGGTCACCCCGCGGCCCGGCGTCCGGGCGGCGGTGGGCGGTGCGGCGCCCGGCGTCGACGGCTTCCGCCGGAGCCACCGCGAGGCGCAGGCGGCGCAGACGGCGGCCCTCACCGGGGGTGCCGGCGCCCCGCTGACCAGGTACGCCGACGTCGAACTCGCTTGTCTCGCCGGGGGAATCGGCGGCATGGAGGCCATGCGCGTGATGGTGGCGCGGGAGCTCGCCGGCCTCGCGGCCGCGGACGACGCGACGTCCCGGCTGCGGCGGACGGTGCGCGTCTACCTCGCCAACGGTGCGAGCGCGGAGCTCGCGGGCAAGGCGCTCAACCTGCACCGCAACACGGTCCGCTACCGGGTCCAGCAGGCGGAACAGCTGCTGGGGCACCCGGTGCTCGAGCGCCGGACGCACCTGGAACTGGCCTTGCACTGCCTGGACGTCTTCGGCCGGTGACCGCCGGAGTCAGAGGCGGTAGTGCCGCGACGGGGCACCGTCGTAGAACTCCTCGGTGTACTCGGTGAAGCCGATTCGTTCCGCGACGGCGATCGACGGCTCGTTCGCCACGTTCACGCTGGCCACGACCGGTACCGAAGGCAGTTCGCGAGCACGCCAGTCCAGGATGGCCCGCGCCGCCTCGACCGCGTACCCGTGGCCCCAGACGTCCGGGTGGAACCGGTAGCCGAGGTTGAGCACCTCTTCGCCGTGGAAGTCCCGGACGCGGACTCCGGTGAGCCCGATGACCTGCCGGGTCCGGCGATCGAGCACGGCACAGTACCCGAAGCCGTGTTCGGCCCAGTGGGCGAGCCACGTGTCGACCAGTTCGCTCGCCTGCGCCTCGTCCGGCGGGTCCGGCTGGAACCGGTTGGTGCGCGGATCGGTGTGGAGGGCGACCATCGCCTGCCGGTCCTGCTCGCGCAGCGGGCGCAGGATCAGCCGCGGTGTCTCGATGCCGGTGAGCGCGGCGAAGCTGCTGCGGCCGCGGAAGCGGGTCGTCCCCGGCGATGCCGCGCGGTGCAGCAGGCCGGCGATCGCGGGCCAGTGGTTCGAGAGGTAGAAGTGGTTCCCCGGCAGGCGTTCCAGGTGGAACGGACCGGTCGTGTGGACCGACCACGCCTGCAGGTCGGCGGCCGAGGTGACCGGGTCTTCGGTGCCGCCCACGGCGATGATCGGGCAGCGCAGCGGCCCGTCCCCGCGCGGGCGGTAGGTCTCGCTGGCCCGGTAGTCGCCGCGGATGAGGGGCAGGAGCAGGGCGCGCATTTCCGGGTGCTCGAGCACCGCCGCCGCGGTGCCGCCGAGCCGGACCACGTGCGCCGCCAGCCCTTCGTCGTCCAGCAGGTGGCTCGTCGTCACCTCGACGACGGACGGGGCGGGCCGGGCGGAGGCGACCAGTGCCGCCGGGCCGGCGTCGCCGAGTCGCTGGGCGACTTCGTACGCGAGGATCGCGCCCATGCTGTGGCCGAAGAAGACACAAGGTTCCGGGGAACGCGGCAGGTTCTCCGCGATGCGGTCGGCCAGCTCGTGCAGGTCGGTCAGGACCGGCTCGTGGTGGCGGTCCTGACGGCCCGGGTACTGCACGCCCAGCACCTGCAGCGCACCGCGCAGTTCGGCGGCCAGCGGCCGGAACGCCCCGGCCGCGCCACCCGAGTGCGGGAAGCAGAGCACGCGGGTCAGCCCGGGCTCGGACGGGGCCAGCGGCTTCAGCCACGCCGACGGGGGTGCTGCCCGGCCGGGATCGGCCGTCTCGGGTTTCACAGAGCTTCCTTCACTGTTCAGTTCAGCACGATACGCCGCCCCGCCGCGGCTTCGGTGATGGCGGTGTAGCAGTAGGATGCCCGGACCGTCGAAACCAGCGGCGCCGCCAGGGATCCGGCGAGCAGCACGGAGTGGCAGGCCGCCAGCACCTCCGCCCCGCCGATCCGGCGTTCCTGGCAGCCGAGGTAGAGCTCCGCGGCCGAGAGCGCGTCGTCCGAGGTCAGCTCGGCGACCTCGATCGCCCCGCCGTCGTGGAACTCGCGGACCGGCTCGTCCGCGACCGCGGGGTGTTCCTGGTCGCACGCGCTGTCCCAGCAGGTGCGCATGCTCGAGGCGACGGCGAGCGCGATCGCCGACGTGACAAGGCGAATCCCCCCGTCCCGCACCGACTGTCGCAGGGCGGGACCGTCCGAACCGTGCCCCACGACGATCGAGTAGAGCGAGAAGGAGTCGACCACGAAGGTGCCGGTGGTCGTCGGGAAGCCATCCCCCCTGATCATGGCGAATCTCCTCGAAATCGCTGGTGCTGAAGGGTTTGCCGGAACCGGTGGCGATTCGGTTCGTCCGGATTCCGGTTCGGCGCGGCGAGGTGGGCCGCGGCCAGTCTAGCGCGGTGCGAAAGCGTTCGCCGATTCGGCGGCCGTGTCCTTTTGCGACATTCGAGGTGGACTCCCGGCGCAATGTCGGCGCGCAAAGTCTTCGTTAAGTCTTCGGCGGTCTCGGCCCTACGCTCTGTAATTTTCCGCGTCGGGCGTCGAGCGGGCTCCGCCGTTCGGGTAATTTACCGCCCTGAAAGACGCCAAGTGAGTGAAATTCTCTTGACCGGCCGATGCGGGCACTGGTGTCATCCATGGCGTGACGAGCTGACTGGGTGGGTTCAATCGAAAAGGGGACGGTCTACGTCGGCGGCAGTTCTCGTGCCGGCGCCCGTCAAACGCGAGTCATGTGGCCGCCTCTGGCATCCGAGGCGAGGGTAGTCACGGCCGGCAGGACCCCGTCCTGCGCGGCTCAACGTGGTGGGGTTCGTGCGCCCGGCGCGCCGTGGGTTTTTCACGGTGGCGGAGTGGGATGAGTCACGTTCGCCACCGGTCCCCTTGACGCGAGCACGGCTCCGTTCTCGGCAGGGGACGTTCCCGCCGGGTGGAACCGGGTGCCTGCATCGCCGGAGCCGTGCACGGTGAAATCGAGGTAGGTCATCCGTGCAAGAAAAGGAGCAGGGCTATTTCTGTCGATTACTCGACCACATCCGGGTGTCCGGTTGATCTGAGCTCGGCGAATCTCATCGATCCGGCGCTCTACAGCAACGGCGACGCCTACGGTTTGTGGCGCGAACTCCGGGCGCTGGACGGGCTCGACTGGCACCAGGTCGACGAAAGCCGCGGATTCTGGTCCATCGTGAAGTACGCCGACACCGATCACGTCCTGCGGGACACGGCGACCTTCACCTCCGAGCGCGGCACCCTGCTCGACCTGCTGGGCACCGACGACCCGGCGGGCGGTCAGCAGCTCGCCGTGACCGATCCGCCGCGGCACACCACGCGCCAGGCGCGGCTGAAGAAGGCACTCGCCGTCCGGGCCGTCGACCGGCAGCGCGAAGCCATCCGCGGCAAGATCCTCGACCTGCTCGCACCGCTGGGCGACGGCGGCGTGTTCGACTTCGGCACGGCCATGCTGGCGCTCCCGATGTCGGTCACCGGGAGCATGATGGACCTGCCGGAAGCGGACTGGCCGTGGCTGAGCAGGCTCACCACGGTGTGCATCGCCGCCGACGACCCGGAATTCCAGGACGAGGGCGGTAAAGAGGCCACGCTGAAAGAGGCCCACCGCGAGCTGTTCGGCTACTTCCAGGACCTGATGCGGTTCCGGCGCACCGCACTGGGCGACGACCTGCTCAGCGTGCTGATTTCCACGGAGTTCGAGGGACGGCTGATGTCCCCGTCCGAGATCGTGGCCAACTGCTACAGCCTGCTGCTCGGCGCGAACGTCACCACTCCGCACGCACCGACCTTCGTCCTCGCCGAGTTCGCGGGCACGAAGGTCGTCGAAGAGTGGGCGGCCCACCCCGAAGCCAACGGCACGGCGTGCGAAGAGGCGTTGCGCTGGGCTTCCCCGGTCAACCACGTCCTGCGGTACGCGACCAGGGACGTGCAGGTGCGCGGCACCGAAATCGCCGCGGGCGACGCGGTGGTCGCGTGGCTGGGTGCGGCCAACCGCGACGAAGAGGTGTTCACCCGCAGCGAGACCTTCGACCTGTACCGCAAGCCGAACAAGCACCTCGCCTTCGGGATCGGGCCGCACTACTGCGTCGGGCACAGTGTGGCGCGCGTCACCATCAACGTCCTGTTCGAGGAACTGTTCGGCCGCTACACCGATTTCGCGCTCGCCGGGCCCGCGGAGCGGCTCGTCTCGAACTTCGCCTCCGGCTACAAGCACGTGCCGATCACCGCGCGGATCCGCAACTGAGCACAGACCAGGCTAGGGGAAGATCTTTGGCTGCACACGACCCGACACCGCCGGTCTGGTACCCGGCCAACCCGGCCCAGAAGGGGCTGTGGGTGCTCGACCGCTTCGAGCAGCTCCGGCGCACCAGCATGATCCCGGCGGTCGTGGAATTCACCGGCCCCCTCGACCACGAGCTGCTCGTCGCGTCCGTCCAGCGCGTCCTCGGCAGGCACCCGTCGCTGCGCTCGCGGTTCCGGCTCGACGTCGACCACAAGCGGGTCGAGTACCGCACCGACGGCGAGCCCGCCGAGGCCGGTTTCCTCGACGCGGAAGCCGAAGACTGGTCGGCGGAGGAGCTCGGCAGGCTGCTGGAAGTGCTGTGCTACGAGCCGTTCGACCTCGCCACCGAGCCGCCGGTCCGCGCCGAGGTGATCCGAGTCGACGCCGCCCGCACGCTGCTCGTGTTCAGCGTCCACCACATCGTCTGCGACGGCTGGTCGCGCACGCTGCTGATGGCCGAGATCGCCGAGGTCTACCGCGCCGGCGCGGCGGGGACCGAGCCCGAGCTCAGCGCCCCGCCGCACCCCAGTGAAGTCGTCACGATGGCGGGTCCGGAGGAGGTCGCCGAGCGGCTGCCGGAAATCCTCGACCGGCTGCGGGGCGTGCCGATGGAAGTCGCGATCCCGTTCCGCCGCACCACGGACGACACCACGCTGGCCGGCGCGTCGCAGGCGGCGGAGTTCGGCGAAGACCTCACCGAAGCGCTCCTGAAGGCGGCGGCCGAGGAAGGCTGCACGCCGTTCATGACCGCGGTCGCGCTGCTCACCGGCACCCTGGCGCGGATCAGCAGCCAGCGGGACTTCCTCTTCGCCTTCGGCTGGCCCGGCCGGGACGACCCGGCGGTGGCCGACGCGATCGGCATGTTCATGAACACGGTCGTCCTCCGCGTGCGCCTCGACGACACGACCACCTGGCGGGAGCTGCTGCGGGCGAGCCGGCTGGCCGCGATGGAGGCCTTCATCGACGGCGACGTCCCGCTGGACGCGATCACCGCCGGGCTGCGCCCGAACCGCGACGTGATCTGGCCGCCGCTGTCCGCGGTCCTGGTCAACATGACGGAAATGCCCGCCGAAATGGTGCTGGCGCCCGGCCTCGTGGGCCGGCTGGCGCCGCTGCCTTCGCTGCACATGAAGTACGACCTCGGGTTGTTCGTGCGGGTGGCCGGGGCCGACGGCCGCCGCAAGCTCGAACTGTCCGTGGACTACATCGAAGCCCTGTACGACCACGACGCGATCGCCGGGCTCTTCACCGATCTCCGGCGCAGCGCCACCGATCTGGCCCACTCATTGGAGGACATCGTGACCGAACCAGCCGCTGCCGCGGACCTTTCGACGCCCGAGAGCCGCATCGGCCTCGTGCGCTCCCTCTGGCAGGAAGTGCTCAAGCTCGACGAGGTCGACGACGACGTGAGCTTCTTCGACGCCGGCGGCGACTCACTGCTGCTGATCGTCCTGGTCGAGCGGATGAGCCAGGTGGCGGGCCGTCCACTCCGGACGACCGACCTCTTCCGCGCCGGCACCGTGCGCGGCCACGCCGAGCTGCTCGTCGCGCCGGCCGGGGACGCCGGTCCCGGCCCGGCCGGCGCCAGTTCCCGAGACCGGCTGCTCGGTGCCGCACGCAGCCGGAGCGGCACCCGGAACTGATCGCGGCCGACCGTTCCTCGTTGGGAGGGCACCACCATGACGCTTGACGACCTCGCGGTGTCCGTGCTGGGCACGGACGCCGCCGCCTTCGGGACGCGGAGCTTCATCGAGCTCGGCGGCGACTCGCTCGGCGCCATGCGGTTCGCGGCGCTGGCCCAGGAGCAGCTTCGCGTGAAGATCCCGCTGAAGACGCTGCTCGGCGGCGACCCGCTGGCCGAGGTGCTCGCGCAGGCGGAAGCCGTGCCCGAGCCCGCCGCCGCGCCCGAGGCCGCCGGTCCGGTCCTCGACGGGCTTTCGCACAGCCAGCGGGGGATGTTCCTCATCGAGAGCGTCACCGGGGGTTCGCCGTACAACCTGGTCTTCACCGCGTTCGTCGAGCGGGGCACCCTCGACGCCGGCGCTCTCGAAGCCGCGGTCGCCGCCACGGTCGCCCGCCACGAAGGGCTGCGGACCGTCTTCGCCGAGACCGACAGCGGGACCGTCCGCGTCGTCCTCGACGAGCACGAGCCGGCGTTCACCCGCTTCACCCACGACGGCGAACCGGCCGGCTTCGACGCCTACGCAAGGGAAGTCGCCGCCGCCGAAGCGCGCAAGCCGTTCGACCTGCAGGCCGCGCCCGCGGTGCGGTTCCTGCACCTCGCGCACCCGGGCGGGCGGCAGGCCGTGGTGCTGATCGCCCACCACATGGTGCTGGACGGCCTGTCGGTCGGCCTGGTGCTCACCGAGATCTTCCGGCGCTACGATGGCGAAACCGGTTTCGGGCCGGGCACCTCCCTGAGCGCGTTGCTCCGCCACGAGGAACAGCTGCGCGCGAGCGGGCTCTGGGACGAGCAGGCCCGGTTCTGGGCCGAGCACCTCGCCGGGTGCCCGTCCGTGCTCGAACTGCCCGCCGACCGGCCGCGCCCACCCGTGCAGGACGCGGCGGGCCGCCGCACCCCGCTCGACCTCGGCCCGGCCGTCAGCGCCGCGGTCGCCGCCCGCGCCCGCGCGCTGGGGATCACGACGTTTTCCCTGCTGCTGGGCGCGTTCGCGCTCACGCTGAGCCGCACCACCGGTGCCCGCCGGCTGCTCGTCGGCGTCCCGCTGGTCGGCCGGGCGACCGCCGAGCTGCGGGAGCTGGTGGGCGTCGCGGGCAACCTGGTGCCGGTGCGGATCGACGTCGACGACTCGGCGACCGCGGCGGACTACCTGCGTTCGGTCCACCGGTCGCTGACGCTCAGCATGGACCACGGGCAGCTGCCGTTCGAGGAGCTCGTCGCGCGGCTCGGCATCGAGCGCACCGTCGGCTGCCACCCGCTGGTCCAGGCCTGCTTCGGCATGCACGACCAGCTCGTCCCGCAGCGGCTGACCGCGGGCGGGCTCGAAGTCCGGATCGAGGAAGGGCACGGCGGTGGCGCGCAGTTCGACCTGACGCTGCTGGTCGGGCGCTCGAAACCGGCACTGGCCGGGCACTTCGAGTACGCGACCGCGGTCTGGAACGAACGGGAGATCGACGGCTTCGGCGCCGGTTTCGCCGCCGCCGCGGCGGAACTGGCCGAAGACGGAAGCGCCGCGCTCGAGGAGGTCCGCTGCCTCACCCCGGCCGCGCGGGCCCGCCTCGCCGCGCTCAACGACGTGCCGTCGGACCACCCCCAGACCTCGGTGGACGCCCTGTTCCGCGAGACGGCGGCCCGCTTCCCCGACGCGGTCGCCGTGCGCGAAGGAGAGGTCGAGCTGACCTACGCCCAGCTCGCCTCGGCCGCCGCGGCGCAGGCGCGGCTGCTGCGCGAGGCCGGTGTCGGACCCGGCGACCGGGTCCTGCTCGGGGTCGAGCGGTCCGTCGCCGAGGTCGTGGCCGTACTGGGGATCGTGACGGCCGGCGCCGCCTACGTCGGCGTCGACCTGGGCCTGCCCGCCGCCCACGTCGGGCAGATCGTCCGGAAGGCGGCCCCGGCCTCGATCATCACTTCGTCCACAGTGGACCATGAGGCGCTGCGGGCCGTCCCGGTCGTGGCGACCTGGGAACCGGGCTGGGCGGCGGAGCCCGGCGACCTGCCGCCCGCGGACCCGGCCCGGCAGGCCTACGTCGCCTTCACCTCCGGCTCCACCGGCGAGCCGAAGGGGGTCAGCGTCCCGCACCGCGCCGTCGTCCGGCTGGTCCACCACGCCGGCTACGTCCGGACCGGGCCCGGCGAGACGATGCTGCGGCTGGCCCCGCTGGCCTTCGACGCCTCCACCCTGGAGCTCTGGGGTGCGCTGCTGACCGGCGCCACGCTGGAGGTCTACCCGGCGGACGCGCTGCCGTCGCCGACCGAGCTCGGCGAGTTCCTGCGGACGCGCGGGGTGAGCGTCGCCTGGCTGACGGCCGGGCTGTTCCGGCTGGTCGAGGAGTTCGCACCGGACGCCTTCGGCGGCCTGAAACAGCTGCTGACCGGCGGTGACGTCGTCCCGCACGACCACGCCGCCCGGGCACTGGCCCGCCACCCCGGGCTGGTGATCACCAACGGCTACGGCCCGACGGAGAACACGACGTTCACCACCACCCACACGGTCACGGCCGCGGACGAGATCGACGGCCCGCTGCCGATCGGCACGCCGATCCCCGGCACCCGGGTGTACGTCCTCGACGACCGGGGCCGGCTGGTGCCGCCCGGTGCGGTCGGCGAGCTCCACGCGGGCGGGGACGGCCTGGCCGACGGCTACGTCGGCGACGAGGCCGAGACCGCCCGGCGGTTCGGGCGGTTCAGCGCCGACGTGCCGGAGCGGCTCTACCGCACCGGTGACGTCGTCCGGCTCGACACGCGGGGCAGGCTGACCTTCCTCGACCGCGTGGACGACCAGGTGAAGCTGCGCGGCTACCGCATCGAGCTGACCGCGATCAGCGACGCGCTGAAGGCACACCCGGAGGTGAAGGACGCCGTCGTGGTCGTCACCGGCGGCAACAGCGCCGAGAAGCGGCTGGTCGCGGCGGTCGTGCTCGGCCCGGCGGCAACTGTCGGCACGGGCGAGCTCAAGGAGCTGCTCTCCGACCGGCTGCCCGCCTACATGGTCCCGGCACTGTGGACGGTCGTGGAGAGCGTCCCGCTGACCCCGAACGGGAAGGTCGACCGGGACGCACTGGCCGCGGTGGCCGGACCGGCGCGGAAAGCGGCCGCCCCGGAGGCCGGCGACCTGGCGGCGATCGTGGCCCTGTTCGCCGAGGCGATCGAGACCACCGGGACCGGGTCCGGCGAGCGGCCACAGGTCGACGCGGACACCGACTTCTTCGGCCACGGCGGCACGTCGCTCGGCGCGGTCCAGCTGATCCGCCTGATGAAGGAACGGCTGTCGATCTCCCTGCGGCTGCGGGACTTCCTGCTGACACCGACACCGGCCGGGGTCCGCCGGATCGCCGAAAAGGCGCAGAGCCGATGAGCGGGCAGGAGCGCGTGGTGCCCCCGAACGCGATCGCGGTGGTCGGCATGGCCTGCCGGTTGCCCGGCGCGGCCGACGTCGGCGAGTTCTGGCAGCTGCTGCGCGACGGCGTCGAAGGCGTCACGCACTTCGAGCCCGAAGAGCTGCTGGCCAAGGGGGTGGACCCGGAGGTGGTGCGGCGGCCGGACTTCGTGCCGTCGAAGGGATACCTGCCCGGTTCGCGGAACTTCGACTGGCGGTTCTTCAAGTACAACCGGGCGGACGCGGCGAACATCGACCCGCAACAGCGGGTGTTCCTCGAGTGCGCGTCCACGGCGATCGACGACGCCGGGATCGACCCCGGCCGGTTCGACGGCCGCATCGGCGTCTACGCCGGCTCGGACCGGACGCCGCTGAACGCCGACGGCGAGCTGAGCCCGCTCGTGCGGGTGGTCAGCCACGAGAAGGACTTCGTCGCGACCCGGGTGGCCTACAAGCTCGGCCTCCGCGGCCCCGCGGTCACCGTGCAGACGGCCTGCTCGACGTCGCTGACCGCGATCCACATGGCCGTCCAGGCGCTGATCGGCGGCGAGTGCGACGCGGCGCTCGCGGGTGGGGTGGCCGTGTCGCCGAAGGGCGAGTGGGGGTACTTCCACGAGCCGGGCAGCGTGCTCTCTCCCGACGGCCGCTGCCGCACGTTCGACGCTCAGGCGGGCGGGACGATCCCGAGCGAAGGCGTCGGCGTGGTCGTGCTCAAGCGGTTCGAGGACGCCGTGCGCGAGGGCGACCGGGTGCTGGCCGTCGTGCGCGGCTCGGCGCTGAACAACGACGGCTCGGACAAGCTCGGCTTCACCGCGCCGTCGATCACCGGCCAGAGCGAGGTGATCCGGCACGCGCAGAAGGTGTCCGGAGTGGACCCCGCCGAGATCGACTACGTCGAGTGCCACGGCACGGCCACCCGGATGGGCGACCCGGTCGAGGTGGCCGCGCTGAGCGACGCCTTCGGGTTCGTCCCCGAGGACCGCGGCCCGATCTGGCTGGGCGCGGTCAAGAGCAACCTCGGGCACACCAGCGCGGCCGCGGGGGTCGCCGGGTTCATCAAGACCGTGCTCATGCTCGACCACCGCGAACTGGTCCCGACCCTGCACTTCACCGAGCCGAACCCGCTGCTGGAACTGGACGGCTCGCCGTTCGAGGTGTCGGTGCGGACCCGGCCGTGGCCCGAGGGCGGGACGCCGACCGCGGCGGTGAGCGCGTTCGGCGTCGGCGGCACCAACGCCCACGTGATCCTGCAGGCCGCGCCTGGACGCGAACGCCCGGAGGCCGTGCCGGGGGACCGGGTGCTGATGCTGTCCGCCGCGACCCCGGAGGCGCTCGACCGGCTGCGCGGTGACCTGGCCGGCCGGCTGGCGGCCGACCCGTCCCTGACCCTGCCCGAGGTGGCGCGCACGCTGCTCGACCGGCGGAAGTACGCCTGCCGGCAGACCGTGGTGGCCGCGGACCGCGCCGAGGCCGCCGAAGTCCTCCGCGCCGCACCGCCGTCGGCGAAGAAGTCCCTCGGCGAGGTCGGGTTCCTGTTCCCCGGCCACGGTGTGCTCCGCCACCCGGCCGGGGCCGCGGCCTACCGGCTGCTGCCGGTGTTCCGCGAGGCCTTCGACGAGGTCAACGACTTCCTGCGCGGCGCCTACGACCTCGACCTGGCGCCTTTGGTGACGCCGGGCGCGCCGCGCGAATGGTTCGACGGGTTCGTCCCGCACCAGGTCGGCCTGTTCGCCCTGCCGTACGCACTCGGCCGTCAGCTGGCCGCGTGGGGGATCGAGCCCGCCGCGCTGGCCGGCAACAGCGTCGGCGAGTTCGCGGCCGCCGCACTGGCCGGGATGTGGTCCCCGGCCGACGCCGCGGCCATCGTCCACGAGCGGGCCCGCGCGATCCTCGCGACCGAGCCCGGCCGGATGGTGACCGTCGCCGCGCCGGCCGCCGAAGTCGCCCGCCGCGTCGACCTCGGGGGCGAGGTGACCGTCTCGGCGATCAGCCGCGGCGGGGTGGTGCTGTCCGGGCCGCGGGCCGCCGTCGAGGAGCTGCTGGCCGGCTCGGCGCTCGACGGCCTCGACACGCGGGTGCTCAACGTCGAACGCGCGGGCCACTGCGCCCTGCTGAAGCCCGCGGGGGAGCGGCTCGCCGAGGTCATCGCGGCCACGCCGGCGCGGCCGCCGCAGCGGCCGATGGTCCTCAACACCACCGGCGGCTGGGCCGACCCGGCCGAGGTGACCGGCCCGGAGTACTGGGCCGAGCAGGTCAGCAGGCCGGTGCTGCTCGACGACTGCATGCAGACCCTGCTCGGCTCCGGCTGCCGGACGTTCCTCGAGCTCGGCTCGGGCAGTTCGATGCTCGGCGCGCTCAGGCTGCGCGAGGAGTGGGAGGCGGGCCACAGCGGGATCTCGCTGCTCGGCCGGGCCGACGACGGTGACCGCGGGCTGCTGCGGGCGCTGGGCGCGCTGTGGGAGCACGGCGTCGAGGCCGTCGAGGAAACGCTCGCCCCCGCCGAGAAGGGACTGGTCCACGTCTCGCTGCCGGGCCACCCCTTCGCGGCCCGAGACCCCGAGGACGGCGACGAGCCGGTGGCCGCCGCCGCGGTCACCTACCGGGACCCGGTGCACGCCCGGCTCGAACGGCTCTGGTGCGGCGCGCTCGGGGTGCCCGCCGCGGCCCGGGAGGACCACTTCCTCGAGCTGGGCGGCGAATCGCTGATGGCGTTGCAGCTGATGCGGCAGGTCCGGGACCGGTTCGACGTGGTCGTGCCGGCCGTGGACTTCATGCGGCAGCCGACGTTCGGGAACCTGCTCGACCTGGTCGACCGGCAGCGCGGTGACGAAGAGCCGGCGACCCCGGCCGGCGCGGTCGTGCTGCGCGAGGGCAGCGGGCGGCCGCTGTTCCTGGTCGCCGACGCCGCGGAGTCGGCGCTGAGCTACCTCGAACTGGCCGGGCACCTCGACGGCACCCGGGCAGTCCACGGACTGGAACCGCCGGACCCCGGCTCGCGGAAGTCCATTCAGGACAGTGCGGCGCAGCACGTCGAGACGCTCGTGCGCATCCAGCCGGCCGGGCCGTACACCCTCGGCGGCTGGTCGTTCGGCGCGGTCGTGGCGCACGAGATGGCCGCGCAGCTGACCGCCGCCGGCGAGCGGGTCGACCTGCTCGTCTGCCTCGACGCCCACGTGCCCGGCCGGCCGGGCCGGCGGATCGGGGCCGACCCCGCGTTCGTGTCCGGGCACCTGCGGCTGATGGCGAGCTCCGTGCTCGGCCTCGGCGAGGTCGGTGCCCAGGCCAAGCGCAACCCGGCGCTGCCGCGCCTGCTGCTGGACAAGTTCCTCGTGCTCTCGCGGTACCGCCCGCGGCCGGTGGACTGCCGGGCGCTGGTGCTCAAGGTCGAGGTGGACCCGCGCGAAGCCGAAGCGCTCGAACGCGAGCTCGGGGCCTGGTACGCCGGCGGGGTCACCGTGCGCCCGGTCGGCGGGAACCACTGGTCGATGCTCAAGGCCCCGCACGCCGAAGAGCTCGCGGCGGAACTGGCGAAGGCGGAAGGAGCCGCGCGTGTCCGTCGCTGAAAGTCCCGAGATCGAGGCGAAAAAGCCGTCCCTGCTGCGGAACCGGTCCTTCCAGGCGCTGTGGAGCAGTGAGGCGCTGGCGGGCATCGGCGAGAACGCGGCCGGGGTCGCCTACCCGCTGCTCATCCTGGCCACCACCGGTTCGGCCGCCTACGCCGGTGCCGTCGGGTCGGCACAGCTGCTGGCCCAGGGCGTGATGTCGTTCTGGGGCGGGATCCTCGCCGACCGGCTCGACCGCAAGCGGCTGCTGCTCGTCTGCGGGCTGATCCGCGGGGTGCTGCTCGTCGTGTTCTCCGCGCTCGTCTTCGCCGGTCCGGTGAACATCTTCCTGACCTTCGGCATCGCGATGGTTTCCTCGTGCTGCTTCGGGTTGTCGATGCCGGCCGGGATGGCGATGGTCAAGCAGCTGGTCCGGCCGGACCAAGTCGGGCAGGCCACCGGGCAGAACCAGGTCCGCTGGTTCGGCGCGATCACCGCCGGGCCGTCGCTCGGCGGCGCGCTCTACGGCCTCGGCCGGGCGCTGCCGTTCCTGGGCGCGTGCGTGTCGTTCCTCGCCTCGGCCGTGCTGATGCTGTTCGTCCGGCGGACGCCCAAGCCCGAGCACCCGGCCGAGGGGAGCAAGCACCTGCTCGGCGGGTTCCGCTACCTGAAGCGGGATCCGGTGCTGCGCCCGCTGATGATCAGCGTGATCCTGTCCAACCTGGCGTTCAACACGGTCGGGATGACGCTGGCGGTGATCGCCACGGGCAAGTCGCGGGGCGCGTCGGAGGCGTTCATCGGCATGACCGTGTCGGTCGCCGCGGGCGGGGCGCTGGTCGGCGCGCTGCTGTCGGGGTTCGTCATCAGGCGGGTGCGGCCCTCGTGGATCTTCCTCGCCGGCTACTGGATCGGCCCGGTCGCCGCGGTGCTGCTGATGGTCGTGCCGGGGGTGCTGCCGCTGGGCATCATCGTGGCCTGCGTGTACTTCCGCGGGCCGGTGATCAACGCGTCGTTCCTCACCTACACCGCCAAGACGGTGCCGGACGCCCTGCAGGGCCAGGTGCTCGGGGCGATCGTCTCGACGTCCACGATCGTCTCGCCGATCGGCGTGTTCGCGATCGGCGCGATCTTCGACGCCTGGGGTCCGCAATGGGTGTTCGCGACCGTCGGCGCGATCGCGGCGATCGCCGCGCTGCCCACGTTGAGCAAGGGGATCCGGACCCTGAACTCGCGCGAACTGTTTCAGTGAACGAAGGCAAAGGAATAGCGATGACTCAGGAAGCAACCGAAAGCCCGGCGACGGACACGACCGCATCGCCGTTGCCGCCGGAGTTCTTCACGGAACCGCTTCAGGACCGCAACGCGGTCTACGCCGACCTGCGGGAGCGGTGCCCGGTGCGGGCGATCGACCACCCGCCGGGCGCCGAAGCGTACATCGTGGCCGACTACGAGATGGCCCTCGAGCTCTTCGGCGACCCGCGGATCTCGAAGTCGCTGGACAACTCGCCGAAGTGGTTCCGCGACCAGCTCTACGGCGACAGCCCGGTGCAGTCGCGCAACATGCTCATCGCCGACGCCCCCGAGCACTCCCGGCTGCGCCGGCTGGTCAGCAAGTCCTTCGTGCCGCGCCGGATGGAGACCCTGCGCCCGCGCATCCAGGAGATCACCGACCGGCTGATCGACGCCTTCCCGGACTCCGGCGAGATCGATCTGATGGGCTTCGCGCGCGAGCTGCCGGTGCGGGTGATCTTCGAGTACCTGCGCATCGACATGAAGGACCGCGAGGAGCTCTTCGAGTGGTCGAAGGTGCTCGGCGGGGCGCCGTACACCGACGAGGAGGGCAGCAGGCGCCTGAAGGAGGTCAGCGCCAAGTTCGAGCAGTACATCCTGGACCTGCTCGAATCCCGCCGCACCGATCTCGGCGAGGACCTCGTGAGCCAGCTGCTGGACGCGGCCGACGACGCCGTGTTCACCATCGAGGAGATCGCCTCGACGATGTCGCTGCTGATCATCGCCGGGCAGCGCACGACGACGAACCTGATCGGCAACGGCGTGCACGCCCTGCTCACCCACCCCGACCAGCTCGAGCTGCTCAAGAACGACCCGGGCCTGGTGATCCCGGCGGTCGAGGAGTTCCTGCGCTACGAGTCGCCGAGCTACCGCGGCACCCTGCGCGTGGCGAAGGAGCGGATGACCGTCAACGGTGTCGAGATCGGCAAGGAGGCCTTCGTGCACCTGCTGATCGCCGCGGCCAACCGCGACCCGAAGGTGTTCGAAAACCCCGACGAGCTCGACATCACCCGCACGTCCAACAAGCACCTGACCTTCGGCCACGGCGCCCACTACTGCCCGGGTGCCCCGCTGTCGCGGCTCGAGGGCTACGTCGTCTTCCCGACCCTGCTGCGCCGCCTGCCCGGGCTCGCGCTGGCGATCCCGGAAGAGGAGACCGAGTGGATCTACGACAACTCGGTCAGCCGCGGGCTCAGCTCGCTGCCGGTGAAGTACGACAAGGTGCTGCCCGCCGACGCCGGAGCCGACGCCGGCGCGAGCGGCTGCCCGGTTCAGCACGGGGGCGCGTGAGCGGATGCGGACCCTGGTATTGGGCGGCACGGTTTTCCTGGGGCACGCCGTCGCGGCGGAAGCCGTGCGGCGGGGCCACGAAGTGGTCTGCGCGGCGCGCGGCACGTCGGGACGGATCCCCGACGGGGCGACGCTGGTGAAGATCGACCGCGAGGCGCCGGACGGGCTGGCCGCGCTCGAAGGCCGGGAGTTCGACGCGGTCGTCGACGTGGCCACGATGTCGCACCCCTGGGTGGCGAACGCGCTGAGCCTGCTCGCCGCGGGCGCCCGGCACTGGACGTTCGTGTCGTCGATCAACGTCTACGCCGATGCCGAGACACCCGGGCAGAACGAGGAAGCGCCCCTGCACGAACCCGTCACGAGCGGGGCGGACGCCGCCGAGCGCATCGAAAACCCGTACCTGTACGCGGGCATCAAGGTCGCGAGCGAAACCGCGGTGCGCGAGGCCATGGGCGAGCGCGCGCTGATCGTGCGGTCCGGCCTGATCGTCGGCCCCGGCGACGTCTCCGACCGGTTCGGGTACTGGCCGGCGCGGATTTCGCGCGGCGGCCGGGTGCTCGTGCCCGCCACCCCGGAGCAGCCGGTGCAGGTCGTCGACGTGCGTGACCTGGCCGCGTGGATCGTCGACGCGGGGGAGCGGGGCCTGGGCGGGACGTTCAACGGAGTCGGGCCGACGCGCCCGTTCGGCGAGTTCCTGGCCGACATCGTGCGCGTGGCCGGCCCGGCGGACACCGAGCTGGTCCCGGCGTCGCCCGAACAGCTGGCCGCCGCCGGGGTGCACGAGTGGCGGGGCGAGCGGTCCCTGCCGGTGTGGGTGCCGCGGGAGGACCACGGCTTCCTGGCGCACGACCACCGCAAGGCCGTCGGCGCCGGCCTGGTGCACCGGCCGTTCGAGGAGATCGTCACCGATGTCCTCGCCTACGAACGCGAACTCGGACTGGATCGCCCCCGGGAGGCCGGCCTGACCCCGGCCGAGGAGGCCGAGGTCCTGGAGAAACTGGGAGGGAACCAGCCGTGAGCTCGTGGCGCCGGATCGGCGAAGGCAGCTCGGACAAGGTGATCCTCGCGGTCGACTTCGATTCGACCGCACGGCCCGAGGCGGGCTTCCGCACGTTCGCGGGCCGGGTGAAACCGGCCGGCGAGATGTGGTTGACGAGCCAGCCCGAGGCCGCCGAGCGGGAGTTCCTGCCCGCCGGGACCTACCTGGACTTCTGGGCGGAGCGCCCGGGCGGCCGGGTCGATGCGCTCGTGGGGTTCTGCGTGGGCTGCGTGTTCCTCCCGGCGCTGGCCGACGCGGTCGAGCGGGCGCAGGGCTCGCGGCCCGCGCTGCTGCTGATCGACCCGGAACCGGTGGTCACCGCGAGCATCCAGCGGGACTTCGGGAACGCGGTCGAGGCCATCGGGGTCCTCTCCGCAGAGGAGCGCGCGGCCGCGGTCGAGGAGGCGCGGGCGGTCTGCGAGACGGCCGGTGACGACTTCGCCTCGGCCGCCGCCGGCGTGGTGAAGCTCTACGAAGCCACCGCGGGGACGGCGTTCGAGCGGCTGGGCCTGGACGAGGAGACCAGCGAAGACCTGCTGGGCCTGTTCCGCTCGTACGCGTCCTACCTGAACGCGGCCCACGCGCTGGACCCCGTGCCGGGCTGGGCCGGTGGCGTCGCTTTGACGTCGGCCGGATCGAGCCCGGGCGCGCCCCACGCCGCGGCGGAACGGAGTTTCCCCGTCGCGAGCGGACGAATGCTGGACGACGAGCGCGTTGCCGACGCCGCGCGAGGGTTCTTCGAGGAGCACTGACATGGACGCCATCCGGTGGCAGGACCAGGCGATCGCCGCGGCCGCGGCCTACCAGGCCCGCATGACGACGACCGGTGACGTCACCCTCGACGTCGACGGCGAGCCCGTGCGGGTGACCGTCGGGCCGGACGCGACCTTCGCCGAGCTGGTGGGCGCCCGGGCGCCGCTCGAGGGCGCCCCGCCCGTCAGCGCGCACGTCCGGTTCGGGCCGCGGGAACCCGCCCCCGGCCCCGTCTTCGCCTTCGGCGAGGGGCTGCGGGTGGAGGCGGGCGAGCACACCGAGCGGCTGCAGTGCTTCACCGACCGGCTGCTGGCCGGCCCGGCCGTCCCGGTCGGCGACGTGGACCTGCTGACCCCGGCCGAGTTCGACCGGTTGATGCACGAGTGGAACGCCACCGACCACGAAGTCCCGGCGGCGACCCTGCCGGAACTGGTCGAAGCGAACGCCGCCGCGCACCCGGACCGCCCGGCGATCAAGCACCACGACGTCCGGCTGACCTACGCCGAGTTCAACGCCCGCGCCAACCGGATCGCCCGGCTGCTGCTCGACGAGGGCGCCGGTGCCGGCGACGTCGTCGCGATGGTGCTGCCGCGCTCGATCGACTACGCCGTCTGCGCGCTGGCCATCACCAAGACCGGCGCGGCCTACCTGCCGATCGACACGAGCTACCCGCCCGAGCGCATCACCCAGGTGCTCACCGACGCCGGGGTCGCCCACGTCGTGACGATCACCGAGCTCACCGGCTCGGTGTCGGTCCCGGCCGCGCAGCTGGTGCTGGACACCGCCGCCACCGGGCGGCGGCTGGCCGACGCCGACCCGGCCGACCCCACCGACGCCGAGCGGCGCGCGCGGCTCACGCCGGACACCCCCGCGTACGTGCTCTACACGTCGGGCTCCACCGGGCGGCCGAAGGGCGTGGTGATCGCCCACCGCGCGATCACCAACCGGCTGCACCACATGCAGCACCAGATCCCGCTGGGCGCGGACGACCGGTTGCTGCAGAAGACCCCCGCCGGGTTCGACGTCACCGTGCGGGAGGTGTTCTGGCCGCTGCTGGCCGGCGCGTCCATCGTGGTCGCCGATCCGGACGGGCACCGGGACCCGGCCTACATCGCCGAGACGATCGTCGCGGAGGACATCACGATCACCCACTTCGTCCCCTCCGGGTTGAAGGTGTTCCTCGCCGAGCCCGACGCGGCGAAGTGCACCAGCCTCCGCCGGGTCGTCTGCGGTGGTGAGGCACTGCCCGCGGAACTCCAGGCGTGGTTCGCCGCCGTCCTGCCCGCCGACCTGTTCAACGTCTACGGTCCGACCGAGGCCGCGGTCGACGTCACCTCGATGCGGTGCCCCCGCAACCCCGAGCCCGGCCCGGTCCTCATCGGCCGTCCGGTGTGGAACACCCGGCTGTACGTCCTCGACGAGCGGCGCCGCCAGCTGCCGGCCGGCGTCACGGGCGAGCTGTACCTCGCCGGGGTGCAGCTGGCCGAGGGCTACCTCGGCCGGCCGGAGCTGACCGCCGAGCGGTTCGTCGAAGACCCCTACGGCGAGCCCGGTGCGCGGATGTACCGCTCGGGTGACGCGGCCCGCTGGCGCGACGACGGCGTCATCGAGTTCTTCGGGCGGCTCGACCACCAGGTGAAGATCCGCGGGTTCCGGGTCGAGCTCGAGGAGATCGAGTCGGTGCTGCTGCGGGACGAGCGGGTCGGCCAGGCCGTCTGCCTGCTGCGCGAGGACATCCCGGGCGACCAGCGGCTGGTCGCCTACGTCGTCCCGGCGGCCGGGACCGCGCCGGACGTCGGCGAGCTGCGCGCCCGGACGGCGGCGGCGCTGCCGGACTACATGGTGCCTGCCGCGTTCGTCGTGCTGGCCGAGCTGCCGCTGACGCCGAACGAGAAACTGGACCGCAAGGCGCTGCCGAGACCGGAGATCTCGGTGGTGCCGGCCGGCCGGGCGCCCTCGACCCCGGAAGAGCTGCTGGTCGCCGAGGTGTTCGCGAAGCTGCTGGAGGTGCCGTCGGTCGGCGTCGAACAGGACTTCGTCGAACTGGGCGGGAACTCGCTGCTGGCCGCGCAGCTGGTCAACGGCATCCACGAGCGCAGCGGTGTCCGGCTGCGGATCCGCCAGGTGCTGGAGAACCCGACCGTCCGGGCGCTCGCCGCGCTGCTGGTGGTCCCGTGACGGCCGCGGTGAAGGTCGCCCTCCTCGGGTGCGGGACGGTGGGCGGCGAGGTGGCCCGGTACCTGGACCGGCACGCCACCGACCTCGCGGCCCGCATCGGCGCGCCGGTGGAGCTGGCCGGGATCGCGGTCCGCCGGCCCGGGCTGCCGCGGCCCGGCGTGCCGGAGCACCTGATCACCGACGACGCGCACGCGCTGGCGCGGCGGCCGGACGTCGACGTGGTGATCGAGGTGATCGGCGGGATCGACACCGCCGGCGAGCTGATCCGCACCGCCCTGTCGCGCGGTGCTTCGGTCGTCACCGCGAACAAGGCGCTGGTCGCGGCCCAAGGTCCCGAGCTGCACGAAGCCGCCGCGGCGGCCGGCGCGGACCTGTACTACGAGGCCGCGGTCGCCGGGGCGATCCCGCTGGTCCGGCCGTTGCGCGAATCGCTGGCCGGGGACCGGATCACCCGCGTGCTCGGGATCGTCAACGGCACGACCAACTTCATCCTCGACAAGATGGACGTCCTGGGCACCGGCTACCCGGAGGCGCTCAAGGAGGCCATCCAGCTCGGCTACGCGGAGGCGGACCCGACCGCCGACGTCGAAGGGTACGACACCGCGGCGAAGGCCGCGATCCTGGCCGGGATCGCGTTCGCGACGCGGATGGGGCCGGCGGACGTCCACCGCGAGGGCATCACCACGATCACCGCCGCGGACATCGCCGCGGCCAAGGAGCTGGGCTACCGCCTGAAGTTCCTGGCGGTGTGCGACCGCGGCACCGACGGCCGCTCGGTCACGGTGCGCGCGCACCCGGCGATGATCCCGGCCGGCCACCAGCTGGCCTCGGTGCGCGGCGCCGACAACGCGGTGTTCGTGGAGGCCGACGCCGCCGGGAGGCTGATGTTCTCCGGCCCCGGCGCGGGCGGCGCGCCGACGTCCAGCGCGGTGCTCGGCGACCTGGTCGCGGTCAGCCGCAACAAGCTGGCCGGCGTCACCGGGTTCGGCGGCGCACCCTCGGCCGAGCTGGTGGCGCGGCCGATGGCCGAGGTGCCGACCCGGTGCTACCTGCGGCTGGAGGTCGACGACGCCCCGGAGGTGCTGGCCCCGGTGGCCGCGGTGCTCGCCCGGCACGGCGTACCCGTCGAGACGTCCGCGCGCAGCGGCCGTTCGCTCACGCTGGTCACGGGCACGGCACGGGACGGCGCCCTGGCCGCGGCGGCGGGGGAGCTGGCCCGCCTGGACCACGTGCACGCGGTGGCGAGCCGGATCCGGATCGAGGGAACCGCCCCGGCGTCGCCGTGACCACCGGCGTCCGGCTCCTGGGACAACCCCGATGACCTCTGCCCAGCCCGCACGTTCTCCCGTAGCGTGGGAAGTCCTGTCGTCGACGTTTGCGAGGTCCGGATGGCTCAGGAGAACACGGCACCCCACAACGACACGCCCGCCAGCGGCCTGCTGCTCGGCGTGGAAACGCTGACGGTCGCGGTGGACCGCGGCAAGGCCAACGGCGCGGTGGCCGACAACGACGGCAACGACTAGCCGTTGCCGCACTCCGTGCCGGAGATTCCCGGACTGGCCGGCCTCGTGGCTCCGCTCGAGGCCGGCCAGTTCTTCGACGACGTCCTGGGCCGGGCGCCGCGGCGCTTCCCGGGGGAGAAGGGCCGGTTCGCCGGCCTGCTCCCGTGGCCGGAACTGGACCGGGTGCTGCGACAGCACCGCCTGGAGTTCCCCCGGCTGCGCCTGGCGCGCGACGGCGACGTCGTGCCCGCGCACACCTACACCGAGATGGTGTCCACCCGCCGCAACGGGCTGGTGCCGCGCGTGCTGCCGGCTCCCTTCGCCGAACACCTGCGCGCCGGGGCCACGCTCGTGCTCGACTCGGTCCACGAGCTGGTCGACGAGGTCGGGGAGCTGGCGAGCCGGCTGGAGCACGACCTGCGGGAACGGATCCAGGTCAACCTCTACGCGGGCTGGGGCACCACGCACGGCTTCGACGTGCACTGGGACGACCACGACGCGTTCATCGTCCAGCTGTCCGGGCGCAAGCGCTGGCGCCTGCACGGCACCACCCGGCGCTCGCCGCTGCAGCGGGACGTCGAGCTGCCCGAACGCCCCGAAGGCGAGCCGCACGAGGACTTCCTGCTCGAGGACGGCGACGTCCTCTACCTGCCGCGCGGGCACTGGCACGACGTGTCGGCCGTCGGCGAGGAGTCGCTGCACCTGACGATCGGGTTCAACGCCGCGACCGGCGTGGACCTCGTCGCGTGGCTGGCCGACCAGCTGCGGGCCGACGAGCTGTGCCGCCGGGACCTGCCCCGGTTCGCCGGTCCGGCCGCCCGGGCCGAGCGGTCCGCGGAGCTGCGGAGCAGGCTGGCCGAGCTGACCGGCGACGACCTCGTCGACCGGTTCCTCGCCGACCGCGACGCCCAGGCCCCGGCCCAGACCCGCGTCGGGCTGCCGTGGTCGGCGACGGCGGAGCTGCTGCCGCCGGACGACGACTTCGAGGTCCGGCTGCTCGCCCCCCGGGCCGCCCTGGTCGACGGCGAAGGCACCGTCGCCCTGGTCGGCGCCGGAAAACGGCTGGTGTTCGCGCCGGCGGCGCGGCCGGTGCTGGTGGCGTTGCTGGGCGGCCGTCCGCAGCCGTTCAAGGAACTGGCCGACGCCGCGGTGGGCGTGGACCGGCCGACCGTGCGGGCGCTGCTGGGCGAACTCGTCACCCAGGGGCTGGTGGCGGTGGGGTGACTTCCTCGATCGAGCTGATCCCGGCGACAAGCTCGTCACAGTCGTCACACCGGAGGATTGAGGCACGGGTGTTCGGGTACACTTAGGCATGCCTAAGTCCTTGGCTGAGGCGGGAACCTGCCTCCCGGGTCCGGGCGCCGCGCCGGCGTGCGCGGCGTTGACCCGCGAGCTGGGCGGCGAGCCCGCCGGCACCGCGGCCCGCATGACGTCGTGGCTGCTCGTCGAGCAGCCGGGCGCCTGGGGGCCGGACGCGCTCGAACACGTGATGGCCGAAGCGTTCCCGGCGGCGCGGCTGGAGAGTGCCCGCGAGGCCGGGCTCCGCCCGCTGCTCGTCCGCAAGCCCGGGCGGCACGCGCGGGTACCCGGCGCGTCCCGCGCGGTCTTCGTCGCCAGCGGCCGGCCGGGGCATCGCTGGCTCGAACGCTTCGACGTCGCCGACCTCGGCGAACTCGCCGGCCTCGATCTCGAAGCCGTCGCCGCGGGGCGCGGCGGGCACGGCGAGCCGGTGTCCGGCCCGCTCTTCCTCGTGTGCACGCACGGCAGCAAGGACATGTGCTGCGCGGTCTTCGGGCGCCCGGTGGCGACCGGGCTGGCGCAGAACCACCCCGGCCGGGTCTGGGAGGTCAGCCACGTCGGCGGCGACCGCTGGGCGGGCAACCTGCTGACGGTGCCCGACGGCTACCTCCACGGCAGCCTCGCGGTGCCCGAGGCCGACCTCGTCGCCAAGGAAGCGCGGGGCGGCAACGTCCGCCTGGAGCACCTGCGCGGCCGCACGTCGGCGGACAGCCCGTGGTCGCAGTTCGCCGAGATCGAGATCCGCGGCCGCACCGGTCTGCGCGGCATCGACGAGGTGCTCGCCACCGGCGAGGAGCCGGGCGGCGACGTCCGCAAGGTGCTGGTGACCGCGGGAGCCCACCGGTACGAGGTCGTCGTCCGGCGCACACCGGCGACGGCGTCCGGCCACAACCGCTGCTCGGGGCGGCTCGTGCTGGCCGGGTTCGTGGCGGAGACGGTCCGCGAAGTGTGAAGGCCGCCCCCGCACCGGCGGTCCGGGCCCCGGACGGCGGTCAGGCCGTGAAGCCGCCGTCCACCGGGAGGACCACGCCGCTCAGGTGGCCGGCCCGGTCGCTCAGCAGGAACGCCGCCGCCGAGCCGACTTCCGCTCCCGTGCCGGCTTTTCGCAACGGTGTCGCCGCGATGCGGGCTTCCACGCCGCCCGGGATCGTGCGGCGCAGCTCGTCCAGCATCGGGGTCTCCGTCGGGCCCGGGGCGAGCGCGTTGACCCGGATGCCCAGCGGGCCGAAGTCGTGCGCGGCCGTGCGGGTCAGGCCGATCACCGCGTGCTTCGTCGCCTGGTAGGCGCCCATGCCCGGGCTTCCCCGCAGGCCGCCGATGCTGCTGACGTTCACGATCGAGCCGGAGCCCTGGCCCTCCATCGCCGCGACCTCGGCACGCAGGCACAGCCACGTGCCCTTCACGTTCACCGCCATGATCCGGTCGAAGTCCGCTTCGGACACCCGGTCGAGCCGCCCGCCGCCACCCATCGCCGCGTTGTTGAACGCGCCGTCCAGGCGGCCGAAGCGCGAGACCGTCGCCGACACGAAACTGTCCACATCGGACGCCGAAGAGACGTCACCGGTCGTGTAGGCGACGTCGTGGTCGCCGAGCTCGGCGGCCAGTTTCGCCAGCGGTTCTTCGTGCCGGGCCACCAGCATCACCGAAGCACCGTCCGCGGCGAACACGCGCGCCGCGTCCGCGCCGATGCCCGAACTGGCCCCGACGACCAGGACCACCTTCCCCGTCAACAGGCTCATGCCGCTCCTCCTCGCAGTGCCAGCATCGCGCGCGCGTCGGCCGGCGTGGCGATCGGTTTGCCGAGATCTTCCACCACCGCCCGGATCTTGCGGACCTGCTGGGCGTTGCTCTCCGCGAGCTTCCCCTTGCCGATCCACAGGCTGTCCTCCAGGCCGACCCGTACGTGGCCGCCGAGCCACGCGCTGTGCGTGCCGAAGCTCAGCTGGTCACGGCCGGCGGCGAACGCCGAGAACGCGTAGTCGTCGCCGAAGAGCTTGTCCGCGATCCGCACCATGTGCTCGAGGTTCGCGTGGTCGGCGCCGATCCCGCCGAGAACGCCGAACACACCCTGGATCAGCAACGGCGGTTTCGCCAGGCCCCGTTCGGCGAAGTACGCCAGCGAGTACAGGTGCCCGATGTCGTAGCACTCGTACTCGAACCGGGTCCCGGACTCGCCGAGCGTCCGCAGCGTGTGCTCGATCTTGTCGAACGTGTTCACGAACGGCTTCGAGTAGGTGTTGAGCACGTACGGCTTTTCCCAGTCGTGCTTCCACTCGGTCACCTTCTCGGCGATGCCGGAGTAGACGAAGTTCATCGATCCCATGTTCATCGACGCCAGCTCGGGCCGCAGCCGGTAGGCGGCCGCGAGCCGTTCGTCCATCGTCATCGAGGACGCGCCGCCGGTGGTGATGTTGATGACGGCGTCGGTCTCGGCGGTGATCCGCCCGACGATCTTCTCGAACACGCCGGGATCGGGCGTCGGCCGCCCGTCGGGCTCCCGCGCGTGCAGGTGCACGACGGCCGACCCGGCCTCGACGGCCGCCAACGCGGCATCGGCCACCTCGTCGGCCGAAAGCGGCAAGTACGGGCTCTGCGACGGGACGTTCACCGAGCCCGTGACGGCGGTGGTGATGATGACCTTTTCGGCCGTGCGCATCAGTTCTCCTTTTCGGCGAAGTCCCGGAACGCCCGGACCAGGCCGCGGGCCGCGTCGGCCAGCATCGTCGTGTCGTTGCTCAGCAGCACGAAGTCGCAGCCGTCGCGCACCGCCTGCGCGGCCTTCTCCGGCACCCCGCCGAACGCCAGCCCGCAGCGCTTCCCGGCGGCGTGCGCGGCCGCGATCGCCGAGGCGACCAGGTCGAGCACCTCGGGCGACGCCGGGGTCGAGCCCATCGACAGCGACAGGTCCGCCGCGCCGACGAACACCGCGTCCACCGTGTCCAGTGCGAGCATCTCCGGTGCGGCCTTGATCGCCTCCACGCTTTCCAGCTGCGGGATGCACAACACGTCGTCGTTGCCGGCCGCCAGGTACTCGGCGTTCGGCTTCAGCCCCCACGCCCCGGCCCGGCTGGTGCCGCCGGCGCCGCGGACGCCGTGGGGCGGGAACCGGCACGCCCGCCCGACCGCCGCCGCCTCCTCGACCGTGTCCACGTGCGGCACGAGGATGCCCATCGCCCCCGCGTCGAGGACCTTCTGGATCGTCGACGGCGTCTTGTCCGGCACCCGCACGATCGGCGTCATTCCCGCCGCCGCGGCGGTGTTGATCAGCCGGTAGGCGGTCACCAGGTCGAGGGGCGCGTGCTCCAGGTCGACGACCACGAAGTCGAACCCGGCGAACGCCATGATCTCGGCCGGCTCGGTCGAGGCGATCTTCAGCCAGGTCCCGACGGGCGTGGCGGGACGGGTGAACAGCCCGCCACCAGTCCGCCCGCTCACGGCATCGGGTAGTCGTCGGCGTTGAGGACCCAGCCCGGTTTCTCCGAGAAGTCCACGCGCGGCGGGCTGAAGATGTCGATCAGCTGGTTCACGCCCGGGTCGCTCGCTTCGGACGTGTGCACGGTCGGCGGCGGGATGATCGTCACCGACGGGCTGCCGATCCGGACGTGCTCGTCCTCGCGCCAGGTGGTGCGGTCGGGTAGCCACGGCGTGCGGATGTGGTGCACGTATTCCCCTTGCACGGCCAGGGAAAGCTGTTCGAAGTCGTCGTGGTGGTGCGGTGAGAGCTTGCGCGGGTCGCGGGGTCCGTGCTGCAGCGGCAGGAAGTTCACCATGAACGAGCGGGTGCGGAAGATCCGGCCGAACCGCTTCGGGTCCTCGGGCACCTCGGACAACGGGTAGAACCGGACCCGCGCTTCCGCGGGGGCCGGCCAGCGTTCCAGCAGCGTGACGCGCGGGTGGTCCTCGGCGTACGCGTCGGCGTTGGCGGCACGATCCCGCCAGGCTGCTTCGGTCGCCTCGACCAGCCGGACGAGCGGGCCGTCGCCGTGGACGCTGATCCGCGACGCGCCCGGCGGGACGACGACGAGCCCGGGTTCGGCGATCCGGATGGCGCCGTCGCCGGTCAGCACGGTGAAGGCGGGGGAGGCGTCCGTGACGACGATCGCCAGCTCGCCGTCCAGGGTGCCGTTGTCGAGGTCGTCGCCGTCGCGGGCGTCGGTGTGGACGAGGACGACGTTCTGCGCCCGCACGACCGGGGTCTCCCACAGGTCGAGGTACTGCGCGGGCGCGATCGCGTCGCCGCTGTCGGGCCGGGCCGCGGTCGCCAGGCCCGAGCGGGGATCGTCTTTTCCGTACACGGTCGCGTCCTTTCAGGCGTCGAGGTTCAGCAGGTACGCCGGGTTGTCCCGGACCATCCGCCGCAGGTCCTTCTCCGGCAGTCCGAGGTCGAGCAGCGCCTCGCCGACGCGCAGCCACGCGTCCACCGGCTTCGGGTTGGCCTGCTGGCCGAAGTCCGAGGCCAGCACGGTGTGCTCCGGGCCGAGCGTCTCGATCCAGGTCAGCAGGTTCTTCGGGTCCCATTTCTGGGTGCCTTCGGGGTCGTACATGCCGACCTCGTGCTCGATGAACGCGCCGAGCTCGATCAGCTCGCGGCACAGGGCCGGGTCCGCGCCGATGACGAAGTCCGGGTGGCTGACGACCATCCGCTCCAGGCCGCGCTCGTGCGCCTCCCCGAACAGCGTCTTGATGTACTCGGGGTACATGTGCCCGCCGTTGAGGACGGCCTGCTGCTCCTTGATCTCGTCGAGGATCTCGATCGCTTCGGGCTTGATGGCTCCTTCGCCGTCGACGATGTCGATGCGCTCGAGCGTCAGCGGGACGGTGGTGGTCGGGAAGGCGCCGTCCTCGGGGTGGCAGTCGAGGTGCCGTCCGGAGGAGATGGTCGGGAACCAGACGACCTTGCCGCCCATGCGCAGGGTCATGCGCACGGCGTGGACGTTGAGCCCGCCGACCGTGCTGTTGAGTGCGATACCGCCGAAGACCTGCGCCTCGACCTCGGCGAGCCGGCCTTTCATCGCGAGGACGTCCATCTGGGTGTTGTGGTGGTGGGACTTGGCGACCATGGCGCGCATCCCGATCCGGGCGCCGTCCCGCGCGGCCTCGACGTGGTCGAACCGCCGGGGGAACGGGCTGGGGCCGGAGTGGACGTGCATGTCGACCAGGCCGTCCAGGACGGCGGCGATGGCGGGGCGCTGGCTCATGAGCAGCCTTCCGTTCGCATTATGAAGTCAAAGTTCACTATAAGACCGCCTGTCAACCCTTCGACCGCTCTTGTATCTCGACGAGCGCATATTTAGAGTGTCTGACGTTCACTTCGTGAACACTCAGTTCGGAGCAACGGAGGACGCCGATGTCCACACCGCCCAGCGCCGCGGGGACGGCCGCCCGTCCCGGAACCCCGCACGGCCCGGACACGGCCAAGGTGCGTGCCGCGATCCGCGGCGGGACGCTCGCCTACTTCGTCGACCAGTTCGACATCTACCTGCCGATCGTCGTGCTGGCCCCGGCCGCGGCGTACTTCCAGGCCGCCAACCTCAGCGCGAGCACGGCCGCGCTGCTGGCGTCCCTGGTGTTCGCGTCGACGCTGATCGGCCGCCCGCTCGGCGCGATCGTCTTCGGCCACTTCGCCGACACGGTCGGGCGCAAGCGGACGACGCTGGTCGCGGTCGGCGGGTTCGGCACCATCACGCTGCTGACCGCCTGCCTGCCCGGGCACGAGACGATCGGGATGTGGTCGGTCGGCCTCCTCATCGCCCTGCGGTTCGTCGACGGGATCTTCCTCGGCGGCGAGTACACGACCGCGGTGCCGCTGGCGATGGAGTGGAGCCCGAAGCACAAGCGCGGCCTCTACGCCTCGATCATCACCTCGACCTCGCCCGCCGCGTACGCGGTGATCGCCGCGATCACGCTGCTGATGCTGCAGCTGCTGCCGTCCGCCGGCCTGCACAGCGCGTACGTCCAGTGGGGCTGGCGGATCCCGTTCTTCGTCGGGGCGGCGCTGGCGGCCGTGCTGTTCCGCTACTACCGCAAGCAGGTCCACGAGCCGCCGGCCGAAGTGACCGGCGAGAAGCACAGGCTGCCGTTCGTCCGGCTGCTGCGGAAGTACCCGCGGGCGCTGGGCCAGGTGTTCGTCCTGATGACCGGCACCTGGCTCGCGACCAACATGGAAGCCGCCGTGACGCCCGCGCAGCTGAAGGCGCACCTGGACCTGTCGAGCAAGGAGGTCACCATGACCATGCTCGTCATCAACGCGGCCGCCGCGCTGTCCTACCCGGTGTTCGGGGTGCTGTCCCAGCGCATCGGCCGCCGCCGGTTCTACATCGGCTACGGCCTGTCGATGGTCGTGGTCGGGGCGGGTTCCTACACGCTGCTGATGGCCTCGAACGGCGGCTTCGGCGCGGCGCTCGGTTTCGGCGTGCTCATCGGGGTGTTCACCGTCGGCACGTTCGGCCCGATCGCGGCGTACTTGACCGAGCGGTTCCCGGCGAGCATCCGCTCGACCGGCTACGGCGTCGGCTACAGCCTCGCGCTGATCGCCCCGGCGTTCTACCAGTTCTACCTGCAGCGGTTCGACGGGGTCGTGCCCGCGCACCTCGCTCCGGGCGTCCTGATCGTCCTCGCCGGCCTGCTGATCAGCCTCGGCGGCTTCCTCGGCCCGGAGACCAAGGACGTCGACATGTCCGACGACAGCACGATTCCCGCACTGTCCTGAACGGCACTGTCCTGAGTGGAGCCGCCCTACACCGCCCGCTGGACGTCGTCGGGCCGGTAGTGCCCGCCCAGCTCGTGGGTGAGCTCGCGCGCGGTGTCGACCACGACCCGCAGCTCGGGCGTGTCGTCGCCCATCGACAGGGTGTTGTCCGGGCCCACGATCGCGATCGTGGCGCAGATGCCGTACTCGTCGAAGACCGGCGCGGCCACCGCGACGATGCCGGGCGTGCTCATCGCGGAGCAGTGGCCGGCCGCGCGCACGCGTTCGACGTCGGCGCGCAGCTCGTCGCGCGCCGGGCCGGACAGGGTGCCGATCAGGCGTTCCATCGACAGCTGGTCGGCGTGGTAGGCGAGGAAGACCTTGCTCTGCGCGGTGTCCAGCGGCAGGTGGCTGCCGACCCGCACGGACACGATGACGATGGTCGAGGCGTTCTCCTCGACCCGCGAGACCACCGGGCCGGTGAGCCCCCAGAGGCTGAGCACGACGCTGGTCTGCGTGGCGCGCGAGAGCGCCTGCATGTGCCGCGGCGCGAGGTTGACGACCCGCCGGTGCCCGATCGCGAACGCGCCGAGCTGCAGCAGCAGCCCGCCGGGCACGTAACCGCCGTCGGCGCTGCGTTCGAGCAGGCCGGCGGCGACGAGCGAGGTGCAGTACCGGTACGCCGTGGTGCGGTTGAGGCCGAGCCGTTCGGCGACCTCCCCGGCGGTCAGCTCGGGGGTCGCCGGGTCGAACAGCGAGAGGATCTGGCTGACCCGGCTCACCGCCTGGATGTCCGCCTGGTCCGCGCGGGCCTCCGGGGACCGCGTCGGTTTGGTCACGGGGTGCCTCCGCCGGAAGTCTGGAATCGGTGTTCACTTCGTGAACACGGACCTCAGGCTACACGGACCGGCGGCATCCCCTGGCCGGAGTCGAGCTCGTCCGGGTTTCCCGAACGCCCACGGCACCCGCACGGGCGAAGTGCGGTTCCGCCGCTTCCAGCCGCGGTACCGAGACGCCCAGCCGCCGGGCTTCGGCCAGGGTGTCCCGGCAGATCTCGCGCGGCTCCTCGGCGCCCGCGTCGGAGTGCGCCGTGAGGCTCACGCGGGCGAGCGCGACCCGGGCCGTCAGCCAGGCGAGCACGGGGGCCGTCAGCCAGGTGGGCGCCCGGAACGGGAGCACACCGCCCCGGTGGCGGCGCAGGTCGATGCCGCGCGCCCGGAGCAGCGGCAGCAGTTCGCGGCCGGCCAGCAGTGCCTCGCGCAGGTCGCGCCTTGCCCCGGTCAGTTCGGACAGCGATCCCCGCCGCAGGCCCTGCGAGAACAGGCCGGCGTCCGACACGAAGTGGACCCACAGCCAGCCGCGGAAGTCGGGCTGCTCCTTGATCCGGAGCCCGGCGTCGCGAAACGCCCGGCGCACGGCCTGTTCCCGGTCGGTCGGAGGCTTGCCCAGGGTGCCGAAGACGACCGAAGGCAGCAGTGCCCCGTGGAGCACGCCGTCTTCTCCGAAACCGCCGCCTGCCCCGGGAAAGCCCCAGGCAACCCGCTCGAGGGGGAGCGGGCCGATCGCGGCCGCCGGCTCGGCCCAGAGGTTGCCGAAGACCAGCACGGTGGCCCGGCCGATCCGCGGGGCCAGGAATTCCGCCGCTCCGGCGAGGCGGTGGTGCGGGACGCTGAGCACGATGAGGTCGAAGCCGTGGTCCGGCTCCAGCGTCTCGCGCAGGCGCACCGGCCACGTTTCGACGACGCGCTGCCCCCACCGCCGGCGCCGCGCGTCGAGCAGGTCGAGGTCCACTGTGTTCCCGTACGTCACCGCGCGGCCCGGCCGGACGTAAAACTCGACGTCGTGCCCGGCCCGTTCCAAGGCCCAGCCGTAGACGGTGGCGACCGCGCCCCGGCCGAACATCAGGATCTTCACGCTGCACCTCGTGGGGTAGGCTCGATCTGGAGGTCATCTCCACTTCGAAAATATGGAGGTCATCTCCAGTTGTCAACGCGAGGGAGCGCATGACCGCCGACAAGCCGCTGCGGGCCGACGCCCGGCGCAAGCGCGAGGCCCTGCTCGCCAAGGCCCGGGAGGTCTTCGACGCCGGAGGCTTCTTCGACCTGCGCTTCGACGACTTCGCCCGGCTGGCCGGGGTCGGCACCGGCACGCTGTACCGCCACTTCCCGACCCGGGAGGCGCTGGCCGAGGCGGTCTACCGCGGAGAGGTCGCCACGCTGTGCAACCGCGCCCGCGAACTGCAGGCCACGCTGCCCCCGGCGGAGGCGCTGGCGACCTTCCTGCGCGACATGGTCGACCACATCGCCGCCCACGAGGGCCTCGCCCGAACGCTGGCCACGCTGTGGGCCGATCGCGCCGGCGCCCTCGCCGAAGGCAGCCGGGCGCTGGAAGAGGCGGTCACCGACCTGGTGGCCGCCGCCGTGCGGGACGGCACGGTCCGCGACGACGTGGATGCCGGCGCGGTGATGATGGCCCTGCACGGCATCGGCGCGGCCCACGACCGCCCCGGTTGGCGGACCGAGGCCGACGGTGTCGTGACGCTCCTGCTGGCCGGGCTGCGCCGCCCGCCCGCCGACGGATAACCCGCACGATTCGCCGCCGGGAATCCGGATCTTCGCCGCGGGCTGGTGCCCGCGTCGCATTGTCGGAGGGGGCCGCGAATGGTGGCAGACAGTTCCCGGTGGCGGTGTTAGAACGGTAGTCATGCCTCGTCGAATCGCCGTGATCGCGTCGGGAATCGCCTTGCTGACCGGCGCCACCACCGCCCCCGCCCACGCCGCCGGGGTGATCCGGAACTTCTCCGCCACCGCCACCACGTTGACCGCGGTGAACGAGATTTCCTACTTCCCGCTCGGGCCCATCATCCCGCTGCCGGTGTCGATTTCACGGGTGGTCGACGGCGCGCCGCAGGTGGTGGCCAGCGGCCAAGGTTTCGTGCAGTACCAGTGCAACGGCACCGCAACCAACACCTACACCGCCGTCGACCGCGAACTCACGGTGCCCTGCGGCTGATCCCCGAGCCGGCTCGACTACGCCGGATATCCCTGGCTGCGAGGTGAAACGGCCGCCCAATCGGTGAGCGCGGGCAGAAAGTTCTCCCACTCGTCGGGTTCGAGCCGTTCCGGTTGCGTCATGGGCCGCATTTCGCGGCCGGAAACCGGCCCATCATGGCGTGGTGGCCACTGGGGAGCACGCGTTCGGCACACCCACTCGCCGCCCTCCGCCGCCCTCGGCCGGGTGCGTTGTCGCCGAGGGGGAGAGCGGGTTGCCCGCCGGGCAGCCGGATCCGGTGGCCGCCGCGCCGGGTCCGCACGGCCGGCGAGGGCCTTACCTGGTCCCCGCCAAGGCCGTGACCGGCCGCTGACTGCAGCGGTCAATCGGCCGAACGCGCGGGGCTCACCGGGTGATGCCCGTGTGCCCCAGCGAGTACCGGCCCGGCTGCGGCCAGACGCACAGGCCGTGCGGCTCGTTCCCGGCGGGGATCTTCGCCAGCAGTGCGCCATCCTTTGTGGACAGCACGTACACGGCCCGGTCGTAGCGGCCGGAGAGCCACAGTTGCGTACCGTCGGCGGTCACGTTGCCCATGTCCGGGCTGCCGCCACCCGGGATGTGCCAGGTCGTGAGCGGCGCGCCGGTGTACGCGTCGAGCACGCTGACGCTGCCCTCGTGGCGGTTGGTCACGTACAGCTGCTTCGCGTCCCGTGACAGGTACAGCCCGTGCGCGCCGCGGCCGGTCGGGATGAAGCGGAGCACCTTCGTCGCGGCGCCGTCGAGGACCCAGAGGCCGTTCGCGTCGGAGTCCGCGATGTAGTACACCGAACCGTCCGGCGCGAGCTTGATGTCCTGCGGGCCCATGCGCGTGTTGCGGTGCGGCATGTCGATCATCCGCAGCAGGTGGTGCGTCACGACGTCGACCACCGCGACGCGGCCGGCGAACTCGCAGGTGAAGACCGCCGTGCGGCCGTCGGGGGAGAAGTCCGCGTGGTCGATGCCGGCGCACTCGGGCACCGGTGTTTCGTCGTGGGCCTGCCAGGTGTGCGGGTCGTACCAGACCAGCTTGCGCAGCCGCTCGGCCACCGAGATCGCGTACCGGCCGTCCGGGGTGAAGTACATGTTGTACGGGTCCACGACCGGGAACGCCTTGCCCGGCAACCCGGTCTTCGGGTCGAACGGCAGCACGTGGTCGCCGCGGTCGTCGGTGGCGTACAGCGTGCGCAGGTCCCACGAGGGCACCACGTGCTGCAGCTCCTTGCCCGCCGGGTACTTCGCGACGACGCCGAAGGTCGCCGGGTCGATCACCCAGACGTCGCCCGAGCCGCTGTGCGGTACGTAGACCAGCGGCTTGTCGCCGGCGACGGCGGGGGAGAGCATGCCGGCGCCCGCCGCGGCGTCGACGTCGTGCGGGTCGGGAACGGGGGGCATGCCGGGCAGCGGGTTCGCCGCCGGCACCGGCGGGGTGGGCAGCCGGGGCACGGACGTGCCCGGTCCGCCGCTCATCCCCGGCATGCCGGGCATGGACGAGCCGGCGTCGGACGAGCAGCCGGCGGCGAGGACGGCAGCGAGGAAGGCACTGAGGACCACGGCGGTCAGCCGGACGCGCATCCGCTTACGCCAGCAGGTCCGACGCGGTGACCGGGGCGAGGCCGCGGTCCGCGAGCGCGGTCAGGATGCCGGGGAGCGCGGCCACCGTGCCCGGGTGGCCCAGGTGCATGCTGACCACGCTGCCCGCGCGGGCCTTCGCCACCGCCGCGCGGATGGCGGCGGGCCCGGGATCCTTCCAGTCCAGGGAGTCGATGTCGTAGGACAGCACCCGGGCGTAGCCCGCCTTGCCCGCTTCGGCGAGTTCGCCGGGGGTGGCGTGCTGACCCTGTGACTGCCGGAAGAAGTTCCCCGGCGAGCCGGTCAGTTCGACCAGTTTGTCCCGGCACCGCTGGATTTCCGCGTACATCGGCTCGGCCGCGTACCCCGAGAGAGCCGGGTGGCTCCAGGTGTGGTTGCCCAGCTCGTGCCCGCCGTCGCGGACCATCCGGGCGGCGTCGGGGTGCTCGGCGAGCCACGTGCCCACGGCCAGCACGGTGATCCGCGCGCCGTGCTGGTGCACGACGTCCAGCACCTGCCGGGTGACCTGGGGGTCGCCCGCGCCGTGGAACGTCAGCGCGACCTGCGGCCGCCCCGAAGCGGAGCGGACGAGCTCGGTGGCCGGCCCGTGCGGCTGCGCCGAAGACGACGGCGAGGGCGTGCTCGAAGACGGCGGCCCCGCGGTGGGAGGAGTGGAGCCGACCGGAGCCGGGGTCTGCCCGGGTGCCGAGCACGCCGCGAGCGCGGCGGCGCCCAGCGCCACCCCGAACAGGCGGCGCCGGGTCAGCGGGTCGTCCACGAAAACCTCCCACACGACGGACGGCGCCGAACCTTTCCGCAAAGACGCTGTGAAAACGCTGAGAGGTCGGGTGCCGTTCTCCGCAGAGGACGGCTTCCGCCGAGCCACGTGTGCAGCCGGGTTGTCCCGGTGTGCAGCGCGCCTACCGGACCGGTGCCCCGGACCGGCAAGGTCGGACCATGACCAAGCTGAGCGCCGAGCAGATCGCCCGGCACGCCTACGCGGCCGGGTTCCGCGGCCGGGGCCTGACCACCGCGGTCGCCGTCGCGCTGGCCGAATCCGGCGGGCGGACCACCGCGCACAACGCCACCCCGCCGGATGATTCCTACGGCCTCTGGCAGATCAACATGCTGGGCGCGCTCGGCCCGGAACGGCGACGGCAGTACCACCTGAAGTCCGACGACCAGCTGTTCGACCCGGCCACCAACGCGCGGGTCGCGAACCGCATCTCGGGCGACGGCCACGACTTCACGCCTTGGTCGACCTACCTGAACGGCGCCTACAAGCACCACCTGACGGCCGCGCGCAAGGCCGCCCAAGACGTCACGGAGCACCACGGGCAGACCGGCGCGAGCGCGGGTGGCGGCCCGCTGCGGGTGGACGACGCGGTGCTGCACTCCTACGTGCACCGGACCCGGCACGTCGCCGACGCGCTGGGCACCGCGAGCCGGCAACTGCGTGACGTCCGCGAGATCGCCCGTGACAGCTTCGGGAAGATCGGCGACGAGTCGGGGTTCGCCGACGCCCTCGCCGGGTTCGGCCTGGCGCTGCAGCGGCAGGTCGGCGGCGTCGGTGCGCACGCCGACGGGCTCGCGTCGGCCGCCGGGAAAGCCGCGAAGACCTATCGCGACCACGAGACGGCCACCGCCGCAGCTCTGAACGGGAAGGGCTGAAATGGACACCGCCGCGCTCGCGCGGTCCTTCGCGAAGGACCTCATTGCGCACCGCAACAAGCTCGCCGGGAAGGCCGAAGACGCCGTCCGCGCCGAATACGCCCTGCACCAGGTGGCCGGCACGCTGGGCGCCCAGCACGACGCCTACCACAAGGAAAGCCGCACGGTCCTGGACCACTGGCGTGGCTGCGGCGCCGACGGCTTCCACCGCCAGAGCGCGGAACTGACGAAGGAGCTGCGGATCACCGGCGCGGCCGGCGCGGCGGCGGAGAAGGTCGTCGCGCACGTTGCGTCCACAGTGGACAGCGGGCACACGGCGGTGCAGCGGCTGGTCGACGAGTACGCCGCCCGGGCCAAGCAGGTCCTCGACGCCGGCGTCGCGGCCGGGACGCAGGCGGCGCTGATGCGGGCCGTCGGGCACGCCGCCGACCTGGCGCCGCGGTACACCCGGCAGTCGGCCTCGACCCTGCGGCACGTCGACGCGGAACTCAAGGCCGCGGCGAAGAAGCTGCACGGGCTGCGGAAGGACCTGGCCCACGACGAGGTCGTGGACAAGACGGTGCCTGCCGGAACAGCGCCCGCGAAGGCAGGTCCGGGGCGGGGCGCGGAGATCGTCCACGCGGCGCGGAAGGAACTGGGCACGCGCGAGAACCCGCCGGGCAGCAACCGGAACCCGTACGGGCCGACCGCCGCGTGGTGCTCGTCGTTCGCGACGGCGATGTGGCGCAAGGCCGGGGTGAAGATCCCGGTCCTGCCCTTCAGCGGCGACGTCTACCACTGGGGTGAGCGCAACGGGCACGCCTACGGCAAGCACGCGCTGCACGAAGCGAAGCCGGGTGACGTGCTGATCTTCGGCACCGGCCCGCAGAACACGTCGACGAGCACGCACATCGGCATCGTCGAGAAGGTCGAAGGGAACCAGGTCACGATGATCGAGGGCAACTCCGGGGACGCCGTCCGCCGGAACACGCACCCGCTCTCGGCGTCGACGTTCTACGGAGGGGTGCACCCGTGATCACCGGAAAAGCCGCCGACCGGACGGTCGCCGTGGAGGTCGCGCCCGGCGGGGCGCTGCAGGAGCTGACCCTGGAAGCCGCGGCGCTGCGGCTGGAGCCGGACGAACTGGCACGCCGGATCCTGCTGCTGACCGCGACCGCGTCGGCGCGGGCCACGGCTTCCCTGTGGCACGCCCACGACGGCGTCGAGGCCCTCGGGCTGCCGGAACCGGGGGAAGCCGCGGAAGAAACCACGCCGGACAGCTGGCGGGCCCAGTGAACCGGACGGCGGTGGAACTGGCCGACGACGCGTTCGCGGCACCGGACCCCGGCTACGGAACCCGGCTGGCGGCGATCCGCGCGGCCGCCGCGGACGACGGCGTCGCGGTGGTGGTCGACCTGCACGGCGCGCTGGTGGACCTGCGGTTCGACCGGCGGGCGCTGACCAAGCCGCCGGGGGAGCTGGCCGGGCTGATCCGGCGCCTGGCCGCGGAGGCGGGCGTCGACGCCCTGCGGCAGGGGCGTGAGCTGCTGGGCGGTCTGCTCCCGGACGAGCCCGAGCCGGCCGCCCGCCCGCCAGAACCCGACTCCTGGGCCCCGGCGACCTGGGCGACGTGACGAGCCGCGGGAGACGGGCTCAGCGGACGTCGTCGACCATGCGGGCCAGCCGGTCGGCCAGCCACGCGCCGCCGGCCGGGGTCACCGTCACCCACGGCTCGCCGCCGACGTCCTCCGGGGTCACCGCGTACCGGCCGGCCGCGGTGTCGAACCACGCCAGCACCGGGCTCCGGCCCGCCGACCCGGTCGCCGCCAGCTGGCCGGCCGCGTACCGCTGCGCCGTCACCAGCGTCGCCAGCGGACGGACCGCGCGGCCGGTGATCCCGGCCGTGCCCAGTGCCCGCTCGAACGCGTCGTACCCGCTGCGCGCGTACGCGTCCATCGCCGCCGAATACGCCGCCCGCGGCAGCCGCAGCTGGTCACCCGGGCCCGCTTCGGCGTCGCCTGCCATCCGGGCCACCGCGGGGACCAGGTCGTCCGGGCGCACCGGCTCCAGCACCAGGTCGCGCTCGTCCAGCACGGCGAGCACGCCGGCGCCGGGGCGAGCCGCCGCGAGCAGCCGCCACGGCGCTTCACCGAGCACCAGGGCGTCGATGCTCAAGGCAGGCGAACCCAGCAGCCCGACCAGGTCCGCCAGTTCCGGGTCGACGTCCTCGCCGTCGGTGAAGCCCGCTTCGGCGAGACCGGCGAACACCCGGACGCCCAGTTCGTCGCGTTCGGCGTGCGTCGCGCCGTGCGACGGCACGTCGAACGGGTACGGCGGCGGCCCGCCCGGTCCCAGGTCCTCCCAGAGGAGATCGAATTCCAGATGCGACAGGATCACTCCCGCCGCCGTCGCGGTGCGCCGCGCCATGGTCCCCCTTCCCGTGCCGAGCGGCCGCCGTCGGGCACGATGGTGCCGATGGCCGAGCCGCAGTCGATGGACGTCCCCGCGAGCGGGTACCTCGTCGTCCGCGCGTCCGGCGCGGCGGCCGCGCGCGCCGCGATCCTCGGCGGCCGCCGCGACCCCGAAGACGTCCAGCTGCTGCTGCGCTGCCCGGTCCCGCGGGCGGTCGCCGAGTCCGGCGCGAAGCTGACGTTCGCCGACGCGACGCTGCACCTGCAGCCGTCCGGCGTCGTGATGCTGACCGTCGCGGCGGCGAAGCTGTCGATCTCCTTCGCCGAGCTGCGGCCGCTGATGTTCCGGCCGGTCGAGGTCGACGCGCCGCTGCGGTCGCTGTTCGCCGGCGCCGTCGCGCACGTCGTGGCGGCCGGGCCGCGGCTCGACCCGCACGGGCTCGCCCACCACCTGCTCGGCCTGGCCGAACTGGTGCTGCGGAGCGCGCTGCGCGTCGAACTCGACCGCGTCGACGCGCTGGCGGCGCGCAGGCGGGAAGCGCTCGAGTACATGCGCGCCCACCTGGGCGAGCAGTCCCTCGGCGCGGACCGGATCGCCGAAGCGCTGTACATCTCGCGCCGGCGGCTGTACCAGCTGTTCGACGACGGCCAAGGTGTGTCGGAACGGCTCAAGGGCCTGCGGGTCGAGCGCGCGAAGGCGTTGCTGGCCGACCCGGCGAAGGCGGGACGCGGGATCGCCGAGATCGCGCGGGAGTGCGGGTTCACCAGCGCCCCGCACTTCTCGCGGACGTTCCGCCAGGCGACCGGCCGGACGCCGCGCGAGTTCCGGGAGCGGGCGCTGCGGGGGTGAGGTCGATGCCGGCGACGAGGGTCCCGGCCAGCCCGGCGACCTCCAGCCAGCCGCGGCCACCGGGGGAGTGCAGGGTGAACACGGCCGCGCGCGGCCGGTCCGGGTCGAGCACGACGGCCTGCAGCTGCGCGCCGGACAGGCCGATCCGCTCGACGATCACCACCGGGTAGCCGCGGCCGGTCTGCGCGTTGCTGACCTCGCGGATGCCGGGGGTGGTGTCCGCGAGGAAGTACCCGAGGCCGGCGGCCTCGCCGGGGTCGTCGACCGGGACGACCCCGGCGATGAGCAGGGCGGGATCGGCGTCGCGGTGTTCGACGACGGCGAGCAGCCCGGCCCGCTGCTCGTGGGCGATCTCCGCGCACTGGACGGCCGCGGCCTCCAGCCCGAGGTCGCGGGCGGCGTCGGGACCGCGCAGCCGGGCCATCAGGGCGTGCAGCTCGGCGGTGGTGCGTTCGACCGAGTCCAGGCTCACCGGGGTGATCCCCGGAACGGCGGGCAGTTTCACCGGCCACCCAGCGCCGCGGCGAACGCGCTGACGGCCCCGGCCGGCGGCGTGACCGGCGCTTTCGGGGTGCGCGCGACGGTGGCGCCCAGCTGAGCTCCGGCGGCCGAGAAGGCCTCCAGCTGGGTTGCCACCAGGGCGAAGCCGGGTGCTTCCGGCACGGGGGAGCCGTCGCCGAGGGCGTTCAGCCGCTCGGCGACGCGGTTCGCTTCGGTGCCGTGGGTGCGTTCCAGGTCGCGGGCTTCGGCGAGGACGCGGTCGAGGTCGTCCCGGCGGGCCGCGAGCCGGGTGCGGGCGGCGGCGAGGTTCGGCCGGGTGACGGGGGAGAACTGGGCTTCGGTTTCGGCCCGCTCGACGTCGTCGTGCGCGGCGGTGACGGCTCGGCGCGCGGCGGTGGCGCGCCGGTCGAGGTCTTCGGCCCGGCGGTGGTGCGCGAGGAGGGTGCCGGCCCAGTCTTCGAGGACCCCGGCGGCCGCACGGAGGGCATCGCGGGTGGCCGACAGGCCGGCGGCGGCTCGTCCGGCGCGGTCCGCGAGCGCCTGCGCGGACCGGCCGGCCCACTCCGGGATCGGGCCGGTGGACGGGATTTCCCCGAGCCGGGCCGCGGCGGCGGTGCAGCGCCGAGCGGCTTCGGCGGCCGCGTCGGGACTGCCGGGGACGGGGTCGAAGCCGAGGCCGCGGAAGTCAGCCATCGGCCCGGCCCAGCTCCTCGGCCGCGGCGGCGTCCGTGGCCCGGTAGGCCGTCGCGGCCGCCCGGACACCGGCGGCCGCGTCGGCGAAGTCCGTTTGCACCGCTCGGATGCTGCCGGACCACGCGCCGGTCAGCGCGGTGAGCGCCGCCGAGACCGGTGCCGGGCCGAGACCGCCCGGCGCCTCCGGTGCCTCCAGCGCGGCCGCGGCCGCGCGGTACTCGTCCGCCGTGTCCTCCAGGCGCAGCGCCAACGCGTCGAGGGCCACCGGGTCGACGTGGAAGCCGGTCATTCCCCGAACACCGGGGGGTACGCCGGCGGGAGGTCGTCGAGCAGGTCGTAGCCCTTCGCGTACTTGTCGCGGTGCTCGGTGTCCTCCTCGCGCCGCGTGCCCTGGCCCTGCGGGTACATGCCGTAGCCGGCCGCCGGGCCGCGGCCGCCCGTCCCGCCCGGTCCGAAGCCCGCCGACCCGGCGCCGAACCGGCCCGCGCCGGCTCGTCCGCCTTCGCCGAGCGTCCCCGAACCCGGCGTTCCCGGGCCCGCCGGTCCGGCCACGGGGACGCCGGCGAAGCCGGAAGCCGGGCCGGTCGCACCCGGCCCGGTGGCGCCGATGACCCCGTCGAGCGCGCCGGGGACGCCGGCGCCGGTGAACGTGGGCGGCAGCGCGGACGCCGTCGACGTCGAGTCGTCCGGCTCGTGGTGGGCTCCCCCGGCCGGCGGCGCGACCGGATCGTGCGGGACCGGATCGTGGGGGGCCGGATCGCGGGGGACCGGCGGGGCCTGCGGGGTCCGGACCACCGGCGGCGGTGCGGAGCCGGCGGTCACCGGCGGGGCCGTGTCGAACTCCGGGGGCAGGCGGTGGCGGACGTCGTGACTCGCGCTCTCGTACTGTTCCATCACCCGGACGGCCGCGGCCTTGGCGTCGTCGGCTTCCTTCTTCGTCGGCAGCTTGTCGTCGAGCAGCTGGTCCAGCATGTAGGTGCCCTCGGGGCCGTCGAGCCGCTTCACCGCGTACCCCTGCCGGAACCACCGCTCGGCCCAGTAGTGCACCGGCTCGGGCATCCGGTTCCGGGCCTCGCTGACCACCGACGTGTACGTCTCGAGGCCGGAGCCGACGCGCCGGGCGTTGTCGCCCACCGTCGTCGCCCAGCCGGTCAGCCGGTCCACCGATTCCGCGGCCTGGTCCGCCGACGGCCCCTGCCACGACTCCCGCAGCTTCCGCACCAGCGCCGCCACCTCTTCGGTCGCGGATCCGACCCCGGCGGCCACCTCGTGCCACCAGGCCGCGTGCTGGCCGAGCTTCGCCGGGACGGCCGACTGCACCATGTCCCACAGCTCGCGGTGCTCGTAGCTGTCCCAGTTGATCCGGCCGAAGGTGGCTTCGCGGTCGTTGACCGCCTTCTCCCGGCGGACGCGCCGCGCCTTGGCCCGCTGCCGGGCGGTCGGGGCGTGGTTCGTCGAGTGGAACTCAGGCATCGGCGTCCCCCGTCGGCAGCGCCGCGGCGGCCTGCTCGTCGTTGCCCTGGTGCATGGTCACGACGGTGTCGAGCGTCTGCCGCAGCGTCGCGAGCTCGGCCAGGTACGACCGCAGCGCGGCCTGGACCCCGCCGGCTTCGGCGCCACCGCGGACGGCGAACGAGCGGCGCATCCAGTGGGCGACCGGTCCCTTGCCGTCGGCCAGTCCGGTGTCGAGGGCGCGGGCCGTTTCGAGGTGCCGGCTCAGTTCGTCGTAGCGCTCGTCGATGGCCCGCTTGACGTCGTCGACCCCGTCGTAGTGGAGTTCGATGCCGCCGGTGCCGGTCACCGGGCCGACGACAAGCAGCTCGTCCGGCTCGTGCTCCCGCGCCGCGCGCAGCTGCCGCCGCGCGTCGGCCTCGTTGCGCACCGTCGTCATGAAGGACCTCCCTCGCCACCCAGGCGTCCATCCTGGCCAATGGCCGCCGCGTTGAGAAGAGCGACCCACCCGGGTGCACGGGTGGACATGAAGACTGCACGGGCGGATAGGGCGCGGGCGGTCCCGGCGTCAGGACCCGGCGGCGCCGGTCCCCAGCGTGAGTGCCCGGCCGAAGGCGGTCCGGACCTCTTCCACCAGGGTGCGGGGGTCGTTGCCCAGGCGTTTTGCGGTCTGGTAGCAGGCGATGGCGATGTTCGCGGCGAAGCGGGCCGTGGCCTCGTCGGTTCCCCGGTCGACGAGCAGGTCGCCCAGCTCGTCGGCCATCTGCTGCACTTTCACGGCGTCGCGGGCGCGCAGTTCCGGGTGCTGCTCGACGAGCTGGAAGTGCCGGGTGTACCCCTCCGGGTCGGCGGCGGCCCGGGAACAGATCGCGAGCACGACCGGGCGGAGTTGTTCGACGGCCTCGGTCACGTTTCGTGCGGCTGCGACGTCGTCCGCCCGGCCGGCCGCGGCGATCGTCTCGAGCAGTTCCCGCTCTTTGGCGAACACGACTTCCTGCTTGTCGCCGAAGTGGCGGAAGAACGTGGTGCGGCCGACTTCGGCGCGCTCGGCGATGTCGCCGACCGAGACGCCGTCGAAGCCCCGATCGAAGAACAGCTCCTGGGCGGCCTCGATGATGCGCGCTCGCGCCTGGCGTTGCTTGCGCTCCACGAGCGGACGGGGCGAGGTCATGACTTCAGCATAGCTTGCCGTTCCAAAAGGAACGAAGTACGGTATGGTACCGAGTACCAAAACGAACGGAGACCACCCATGGCACACGAGTTGCACGCGGAAGACCGCCAGGCCATCGGCGAGACCTTGGCCTTGCACGGGCAGCTGTTCGACGAAGGCCACCTGGACCGGCTCGGGGAGATCTTCACGCCGGACGTCGTCTACGACATGAGCGCTCTCGGAGTGGGAACCTTCGAGGGGATCGAGGCGATCAGGAACGCCGCTCTGCACCTCGGCGCGGGCAACCCCGTCGCCCACCACGTGACGAACATCGTCGTCACCGGCGAGGGGGACGACCGGGCGACCGCGCGGTCCAAGGGGTTCATCATCATGGCGGACGGGACATTCGCCAGCGTGACGCACCTCGACAGCCTGCGGCGCCACGACGGCGGCTGGCGGATCAGCCGCCGGGTCATCTTCCCGCAGCGCACTCCCTTGGGCGGAGCGCACCTCGCCGACGCGGGCCACCGGTGAGTCCCGCGGTACCGGCGGCGCGGTAGGCGGTTCGGGTCGGGCCGCCGCAGCCGGCGCCCGCCGGTCCGGGCGCTCCGGACCGGAAGGCGTGGTCTGTCCTTCCACAGGCAGCGCAGCACCGCGACCGGAAGCCGCCGGACCCGCGGTCCGCGTACGTCGTGCCGTGTCCATCGTCCGAAGCTGTTCGAGACCGGACCGGCGGTGCCATCGTGCAGGCACCAGGCCGGTCCGGTACCAGGCACCACCACGAAGACGGAACCGCGGGCTACTGATCTCGGCGGCCCGCGGCGGCAAGGTTTTCCCCGCAGGCCGCCGATGCCGGCGGCACCCCGACTCCGGTGGAGGAATCCATGACCGTTCCGACGATGCCCCGGCCGCCACGCACGGAGGGGGTGCCGGGCGCCCGGGCCCGGTCGCGGGTCGGCTGGGCCCCCAGGGTGCTCGGCGCGGTCGCCGCGGGCCTGGTGCCGTGGGTGGTCGTGCTGGGCCGGTCGCTGCCCGAGACCACGCAGGTGCGGCACTGGCCCGCCGCGTGGATCGGGCTCGACCTGACGGTCGCGCTCGGCTGCGCGACCACCGCGCGCCTGGTCCACCTCGGCGACGACCGCGCCCGCCTGTCGGCGTCGGCCGTCGCGGCGCTCATGGTGATGGACGCCTGGTTCGACGTCCTCACCGCCCAGGCCGGCCCCGAATTCACCCAGGCCGTCGCCTGCGCGGTTCCGGAACTGGCCTTGGCCGGCCTGTGCACGTGGCTCGCGCTGCGCAACGCCTGAACCGTCAGCGCCGGGACGCTCCGAGGAACCGCAGCACGGCCAGGACGCGCCGGTGGTCCACGTCGGCCACGGGCAGGTCGAGCTTGGCGAAGATGTTGTTGATGTGCTTCGCCACCGCGCTTTCGCCGACCACCAGCGCCTGCGCGATGCCGGTGTTGGAGCGCCCCTCGGCCATCAGGCCGAGCACGTCCCGTTCGCGAGGGGTCAGCCGCGCGAGCGGGTCGCTGTCGCGCCGCAGCAGCAGCTGGGCGACGACCTGCGGGTCCAGGGCGGTGCCCCCGTCCGCCACCCGCCGGACCGCCGCCACGAACTCGGCGACGTCGGCGACCCGCTGCTTGAGCAGGTAGCCCACCCCACTGGTGTTCGCCGACAGCAGGTCGGCCGCGTACCGCTCCTCCACGTACTGCGAAAGCAGCACCACCGGCGTCCCCGGCCAGCGCCGGCGGATCTCCAGTGCCGCGCGGACCCCCTCGTCGGTGAAGCCGGGCGGCATCCGGACGTCGATCAAGGCGAGTCCGGGCCGGTGCTCCGCCACGGCCGCCAGCAGCCCCGCCGCGTCGCCGGCTTCCGCGGCGACCTGGAACCCGGCCATCTCCAGCACCTTGCGCAGGCCGACCCGCAACAACACCGAATCTTCGGCGATCACCGCGCGCACGGCAGCTCCGCGGTGACGGTGGTGGGCCCGCCGGCGGGGCTGCTGACGCGGAAGGCCCCGTCGAGGGAGCCGACCCGCTTGGCCAGCCCGGTCAGCCCCGTGCCGGCGGCGTCGGCACCGCCCAGCCCGTCGTCGGTGACGCGCACTCGCAGCACCTCGCCGACCTGGCGGACCGTCACCTCGGCACGCATCGCGTTGGCGTGCTTGGTCGCATTGGTCAGCGCCTCGGAAATCACGAAGTACGCGACCGACTCCACGTGGGGTGCCACCCGCTCCGCCAGCTCGACCCGCAACCGCACCGGCAGGGGCGTGCGGGCAGCCAGCCCGGACAACGCCGCGTCCAGGCCCCGGTCGTCGAGCACGGCCGGGTGCAGCCCCCGCACCAGGTCGTCGAGTTCGGCGATCGCCTCCTTCGCCTCCCGGTGCGCTTTCGCGATCACCTCGCGGGCATCACCCGGCAGGTCCGGGCGGGCGGCCAAGGCCAGACCCAGGTTGACCGCGAGCGACACCAGCCGCTGCTGGGTGCCGTCGTGCAGGTCGCGCTCGATCCGCCGCCGCTCGGCGTCGACGGCCTCGATCAGGTCGGCCCGGCTCACGGCCAGCTGATCGACCCGCGCCTGGAGCCGCTGCGCCCGGCTCGGCCCGAGCAGGCCCACCGCCGTCCGCGCCTCGATCCGGGCCACTGTCCGCGCGGTCCAGGGCAGGGCGCACAGGAGCAGGAGCCCACCAGCGGTGTAAGCCGGCAGCTGGGTCAGGGAGCCGAACCCGTCCTGGCGGACGGCGGCCGGCAGCGCCCATGACCAGGCGTAGGCGCTGACACCCGCCAAGCCCGCCGCTGCCGCCGTGAGCACCAGCAGCTCCGGCAGCGCGAGCAGCGGGCCCAGCAGGAGGTGGTAGCCGAGCTTGCGCCAAGGCCGCGTCGCCGCGAGCCACCGGGCGGCCGAGGCCCACGTCCGGGGTGCCGGCGCGGTGGGGGCGAGCCGGGGGAGGTCCACGCCGAGGAGCACCCGGTAGCGAACCCGCTGGACGGCCGTCAGCACCGGGGCACCGAGCACGACCAGCGCGGCCGACACGGAAACCGTGAGGAGCCAGTTCCCCGTCCGGTCGATGGTCGTCGCCGCCCAGGACCACACGGGCAGCAGCGCCAGGTGCGGCAGCACACCGGCGGCGAGGAAGCCGGTGTCCCGCCGCGCCCGGAGAACCGCGCGGCTCAACCCGGCCGGAATCGTCATGGCACGACGCTAGGGCACCGCGGGAGCACGGGGCCAGGAAGCCCGCACCCGATCTCATGGTGAACCTGGTACCCGCAGCGGACCCCCCGCCGGCCGTCCCGCTCGCACGTTCGCTCGTGACCTCGATACCGTCGCCTGACCTGCGCTGTTCGTCACGGGCTGACGCAACCTGAACGCTTTCGGGCGTGGTTCGGCAAAGACGGGTTGTCAGGGCGAAGCGCAACCCGAGGAGCTTCATGGCGTCGGACGCGGAACTTATCGGCAGGTCGCTGCGCGGAGACACCGATGCCTTCGTGGAAGTGATCAGCCGGCACGAGACCGCCCTCGGGAACTACCTGGCGCGCAGGGTCGGGCGGCAGGCCGCCGAGGACGTGCTCGGCGACGTGTGGGTGGCGGCCTACGAGTCCCGTGCGAACTACGACCGTTCGTATCCCGGAGCCCGGCCTTGGTTGTACGGCGTCGCGCTGAACCGGCTGCGCCGGCACTGGCGGTCCGCACCGGCCGAGGAGCCGGCGCCGGACCTGACCGGCGTGGCGAGTGACTGGGATCCCTGGCCGGCGGTGGACGTCCGCGTGGACACGCAGGCTCTGCTGGGCAGGGCACTGGCTCGGCTGAAACCGGAAGAGCGGGAAGTGCTGGGCCTGGTCGCCTGGGAGGACCTGACCGTCGCCGAGGCCGGGCGGGTGCTCGACATCCCGGCCGGCTCGGCCCGCCGCCTGTTGCACCAGGCGCGCAAGGCACTGCGTGAAGCCCCCGAAGTGGTTGCGCTGCTGCAAGTCCCGACGACCTGAAAGACGACCCATGGACGAAATGGATCTCATGAAGAATCTGCGTGACGTGCCGTCCCCCGGCCCCGAGGCCTATGACCGTGCCCGCACGGCACTGCGGGCGGCGATGGAGGAACCCGTGGCCACGGTCGGACGACCGAAGCGCCGGCTTTCCTGGCCCAAGCTCAGCCTCGCCGCCGCGGGCGCGGCGGCCGTCGCGGCGGCCGTGGTGATCGGCACGTCCGGCGGCGGCGTCCCGGCCGGCCCGGCCGGCCCGGCCGATGCCGCCCCGCCGGCGGTCGAGGCGCCGTTGGTGAAGCTGGCCTCCGCGGTCCAGGCGGCCGGCACCCAGCCAGGAGACGCGTCGCTGATCGTCAACACGAAGTTCGGGTCGGACGGCAAGCCGGACCTCAACTACACGATCTACACCGACCAGGGCCGGCAGTTCACGGGCGACTCGGCGAAGAGCGTGGCGGAGGCGGTCGCCCAGGGCCACGCCGAACCGGCCACGCCGTACGACGGGAAGGTGATGGCGGCGGCCCGGCTCGCCGCGACCGGTGACGTCGACCAGGCCCGGATCGCGATGATCACCGCGTCCAACAACGCCCTGGGAGTCGGCCTGAGCCCCGCCGAAGCGGACAAGGCCTGGGCGGATGGCCAAGCGGAGCTCGCCGAGATGTTCCGCAAGATGGGCAAGCCGGTGCCCGCTCCCAAGCCGCGTCCGACGGGCAAGGAGCTGGAGAACCTCATCGACAACCACCTGTGGAGCAACGCCGAACACGCGCTGTTCGCCAACGCCGCCGACGCGCAGGTGCGCGCGGGCGTTCTGAAGCTGTACGCGACCATCCCGGGCATGGTCGTCGGCCGGACCGACGTCGACGGCCAGGCCGCGCTGACCCTCACCCCGCCCCCCGCCATCCTGGGCGGCGCCGCGGACGTCCTCACCATCAACGCCGGCAACGGCCTGCCGATCCGGGAGGAGATCACCTCGGCGGACTCGTCCAAGCGCTACGTGGTGAACTACAAGTCCGCCCGGGTGACGCTCGCCGACGTGGCCGCGGGCAGGATCTGATCCTGGTGCCGAACCGTCCCCGGGAGGGGCGAGATCATCTCGGCCCTCCCGGGGAGGTGATCACTGGCCGCGGCCGGCCATGACGCCACCGCCGACGTCCCGGCTCGCGCCGGTTCGGTCCGTGGCCGCTTTCTGGGCGAAGGTCCGGCGGTAGGTGTCGGGGCTGGTGTCGAGGGCCTGCCGGAAGTGGCGGCGCAGGGCCGCGGCCGTGCCGAACCCGACCTGCCCCGCGATGGAGTCGATGCTGTCGTCGGTCTGTTCGAGCAGGTGCTGGGCCCGGCGGACGCGCTGAGCCTGGAGCCACCCCAGTGGGTTGATGCCGATCCTGGCGTGGAAGTGCCGGTTCAGCGTGCGGACCCCCAGGTTGGCCCGCTTGGCCAGCTGCTCGACCGTGATGGACCGGTCGAGGTTGGCGAGTGCCCAGTCCATGACGGGCGCCAGCTCGTCGTAGGACGTCTTGAGGCTCGGCGAAGCCACATATTGAGCTTGCCCGCCTTCGCGGTGCGGAGCGGTCACGAGCCGGCGGGCGATCGCGTTCGCCACGGCCGCTCCGTGGTCGAGGCGGACGACGTGCAGGCACAGGTCCGTGCCCGCGGCTTTGCCCGCGGACGTGAGAACCCGCCCTTCGTCGATGTACAGCGCGTTCGGATCGACCGTGATCGACGGGTGCCGCCGGGCGAGGGTCTCGGCGTGCAGCCAGTGGGTCGCGGCCCGGCGGCCGTCGAGCAGACCGGCGGCCGCGAGCACGAACGCCCCGGTGCAGAGCGAGATCACCCGCGCGCCACGCTCGAAGGCCGCCCGCACGGCGTCCACGAGGTCGCCGGGCGGGCGCAGCTCGGCGTCGTGGCAGGCCGGCACCACGACCGTGTCCGCGGCCACCAGGTCCTCGTAGGTGAACTCGGTGCTCGCGCGGAACCACCGGTCCACCCGCACGTCGGCGGGGGCGCACACCTCGAACCGGTACCACGGCGAGCCGCTGAGGTCCGAGCGGTCGGTCCCGAAGATCGCGCAGGGTGCGGCCAGCTCGTACAACGGCACGCCGTCGGCCACGGCCAGCGCCACAACGGTCATGTCCGAAAGTGTACGCACATTGTCAGATCGGACACTCGCGGTGTGCCGCGTCGTTCAGCGACGGTGATCAGGTGACCTCGACTCATGCCGCTCCACAGGTGTCCCGGTCGTCGCGGGCGTGGCTGGGCACCGGCCTCGCGTTGACCGCGATCGGCTGGGGCGCGAACCAGTTCGCTCCCTTGATCGTGTTCTACCAGCAGCGGCTCGGCCTCTCGTCCGCGGTGGCCAGTGCCATGTTCGGGCTGTACGCCCTCGGGTTGATCCCGGCGCTGCTGGTCGGCGGGAAGTGGTCCGACCTGGCGGGGCGGCGACCGGCCGTGCGCACCGCACTCGCCGTTTCCTTCGCCGCGACGTGCCTGTTGATGATCGGCGGCACCTTCCCGGGCTGGCTGTACGCGGGCCGGTTGCTGGCCGGCATCGCGAGCGGCCTGGCGTTCGGCACGGGAGCCGCGTGGCTGAAGGAGCTCTCGGCCGAAGCCGGCGACACGGCGGCCGGCCCGCGGCGGGCCACCGTGTCCATGACCACCGGGTTCGCGGCCGGCCCGTTCGTCGCCGGGCTGTGCGCCCAGTGGCTGCCGAACCCGGCGATCACCGTCTACGTTCCGCATTTGCTGCTTCTGCTCGCCGCGATGATCGGCTTGCGCAGGACACCGGATCCCGGCGTCGTCGTCCGGGCCGCAACGCACGCCGAGTCCACCCGGGACCGGAGTGTGGTCGCGCATTTCCTGCTGGTGCTGCTGCCGTTCGCGCCCTGGGTGTTCGGCACCGCCACGATCGCGCTGGCCTACCTGCCTGCCCTGGTCGCCGACCAGGTCACCGGGTACGCCCTGCTCTTCAGCGCGGTCACCACCGCGACGACGGCGCTCACCGGGATCCTCGCCCAGCCGCTGGCGAAGCGGATCCACCGCGCCGAACGGCCCGTTCTGCTGCCGGCGTCGATGTTGTCGGTCCTCGCCGGGATCGGCTGCGCGGCGTGGGCCGCGGACATGAGGTCGCCCGCTGTCGTGCTGCTCGCCTCGGCGGTACTCGGCGCCGCCTACGGCCTCACCCAGTTCTGCGGCCTCGTCGAGGTCCAGCAGATCGCCGACCACCGTTCGCTCGGCACCGCGACGGCGGCCTACCAGGTGCTCAGCTACCTCGGCTTCGCGTTCCCTTTCCTGATGTCCGTGGGGCAGACCGGCGTCCGGCTGAGCCCGGCCGCGCTGTTGCTGATCGTGCTCGCCGTGGCCGCCGCGGCCACGGTCTGGCTCGTGGTCGTCACCTCCCGCACCCGCCGAGGTGGCGTCGAGGGCGCCGTTCGCTGACGGCTGCGGTGGCCGCGCACCGCGTACGGACTCGAGCACCACGGCCCGGTCTCGCCGGCCGCCCCGGCGTGACCATCGGGGCTACGAGCGGCTCGACCACCCACATCGGCGCCGGGGTGGTTTGCGGTGCTCCCGGCCGGGTGGCTCGCGTAGGCTGGTCCCGGCGCGCCGGGAAGTCTGGTCGGCATCCGGATTCGGATCGGAGGACCGGCTCATGCGCGGGGTGGAAACCGTCTTGTTCCTCGTGGTCGTGGCGACCGTGGTGGCCACGTTCGCCCGGCGGTGGCGGGTGCCGGCGCCGTCGCTGCTGGTCGTCGTCGGGGTCGTCGTGGGGCTGCTGCCCGGCGTTCCCGTGGTGCAGGTGACTCCGGACGTGATCAGCCTGGTCGTGCTGCCCCCGCTGTTGTTCGCCGCGGGGGAGGAGCTGCCGTGGCGGGACCTGCGCGCGGTCGGCCGTCCGGTGGCGGTGCTGTCGGTCGGGCTGGTGCTGCTGTCGGCCGCGGCGGTGATCGGGGTCGCGGTGGCGGTGACGCCGTTGCCGGTGGGGATGGCGTTCGTGCTCGGTGCGGTGCTGGCCAGCACGGACCCGGTCGCGGTGACGGCGCTGGCGCGGCGGCTGGCGCTGCCGCCGCGGGTGCAGGCGCTGATCCAGGCCGAGAGCCTGTTCAACGACGCCACCAGCCTGCTGCTGTTCCGGGTGGCGCTGTTCCTGGCGGTCGCCGGCGGGGCCGCGTCCTGGGGCCGGACGCTGGGGGAGTTCGGGGTGCTCGCGGGCGGCGGGGTGGCGGTTGGGGTGCTCACGGCGCTCGGGGCGTTCGTGATCCGGCGGCGCACCGAGGACCCGGTGCTGGAGACGGTGATCTCCCTGGTCACGCCGTATGCCGGGTACGTCGTCGCGGAGTCGGTCGGTGGGTCGGGCGTGACCGCGGTCGTGGTGGCGAGCGTGATCCTCGGGACCCAGGCCGAGCGGCTGACGACCGCGCGGATCCGGCTGCAGGTCGGCGCGGTGTACCAGACCGTGGTGTTCCTGTTGGAGAGCGTGGTGTTCGGCCTGATCGGGCTGCAGCTGCCCGCCCTGGTGCGCCGGGTGACCGGCGGGGGCGCGTGGTGGCTGCTGCAGGCACTGGCCATCGCGGCGACCCTGGTCGTGGCGCGGCTGCTGCTGGTGTTCGTGCTTTCGGCGCTGCGGCAACGACGGGAGGACGGCCGGATCTCCTGGCAGGTGCCCGCGGTCGTGTCGTGGGCGGGCGCGCGGGGCGTGGTGCCGCTCGCGGCGGCGCTGTCGCTGCCGGTGGCCACCTTGGACGGTTCCGAGCTGCCCGCGCGTGACCTCGTCCTGCTGCTGACGACGGCGGTGATCGTGCTGACGCTGGTGGTCCAGGGCTTCACGCTCGCCCCGCTGGTGCGCCGGGCGGGCATCGCGCTCGATCCGGCCGACCTGCACACCGAATACGCCACCGCGCGCCGGAAGCTGGCCGAGGCCGGCCTTTCCCACGTGGACCACCTGGCCGAGACCGAGTCGGCGCCGGCGTTCGTCGTCGACCGGTTGCGGGCCGGCTGGCAGGCCAGGCTGGACCACATCCGCGGCGACACCGGCGAGGAGGCGGCGGACTGGGTGCGCGGGATCGACTACCGCGCCCTGAAGCGCGAGCTGATCGACGTGGAAGCGGCCGAGCTGACCCGCCTGTTCGAAGCGGGCGAGATCACCGACGGCACCCGGCGGCGCATCCAGCGGCTGCTGGACCTGGAGCACACTGGACTGGAGGACTGAGCGGTTCACCAGGGCCGCGGCCGGCTTCCCAAAGGCACTGTGCTCGTCACGGGCGCTTCGATCCCCGGTTCGATCCGAGTGGCGGCACGCGGTTCACGGGGTTGCGCGGTACGGGGGTATCGCCGCGCAGAGGGCGGCGAGGTCGCGCCCGGAGCTGTGCACCGTCGCGTCGGGACGGACGAGCGCGGCCCGGGCGAACCCGCGGCGCAGCCAGTGGTGCAGGGCGCTCCCCGGCCGGGCCACCACGAGCACGGCACCGCGTCGCTCGATGTCCGCGCGCTGTGCGGGTGACGGCTCGGCGGTGCTGACGACGGCGAACCGGCCGGCTGTCACGTCGTCGAGGCGACGGCCGCCGCCGACCGGGGCGTTGGGACACTGCCGGCCGGCCAGGGAACGCCGCAGGAGTGGGCGCGCCACCAGCGCGGAGCGGTGGAGGGGCGGAGTTGCGGTTTCGAGGACGCGCTTGCGCAGGCCGGGCACGAGGTGCAGCCGCGGTGCGGCGACGCGGCGGAGGAGGTTGCCGAGTTCGCCGCCTTCGGTCATCGCCGTGCCCATCAGCTTGGCGAGCCGGATCATGGCGGTGGCGTGGGGTTTGCGTTCCGTCTCGTAGCTGCCGAGGACGGTTTCGGGCAGCGTGCCGTCGAGCACGCCGGCGAGCTTCCAGGCGAGGTTCATCGCGTCGCGCATCCCGGCGCCCATGCCCTGGCCGATGAACGGCGGGGTGAGGTGGGCGGCGTCGCCGAGGAGGAACACCCGCCGATCGCGCCAGCGGTCGGCGACCTGGGCGCGGAAGGTGTATTCGGCGACGCGGACGATCTCGAGCCGGTCGGCCGGTGTCTCGCCGGTCCACGGCTCGAGGAGGGGGAGCAGCGCCGCCGGTTCGCGGTGGCCGTCGGCCGTTTCGCCGTCGGCCAGCTGGAACTCCCAGCGGTAGCGGTTCTCGCCGATGCGCATGTACGTGGCGGCGCGGACCGGGTCGGAGACCTGGTGCACCCCTTCCCAGGCGCCGAGTTCGGCGTCGGTGCGGATGTCGACGACGAGCCAGCGCTGCGTGAACCCGAGGTCGCGCAGGACGGCGCCGATCGAGGTCCGGGTCAGGCTGTTCGCTCCGTCGCAGCCGAGGACGTACCGCGCGAGCACCGAGCCCGGGCGGCCGGACTCGGTGAACGCCACCCGCACACCGCCGACCTCCGGGGCGAGGGAGGTGACTTCGGCGCCCCCGCGCAGCGTGACCGCGCCGTGCCGCTTCAGTCCCGAGCGCAGGAGTGCCTCCAGTTCGGGCTGGTCGAACATGCTGGCCTCGGGGTAGCCGTGCCTGCCGTGCGCCGCGTCGCGCCGGAACTCCGCGAGCACGTGCAGGTCCCGGTCCACGAGCCGCAGTCCGTGGCAGCGCCAGGAAATCGCCGAGAACTCCTCGGACAGGCCGAGCCGGCCGAGGATGCGGCAGACCTCGTCGTCGAGGTGGACGGCGCGGGGCTGGGGGTAGATCGTCTCCCACCGGTCGAGGACGAGGCATTCGACGCCGTACTGGGCCAGCAGGGTGGCGGCGGTGAGGCCGGTCGGGCCGGCGCCGATGATCACCACGGGTACCTCGGTCATGCGGCACCTGCCAGGCGCCGGCCGACCGCGTGGCGGCGGGTGGCGCCGGCGCGCAGGGCGGGCCGGCCGAGGCCGGCTGGCGGCAGGGCCTCGATCGCGGTGACGTCGGCGGGCGCGGAGTGCTCCGGCCACAGCGGGTTCCCGTTCATCGGGCGTGCCTCACCACCGTGCGCTGGGTGCCCAGGTCGAGCGCGCCGTCGTCGGTGGCCACGCCGGCCTCGATGACGTCGCCGTCCCGGAGGTACCGGGGACGGCGTTCCTGGCCACGGAAGAACAGCTTCCACTTGAGCGCCGGCGGCAGGAGCGAGCCGATGACCTCCACCGGCTTCGGCGGGGCGGACAACGCCGTACCGACCGGGGTGCCGGTCAGGACGAGGTCGCCCGGGTCGAGCCGTTGGAAGCGGGCCAGGGCCCGGAGGGCCTCGGCGGGCCGGTGGATCATGTCGGCAGCTGTCCGGTCTTGGCGGGTTTCGCCGTTGACGGTCAGCTTCAGCCGCAGGTCGGTGAACCGCTTGAGCTCGTCGGCGTCGAGCAGCACCAGCGCGGGCCCGGTGGGGGTGAACGTGGGGTAGGACTTGGCCTCGTAGAACTGGGTCTGGGGCAGCTGGATGTCGCGCGCGGAGACGTCGTCGGTCACCACCAGGCCCGCGACGTACGCCGAGAGGTCGTCGCCGATCTCCGTGCCGACCGGGATTTCCGTGCCGATGACGAGGCCGATCTCGACTTCGTAGTCCAGGAGCCGCACGTGCGGGGGCCGCACCACGTCGTCGTGCGGGCCGCTGATCGAGCCGGACGACTTGCGGAAGAACGTCAGCGGCACGGTGTCCGGGTTCCCGCCGGTGTCCTCGACGTGCGACGCGAAGTTGGTCATCTGCGCGACCACCCGGCACGGGGCGGTGACCGGCGAGAGGAGGGCGAGCGACTCCACGTCGACCGTGCGCCCGCTCGACGCCGCTTCGAGGGCTTTCCGATCGGCGAGCAGCTGGGCGGTGGTCGTGGCGCGGGTGGCGACCTTGGCCGCCCCGGCCGGGGTGGCCACCCACCAGGCGTCGGCGGTGCGGAGGACGGAAATGCTCATGACACAGCTACTTTCAGCAGGCCGCGAAGGCGGTCGAAGTCGAATTCGTTTTCCTCGCGCAGCGCGCCGATGATGGCGCGCAGCTCGCCGAACGCTTCCCGGCCGGGTTTGACCCCGAGGAAGTCCCTGGTGGCGGGCGGGCCCCACTGGGCCAGCCCGGACGCGGTCATCGGCGCCCAGCCGGGCTCGAGCGAGCAGTCGAACAGGTCGCCGTCGCTGAAGTGCTCGACGAGGAATCCGTCGGGGTCGCGCCAGTAGTCGAACAGCTGGCTGCCCTGGATGTGCCTGCCGATGCCCCACGAGCGCCGGTAGCCCCGCTCGAGCAGGTACTCGCCGCCGGCGGCGAGCGAATCGAGGTCGGGCACCTGGTAGGCCGAGTGCACGTACCGGTTCGCCGGGCCGAGCACCATCGCGAGGGTGTGGTGGTCGGTCGGGGTGTCACCCCGGTCGCAGCGGATGAAGCTCATCACCGGGCCCCGGCCGCGCTGCCCGGGGTAGTAGAGGAAGTCGCTCACGATCAGGCCCAGGTGGGCCAGGTACCAGTCGAGCGTTTCGCGGTACTTGCGGGTCTGCAGCACGACGTGGCCGAGCCGCTGCACCTTGACCGGCTCCCGCCGCGGCCGCTGGGTGGCGTTCACCCGCCTGATGTCGCGCCCGAAGTTGAGGGGCAGCGGCTCCTGCCCCGGCAACGCCGGGAGCTCGTGCGTGCCGGACACGACACGCACTCGGGCGCCGCTCGGGTCGCGCAGGTCCACGGTGGCCCCGCCGAGGCTCTCCGGCAGGCGGGTGACCCGGTGCCCGGTGGCCTCCGCCAGGCGGAGCAGGTCCGCCGGGCCGGCGGCCCGGAACGCCGGCCCGGTGAACCGCGAGCGCGCGCCACGGCGGACGAGGACACAGGGCGCGCCGGGTTCGGTGCCACGCAGCTGCAGTTCGTCCGCGGTGCGCAGCGACGTGGTGAAACCGAAGGCGTGGGCGAACAGCTCGGCCTTGGCCAGGTCCGGCTTCTCGAACTCCAGCCACGCCAGGTCGTGCACCTTGACGACCGGGTTGGGTGCCCTCCCGGGGTGTTCGCCGGGCAACGCGCCCTGCTCGCTGTGCAGGTCGGCGTGGGGATCGTCGTGGTCGATCATCGCCCCTCCCATCATGATGACGATATCGTCACTCTCGACCGCATCGTCAGTCAAGAGGTTCTGACGATTTCCTCATTTCTGAGGTGCTCCCGGCGGGCGCGTCCGCTCCGGCCGGACAAGTGATTCGTAAGAACTAGATAGAACGATCTGTCTTGACTTCCTTCGCGGAGCCCGCCATGCTCGGTTGAGATAGAACGTTCGGTCTTGTCGGGGGAAGTCCCCGCGGCCTTGAAGGGGATCATGGTGACTACTGTCGACTCGCCCACCGTCGGTGGGTTCGCTCCGGCGCTGCGCCGGTTGTACTTCGTGCGGTTCGGGTTCGCCGTCGTGTGGGCGGTCCTGGTGTTCCTGACGACCAAGTCGGGCTTGGGCGTGGCCGGCGTCGTCCTGGTCGTCGTCTACCCGCTCTTCGACGTCGGTGCGGCCATTGTGGACGCCCGGTCGGCGAAGGGGAACGGTTCGGTCACCGGGCTGTACGTGAACATGGCGATCAGCCTCCTGGCCACCATCGGCCTCGGCGTCGCCGCGGCTTCGGGCATCCCGGCGGTGCTGCGGGTGTGGGGTGCCTGGGCGATCGTCGCCGGGCTGGTCCAGCTGGTCGTCGGCGTTTCCCGCCGCAAGATGGGCGGCCAGTGGCCGATGATCCTGAGCGGCGGCATCTCCGTGCTGGCCGGGGCGAACTTCGTCATCAGCGCCTCCGCGGCGAACCCGGCGCTGTCCGGGGTGGCCGGTTACGCCGTTCTCGGCGGCATCTTCTTCCTCGTCTCGGCGATCCGGCTCGGCCGCGCCGCGAAGGGGAATTGACATGTCGACCTACGACGTCATCGTCATCGGGGCCGGTCCGGTCGGGGAGAACGTGGCCGACCGGGTGGTGCAGGGCGGTCTGACCGCCGCGATCGTCGAGCGGGAGCTGGTCGGCGGCGAGTGCTCCTACTGGGCCTGCATGCCGACCAAGGCGCTGTTGCGCAGCGGCGCGGCGCTGCGCGCCGCCCGTCAGGTGCCCGGCGCGCGGGAAGCGGTGACCGGCGAGCTCGACGTGGCCGCCGTGCTCCGCCGCCGCGACGACTTCGCCTCGAACTGGAACGACGAAGGCCAGGTGTCCTGGCTCGAGTCGGTCGGCGTTCCGTTGCTGCGCGGGCACGGCCGGATCGCCGGCGAGCGGGTCGTCGAGGTGACCGCCGCCGACGGCACCGTCACGACGCTGACCGCGCGCCACGCGGTCGTCGTCGCCACCGGCAGCGGTGCGCTGGTCCCGGACATCGAGGGCCTGCGCGAGGCGAAGCCGTGGACGAGCCGGGAAACCGTGGCGGCGAAGGAGGTTCCGGCCCGGCTGGCCGTCATCGGCGGCGGGGTGGTGGCCTCGGAGATGGCGACGGCGTTCAGCGAGCTGGGGTCGTCGGTGACGATGCTGGCCCGCGACGGCGTGCTGCACCTGCAGGAGCCGTTCGTCGGCGAGCAGGTGGCGGAGTCCCTGCGGGGCAAGGGAGTTTCGGTGCGGATCGGCGCCGAAGCCGGTTCCGTCAAGCGCAGCGACGCGGGCACGGTGTCGATCACGCTCACCGACGGCGAGCAGATCGAAGCCGACGAACTGCTCGTCGCGATCGGCCGCACGCCCAACACCCAGGACCTCGGGCTGGAGAACATCGGCCTGACGCCGGGGTCGTGGCTGACGGTCGACGACACGATGCGGGTCAACGACTGGCTGTACGCGGCCGGTGATGTGAACCGCCGCGTTCTGCTGACCCACCAGGGCAAGTACCAGGCCCGCGCGGTGGGTGACGTGATCGTGGCCCGCGCCAAGGGGGAGCCGGTCGACGACGCTCCTTGGGGACGGCACGCGGCCACCGCCGACGAGCGCGCGGTGCCCCAGGTGGTCTTCACCGACCCGGAAGCCGCGTCGGTCGGCCTGACCGCGGCCAAGGCCGAGGCCGCCGGGCTGCGCATCCGCGTCGTCGACTACGACCTGGCCGCCACCGCGGGATCCGCCGTGCACGCCGAGGGCTACCGCGGGCACGCCCGGATGGTCGTCGACGAGGACCGCACGGTGATCGTCGGGTTCACCCTCGTCGGCCCGGACGTCGCGGAGATGATCCACGCGGCGACCATCGCGGTCGCCGGCGAGGTGCCGATCGACCGGCTCTGGCACGCGGTTCCGGCTTTTCCCACCGTCAGCGAGGTGTGGCTGCGGCTGCTCGAAGCCTACGGCCGCTGACCCACCCCCGCCGGTGCCCGAGGTGAGGCCGCCGGAACCGGCGTCTTGAACCCCTCGTCGCGAACGGCAGGTCCTGGCTCAGAAGCGGTGCGGTCCGGTGGGTGAACTCGCCGGGCCGAGCCGCTCCGGCAGCCGGGCGGCCAGGTGCGTGATCAGCTCCTTGGTGCGCCTCGGGACGTGGACATCCTCGGCCAGCAGGGCGTGGATGTCGGCCGGCGGGGTGGGCACGCCGGGCAGGAGCCGGACCAGCGCGCCGCTGTCCAGGTGGGACCGGACCTGCCACTCCGAGCGCATCACGATCCCGCGGCCCTGCAGGGCCCAGTCGGTCACGATGTCGCCGTCGTTGCTCGACAGGCTGCCGCGCACCCGGACCTGGCGGGGTTTCGCGGTGCTGCCGAAGCGCCACACGGCGAAGTCGCCTTCGTTTTCGCGCAGCACGATGCAGTCGTGGGCGGTCAGGTCCTCGATCCGCTCGGGTGCGCCTCGTCGCTCCACATAGGACGGCGCCGCGCACGGGATCCGGCGGTTGCGGGCCAGCCGGCGCATCCGCAGCGTGGAATCCGGTGGCGTGCCGACGTGCACGGCGAGGTCGAACTCGCGCCGGTGCGGCCGCAGCGGCAGCGCGGACGTGCGCAGCTGGATCCGCACCTGGGGGTGGCGGGCGGTGAACTCGCCGATCAGCGGGGCGACGTGCGCCCGGCCCAGCCCGAGCGTCGCCTGGACGACGATCGAGCCGCGCAACTCGCCGGACGAGTGGCTGACGAGGTCGTCGAGCTCGCGGACCTGGTCGAGGATCGCTTCGACGCGGGCGGCGTAGACCCGGCCTTCGGAGGTCAGCGTGAGCCGGCGCGCGCCGCGGTGGACCAGACGGGCGTCGAGGCGGCGTTCCAGTGCCTTCAGGCGCTTGCTGACCACCGGCAGCGAGACGTCGAGCTCGCGCGCGGCGGCGGTGAGCGTCTCGCTGACCGCGACGACGTGGAAGAAGCCGAGGTCGTCCAGTCTTTCCACAGGGGAAAGGATAGGTTGCCGCGGGCGTTCTTGCCAGGTGCCGGGCCACCGCCCACAGTGGAGGGCCCCGACATCGAGGAGCGTTTCGTGCACCACCGCATCGCGGTCGTCCCCGGCGACGGCATCGGGCGCGAGGTCGTCCCGGAAGGCCTGCGCTGCCTGCGGGCCGCGGCCGCCGTCCACGGCTTCGAACTCCAGACGACCGAATTCGGGTTCGCCTCCGCCGAGTACTGGCTGGAGCACGGCGAGATGCTGCCCCCGGACTGGCACGACGTGCTGGCCGGCTTCGACGCGATCTACTTCGGCGCGGTCGGCCGGCCCGAGGTGGTGCCCGACCACGTGTCGCTGTGGGGCAGCCTGCTGAAGTTCCGCCGCGGTTTCGACCAGTACGTCAACCTGCGGCCGGTGCGGCTGCTGCGCGGCGTGCGCGCCCCGCTGCGCGACCGCGAACCCGGCGACATCGACTTCCTCGTCGTGCGGGAGAACACCGAGGGCGAGTACTCCAGCATCGGCGGCCGGATCTTCGAGGGCACCGACCGCGAAACGGTGCTGCAGGAGACGGTGATGACCCGCACCGGCGTCGACCGGGTGCTGCGCTACGCCTTCGACCTCGCCGCCACCCGCCCGCGCAAGCACCTGACGTGGGCGACCAAGAGCAACGGCATCTCGATCTCGATGCCCTACTGGGACGAACGCGCGGCCGCCATGGCCGCCCGGTACCCGGACGTCACGGCGGACAAGGACCACATCGACATCCTCGCGGCGAAGTTCGTGCTGAGCCCGGAGAACTACGACGTCGTCGTGGCCAGCAACCTCTTCGGCGACATCCTCTCCGACCTCGGGCCCGCGTGCACCGGCACGATCGGCATCGCCCCGAGCGCCAACATCAACCCGGACCGCACCTGGCCGAGCCTCTTCGAGCCGGTCCACGGGTCGGCCCCCGACATCGCCGGCCGCGGGATCGCCAACCCGGTCGGGCAGATCTGGAGCGGGGCGATGATGCTCGACCACCTCGGTGAGCCGGAGGCCGCCGCACGGATCGTCGCGGCCGTCGAAAGCGTGCTGGCCGAGCAGCCGGACGTGCTCACCCCCGACCTCGGCGGAACCGGGACGACGGAGGGGCTCGGGAAGGCGATCGCCGAGCGGGTGCTCGCGTGAACGTCGACCCGATCGGCCTGGAGGTCCGCTGGGACCGGCTCGCCGCGGCGACCGGCGAAGCCGCGTCGACCATGCTGCGCACCGCGTTCTCGACGATCATCCGCGAATCCAACGACTACACCGTGGTGCTGATGGACCGCCGCGGCCGCACGATGGCCGAGTCACGGGCCGGCATCCCCGGCTTCGCCGCCTTGATGAGTTCGCTGACTTCGCTGGTGCTGCGGCGGTTCCCGGCCCAGGAGTGGCAGGACGGCGACGTCGTCATCACCAACGACCCGTGGATCGCGACCGGGCACCTGCCCGACATCGCCATGCTCGCGCCGGTCTTCCACCGCGGCTCGCTCGTCGGCTTCACCGGCACCGCGGCGCATTCCCCGGACATCGGCGGGACGCCGTCGCTCGCCGCCACCGACCTGATGTCCGAGGGCCTGCTGATCCCGCCGGTCCGGCTGTTCCGCGCGGGCCGCGTCGAGCAGGGCGTCAAGGACCTCCTGCTGGCCAACGTCCGCCTCGCCGGCGAGCTGTGGGGCGACCTCGAAGCCCAGGCCGCCGCGCACGCCGTCTGCCGCAGGCGCGCGCAGGAGTTCCTCGAGGACTTCGGCGAGGACGGCTTCGACGACTTCGCCGACCAGGTGCACGGGATGACCGAGGCCGCGATGCGAGCGGCGATCCGCGAGCTGCCCGACGGCGTCTACCGCGCGGGCGTCGACGCGGACGGCGTCGAAGGACATCCCACGCACATCGAGTGCACGGTCACCGTCAGCGGCGACACGATCGCGATCGACTACACCGGAACCTCGCCGCAGGTCCCGTTCGCCATGAACTCGACGCTGAACTACACCCGCGCGTACTCGGTGTACCCGCTGAAGATCCTGCTCGACCCGGCCACGCGCACGAACTGGGGCTCCTACCGCGCGATCACCGTGACCGCGCCCGAAGGCACGATCGTCAACCCGCGGTTCCCGGCACCGGTCGTCGCGCGGCACCTGACCGGGCACCTGCTCTCCTGCGCGATCTACCGCGCGCTCGCGCCGGTGCTGCCGGACCGGGTGATCGCCGACAGCGGGGGAGCGCCGGCCCTGCGCGTCCGCTTCGCCGGGGTCGACGACGCCGGCCGCCCGTTCGCGCAGATGCTCTTCGCCAACGCCGGGATGGGTGCCTCGAAGGACCAGGACGGCCTCTCGGCGACGGCGTTCCCGACCAACTCCGGCAGCGGCAGCGTCGAGGCGATGGAAGCCGCGTCGCCGCTGCGGTTCGTCCGCAAGGAGCTGCGGGAGGGCTCCGGCGGCGCGGGACGCCGGCGCGGTGGGCTCGGCCAGGACATCGAAGTGCACAACCCGACCGGCCGGCCGGTGCAGCTGGTGCTGCTCGGCGACCGCGAACGGCACCCGGCGCTCGGCGTCGACGGCGGCGGGCCGGGTGCCACGGCCGAGGTCGTGCTGGACAACGGCGAACGCGTCCCGTTGAAGTCGATCTCGCAGCTGGCCCCCGGCGGCACGGTCGTCATCTCGTTCGCCGGTGGCGGCGGCTACGGCGCACCGGAGGCGGGCCGATGAGCCGCACCGCCCGGATCGGCGTGGACGTCGGCGGCACGTTCACCGACCTGCTGCTGCACGACCCGGCCCGCGACCTGACCTGGCCCGGCAAGCTGCCCACCACCCCGCACGCGCCGCACGACGCGATCACCGCGGGCATCACCCGGCTGCTGGCCGAGACCGGAACGGACCCCGGTGACGTCGCGGGCGTCGTCCACGGCACCACCCTGGTGACGAACACGCTGCTCGAACGCACCGGCGCGGTCGTCGGCCTGCTCACCACCGAGGGCTTCCGGGACACCCTGGAGATGGCCCGCGAGATCCGCTTCGACCCGACCGACCTGCACGCGCGCCCGGCGCCCCCGCTGGTGCCACGGCACCGGTGCCGCGGCGTGCCGGGCCGGCTCACCGCGGACGGCACCGAGCTGACGCCCCTCGACGAAGACGCCGTGCTGGCGCAGGTGGCGGACCTGCTGGCCCACGGCGTCGAAGCGCTGGCCGTCGCGCTCCTGCACTCCTACCGCGACGACCGGCACGAACGCCGGGTGCGCGAGCTGCTCGCCCGGGCCCACCCCGGCCTGCCGGTGACGCTCTCCAGCGCGGTCGCCCCGGTCATCGGCGAGTACGAGCGGGCGAGCACGGCGTGCCTCAACGCCTACGTCCAGCCGCTGGTGGCGCACTACCTCGACGCGCTGCGGGCCGGCCTGACCGAGCTGGGGATCGACGCGCCGCTGCACATCATGCTCTCCGGCGGCGGGGTCACCACCGTCGAGGACGCCAAGGCGTTCCCCGTCCGCCTGCTCGAATCCGGCCCCGCGGCCGGGGCGATCGCCGCCGCCGCGGTGGCCCGCCGGGCCGGCGAGCCGGACGTCCTCTCGTTCGACATGGGCGGCACCACGGCCAAGATCGCGATCGTCAGCGGCGGCGAGCCGCGGCGCAAGCACGACTTCGAGGCGGGCCGCGTCGACAAGTTCAAGCCCGGCTCGGGACTGCCGGTCAAGCTGACCGTCGTGGACCTGATCGAGATCGGCTCGGGTGGCGGCTCGATCGCCGCGCCCGACGCGCTGGGCCTGCTCAAGGTCGGGCCGCGCAGCGCCGGGTCCGTGCCGGGGCCGGTCGGCTACGGCCGCGGTGGCGAGCAGCCGACGGTCACCGACGCCGACCTCGTGCTCGGCTCCCTCGACCCGGACGCGTTCCTCGGCGGCGAGCTGCGGCTGCGCGCCGCCGAAGCCCGCAAGGCGGTGGCCAGGGACGTCGGCGACCCGCTGGGGCTCGACGAGACCGGCGCGGCCGCGGGCATCGTCGAGGTCGCGACGGCGAGCATGGCCGCGGCCGCCCGGATGCACCTGGCCGAGCACGGCCGGGACCCCGCCGGGTTCGCGCTCGTGGCGTTCGGCGGCGCGGGCCCGGTGCACGCCTATGGCCTGGCCAAGCAGCTGAAGATCGGGCGGGTGATCGTGCCGATGCGGGCGGGCGTGATGTCCGCCTACGGGTTCCTCGTCGCCGCGCCGACGGTGGACCTGGCCCGCAGCCTGCCTTCTCCGTTGTCCGAAGTGGACTGGAAGCGGGTGGAAGCCCTCTACGACGAGATGGCCGGGCAGGCGGCCGCGGTACTCGGCCCCGGGGCGCGCCTGCGCCGGTCCGCCGACCTGCGCTACCTCGGCCAGGGCTCCGCGCTCGAGGTCGGCCTGCCCGACGGCGGCGATCTCCGGGAGGCCTTCGAAGCGGCGTACCGCGTGGCGTTCGGCCGGACCCTCGACGGGCCCGTCGAGGTCGTCGACTGGCGCCTGACCGCGCACCTGCCCGGCCACGACGTCGAGCTGGGGTGCGCACCCGCCGACGGCGACCCCCGGCGGGGCGAGCGGGAGGTGCACTTCCCCGGCCACGGCCGGGTGCGGGCCACCGTGTGGGACCGCTACCGGCTGCGGCCGGGCACGGAACTCACCGGGCCCGCCGTCTTCGAGGAACGGGAATCCTCCTGCTCCTTCGGGCCGGACTGCCGCATCCGCGTCGGCGACGACCTGACGCTGTTCGCGGACATCGGGTGAGCTACCGGCCGGCGAGCAGGTCGCCGAGCCCGCCCCGGGCGTCTTCGAGCACCAGCGCTTCGGCCTTCGCCGAGTCGCCGGCGCGGAGCGCCCGGACGAGCGCGCGGTGCATGGCGTAGCGCTTCATCCCGAACGTCTCGTCCACGGTGGCGCGCTCGAGCACCCGCGAGCGCCGTTCGGGGTAGGAGAACACCCGGGTCTGGTCGAGCAGGCGGACGAGCACCGGGTTGCCGGCGCACGCCTCGACGAGGCCGTTGAAGCGCTGCATGGCGTCGAAGAGCCGGCCGATGTGCTTCTCGACGTCCTGGCCGGCCTGGTGGCGCTGCTTGATGAGGATGAGCAGGTCGTCGGCCTCGTCGAGGACGGCGTCGAGGCCGTCCAGCTGCTCGGGGGTCGCGTGTCGGGCGGCGAAGCGGGCGACCATGCCGCGCAGGCCGATCTCCACCTCGGCGAGGTCCTGGATGGCGACGCCGCCGAACATCGCGACCTTGACCGTCCGCGGTCCGGCGCGTTCGAGGAGGCCGTCCTGCTCCAGGCGCCGGATGGCTTCGCGCACCGGTGTCGGGCTGACCGACAGCCGCTCGGCGAACCCGCGCTCGGTGACCTTCTGGCCCGGCCGCAGCTCGCCGGTGGTGATCGCGTCGCGCAGCGCGCGGTACACGCGGTCGGCCAGCGTGTCGGTGGTCAGCGCTTCACCCAGCATGGGGCTTAGTCTACGGCAAATCGGTTTGCAACTCTTGACCATCTTGCTATAGCAAAAGTACGGTGGCGCCATCTCCCACGGAAGGGGCCGACGATGACGTTGACCACCCCGCGCGTCCGCACCGGGCGCATCACGTTCTTCGTGGCACTGGCGGTCTTCGCGCAGGAGTCGACGTGGAACCTCTACGACTCCCAGGTGCCGCCGCTGCTGCGCGAGCACGTGAGCAGCGCCGCGCTCATCGGCGCGCTGATGGGGATGGACAACCTGTTCGGCATCTTCATCCAGCCGTGGATGGGCAACCGCTCGGACGGCACCCGGACGGCGTGGGGCCGGCGCATCCCGTACCTCGTCGCCGGCATGCCGATCGCCGGGCTGCTGTTCGTCCTGATCCCGCACGCGGCGGTTTCGCTGCCGCTGCTGATCCTCACGATGTTCGGCTACGCGCTGGTCGCGAACTCCTTCAAGCCCATCGCCGAGTCGCTGGTCCCGGACTTCATCGCCCCCGAACGGCGCAGCCGGGCCAACGCGGCGGTCAAGATCGCCTCGAGCATCACGGTGATCGTCGCCGCGCTGATCAGCCTGTTCCTCATCGACGACCTCCCGAAGCTGTCCTTCGCGATCCCGGCGGTGCTGATGCTGGCGTCGGTGGCCGTGCTCGCCTGGCGGGTCCGGGACAGCGAGTCCCCGGCCTACCGGGCCGCGCTGGAAGAAGACCGCGCGGGGCACACGGAGAACTCGCCCCGCGTGCGGATGCGGGACGTCCTGCTCGACATCGTCCGCGACGCCGACCGCAGCCGGCTGCTGGTCGTCCTGGCCGTGCTCGCCTTCGGCAGCGCGTGGTTCGCCTCCCGCTCGCTGATCACCAACTACGGCATGGAAGCGCTGGGCATGTCCCGCGGCGACGCCGGCGGGCTCACCCTGCCCAGCGGGCTGGCCTTCATCGCGGCCGCCTACCCGGTGGCGCTGCTCGCCGAACGCTTCGGCCGGCTGCGGGTCATCCTGGCCGGGATGGCCGTGTTCGCCGCGGCGATGGTGCTCGGCACGGTGGTCCGGACGCCGGCCGGCACGGTCACCGCGCTGTGCGCCGGGGCCGCGGGCGCGGCGGCGTTCATCGTCAACATGGCGGTCGTGCTGTGGAACCTCGCGCCCTCGGCGCGGGTGCTCGGCACCTACACCGGGCTCTACACCGTCGGCTGGGCCGGCGGCGGGTTCCTCGGGCCGGCGCTCGTCGGCGGCATGGTCGACGTGACCGGCTGGCCGCTCCTGCTGCTCGACCTCGCGCTCGTCACGGCGGTCGCGGTGCTGCTGGTCGCCCGCGTCGCCGTGCTGCAGCGCCGCCGCTCCGACGGGCGGGCGCTGTGAAGCGGGTCCTGATCACCACCGACTACCTGCGCCCCGGCGACGAGGTCGACGCGTACCTGCGCGGCGCCGGGCTGGCGACCGTGCACGCGCCGATGACCGGCAAGCGCGACCCGGACGACCTGGCCGGTCTGCTGGCCGGGGCCGACGCGGCGCTGGTGGCCAACGAGCCGATGACCGCCGATGTACTGGCCCGCGCGCCGAGGCTGCGCGTCATCGTCCGGACCGGCGTGGGGTACGACTCGATCGACGTGGCGGCCGCGGCGCGGCGGGGGATCAGCGTCAGCAACCTGCCCGGCGTCAACGCGAACGCCGTGGCGGAGTACACCTTCGGCCTGCTGCTCGCCGGGGCCCGGCGGCTGGTGCAGTCGGCGTCCGGGGTGGCGCGGGGGGAGTGGCCGCGCGAGGACGGGCACGAGCTGCGCGGCTCGACGCTCGGGCTGATCGGCTACGGCGCCGCGGCGCGGGCGGTGGTGCCGCTGGCGCGCGCGTTCGGGATGGACGTCGTGTGCACGTCCGGCCTGCGCGGCCCGGACGTCCGGTTCACCGGGCTGCCGGAGCTGTTGTCCACATCGGACTACGTCTCGGTGCACACGGCGCTGACCGAGCGGACCAGGGGACTGCTGGACGCGGCGGCGTTCAAGCTGATGAAGCCGACGGCGTTGCTGGTCAACACCGCGCGCGGCGCGATCGTCGACGAAGACGCGCTCGTCTCGGCGGTCCTGTCCGGTGAGATCGCGGGTGCGGCGCTCGACGTCATGGGCGAAGAGCCGTTGCCCGCGGACAGTCCGCTGCGCGGGGTGCCCGGGATCGTCGTCTATTCGCACCTGGCCGGGCAGACCGCCGAAGCCCGCCGGGCCGCCGGCCTGCGCGGGGCCGAAGAACTGGTCGCGGCCCTCGACGGGCGGGCCCGATTCGTGGTGAACGGAGAGAAGTGAGGGACATGGACAAGGTGCGGGTGCTGGCGCCGAGCGGGATGCTCGGCGCCGGCTGGGACCACGCGACGGTCGAGCGCGGCATCGCCCTGGGTGCCGACGTCATCAGCATCGACGGCGGCTCGACCGACTCGGGCCCGTACTACCTGGGCGCGGCGACGGCGAAGACGACCGCCAAGGCGGTGGCGCGGGACCTGCGCAGCCTGTTCACCGCGGCCGCGGGGGCCGGGATCCCGGTGATCGTGGGCTCGTGCGGGACGAGCGGGACCGACGCCGGCGTCGACTGGGTCGCCGGGATCGCCGCCGACGTGCTCGCCGAACTGGGGCTGGACCTGAAGGTGGCGCGGATCTACAGCGAGCAGGACGCGGCCGGGCTGAAGGAGTACCTCGACCGCATCCACCCGTTGCCGCCGCTGGGACAGCTCGACGCCGAGACGCTCGAGAGCTGCACCCACATCGTCGGCGCGATGGGCCACGAGCCGATCGTCGAGGCGCTGCGCGCGGGCGCGCAGGTGGTGCTGGCCGGCCGCGCGACGGACACCGCGGTGGCGGCGGCGTTCCCGCTGATGAAGGGCATGCCGGCCGGCCCGACCTGGCACGCGGCCAAGATCATCGAGTGCGGCGGCCAGTGCACGGACAACCCGCGTGCGGGCGGCGTCCTGGCGACCATCGACGCCGACGGCTTCACGATCGAGCCGCTCGATCCCGCCTCGGCGTGCACGCCGATCCTGGTGGCCGCGCACATGCTGTACGAAACGGCGGACCCGCATCAGATGCGCGAACCCGACGGCACGCTCGACGTCCGCGAGGCGGAGTACACCGCGGTCGACGACCGGATCGTGCGGGTCACGGGGTCGCAGTTCCACGTCGCGGACCAGTACACGATCAAGCTGGAAGGCGCGCGGATCACCGGCTACGAGACCATGTCGTTCTCGGCGATCCGCGACCCGCTGGTGCTGGCCGACATCGACGAATGGGCGTCGCTGATGCGCACGGTGCTCACCCAGCGCGTCGGGCAGACGCTGGGCCTGTCCGCCGGGGAGTACGCGTTCGACCTGCGGCTCTACGGCCACAACGCGGTGCTGGGCGAGCTGGAACCGGAGAGCGGGCCGCCGCGCGAGGTCGGCGTGATGCTGCTGGTCAGCGCGCCGGACCAGGCGACCGCGACGGCGGTGGCGAAGGTGGCCAACCCGCTGATGCTGCACCTGCCCACGCCGTCGATGGACTACCTGCCGAGCTTCGCGTTCCCCTCGTCCCCGGCGGAGGTCGAGCGCGGCGCGGCGTACGAGTTCGTGCTCAACCACGTCGTCGACTGCGCGCCGCTGGAGCTGTTCCGGATCGAACTGGAGGGGAAGACCCTTGCCTGAAACCACTTTGGCGGACCTGGCCCACGAAGTCCGCTCGAAGAACGCGGGCCCGTTCTGGGTGACGATGGAGCTGTTCATGCGCGACACCGACGGCTACCGCGTCGCGGCGGACGGCGCTTTCTTGAACGAGCGGGTGATCGCGTCGCTCTACCACGTCGACCAGGACACGATCCGGATCTTCCGCATCCCGTCGCTCAACGTGGTGAAGATTTCGTTCCCCCGGCCGGTCAGCCAGGGCTCGCTGAGGGACCGGGACATGCACGCGGGACAGCACCACGTGCCGCTGGCGAGGCTGGTGGTCCCGGCCCCGCCGCTGTGACGGACCCACCGCGGCGGCAGGTTCTCCGGCCTCGCCGCGCGCTAATGGACCGGTTCGCCGGTTCCGCACTGGCTGGGACCGATGCCCGTGATCGCCAATCCGAGCAGGTGGCGAACATCCGCGGTGGCATCCCGCTCGGCTAGCAGCGACATCGCGTTGACCAGCGCCAGCACGTCGGCCACGGTGACGTCCGCGCGCACGTCGCCCGCCGCCTGGGCCGCGCTCAGCAGGGAATCCGCCGCGGCGGCAAGGGTCTGGTGGCCGCAAACCGCCGGGTGGGCGTCTTCGTCCGACGGCGGCAGCAAGGTCATCACCAGCCCGCGGTTCGCCACCGTGTACTCCAGTGCCGCCCGGAGCCAGAGGAAGAGCGCCGGGCCTGGTTCCTGCTCGGCCTTCAACTCGTCGGCGACCGCGGCGACGGCCTCCGTGCGGTCCTGGAACACCGCCTCCGCCAGCTCGCGCCGGGACCGGAAGTGGCGGTGCAGGGTGGCCGATCCGACGCCGGCGTCCTTGGCGATCGCCTCGAGTGAGGCGTCGACGCCGGACTGCCGGAACGCGGTCCCGGCCGCCTGCACGATCCGCTCGCGGCTGCGCCGGGCGTCGGCTCGCAAGGTCTTCATCGCAACTCCGGCTTGATAAGTGGGGTGGCACCCCGTATGTTAGCAGGCGTAAATGGGGGCATGCCCCATTTCTAGCCTGGAGATGTGATGACGGACGTGGTGGTGGTGACCGGGGCGACCGGTCGGCAAGGGGGAGCCGTGGCGCGGCGGCTGCTCGCGGACGGCGTGCCGGTGCGGGCGCTGGTCCGGCGGCCCGAGTCGGACGCGGCGACGGCGCTGGCGGCCGCCGGCGCCGAGCTCGTGACCGGAGATCTGACCGACCGCGCTTCACTGAAGCCGGCGTTGAGGGGTGCCCGGGCGGTGTTTTCGGTCCAGTCGCCGGATCTCGACGACCTGACCTCGAACGTCGAACGGGTCAACGGCCTGAACCTGGTCGAGGCCGCCCAACAGGCCGGCGTCTCGCAGTTCGTGCACTCGTCGGTGGCCGGGCTCGGCAAGTTCCTCCGGCAAGCCGCTCTGGGAAAGGCCGCCGAGTCGGGCAACCCGGGTTACTGGGAGAGCAAGGCCGCGGTGGGTCAGGTGCTGCCGGACGCCGGCTTCACCTCGTGGACCGAGTTCCGGCCGGCGTTCTTCACGTCGAACCTGGTCCGGCCGTCGATCTGGTTCGAGAACCTGACCGGTGCGGCGATCGTCACCGCGGTCGACCCGGACCAGCCGATGGCCGTGGTCGCCGTGCCGGACATCGGCACCGCGGTGGCCGCCGCGTTCGCCGACCCGCTCCGCTTCCACGGGCACGCCATCGGACTGGCCGGCGACGTGCTGTCGCTGAAGGAGATGGCCGCGGCCCTGACCGCGGCCGGCGACCCGGCCCGGGTGGAGTTCGTCACCCCCGAGCAGGGCAAAGCGCGCGGGATGCTGCCGGAGCTGATCGACAACCAGGTGGGGATGAACGGCGCCGGGATCACCGCCGATCCGGCGATCGCAGCCCGCTTCGGCATCCCGATGACCTCCTTCGCCGACTGGGCCAAGGCGCACTTCGGCTGAAGCGCCGGTCTCGTGCCGCAAGTGATCCAGAAGCCCGGAGAGGCAACGAAAATGAAAATCGCCGGATCCACCGCCCTGGTGACCGGGGCCAACCGAGGGATCGGCCGGCACTTCGTCGAACAGCTGCTGGAGTACGGCGCGGGGAAGGTCTACGCCACCGCTCGCCGTCCGGAGGCGATCGACCTCCAGGACGCGCGGGTCACGCCGCTGTACCTCGACTTGCTGGACGAGAAGTCGATCGCGGAGGCGGCCGCCGCGGCGCGGGACGTCACCCTGCTGGTGAACAACGCCGGCATCAGCACCCGGGGCGGCCTCCTGACCGACGACCTGGACCTCCTCCGGCACGAGCTGGAGACCCACCTGTTCGGAACGCTGCGCGTCATCCGCGCGTTCGCCCCGGCCTTGGCCGCCCACGGCGGGGGCGCGATCGTCAACGTCTTGTCCGTGCTCTCGTGGGTCGCCACCGCGGAAGGGTCGGGCACGTACTCGGTGGCCAAGGCGGCGGAGTGGAACATGACCAACGGCGTGCGCGTCGAGCTCGCCGCCCAGGGCACGCTCGTGCAGGGCGTCCACCTCGGAGCCGCGGACACCGACATGATGGCGGGGAGCGACGCACCCAAGACCGACCCCGCGGACGTCGCACGCGCCGCACTCGACGGCGTGCAGCGAGGAGCCGTCGAGGTGCTGGTCGACGACGCCGGCCGCTTCGTCAAATCCGCTCTGTCCGGCGACCCGGCGCAGCTCTACGGCCCGTCCCCGGGCAACTGACCCGGCACCGGGTGCGGTTCGCGGCTCGGTGTCGTGGCGGCGGACGTAGGCGATCCCTCGGCCCAGTTGTCGCTCGGTCACCAGCGTGGTGGGTTGGACCCGTGCGCGGTGGCGGTTGTCGGGGATGCAGGACCACGCCGATGACCGGGGCGCCCGCCCCGGCCGCCCAGAACCCTCGGGAATCGCGGCTGCCGTCCGGCCGGGCGACCTCGATCCCGGCGTGGCCGATACCCTCGGAGGAGCTGTCCGGCAAGCGGTCTCGGCCCGACGTATGAGCCCCTCAGCGCGCGCCAGTCCGCGACGATCGGGATCATGGGTGGATGACCCGTCCGGGAATCGGCGTCGTCGGCCGCCGCCTGGTGCAGTTCCTGCTCGACGAGCTGCTCGTCTTCCTGCCGATGCTGCTGCTGGCGATCGCCGTGGTCTGGCTGTTCCGGCCGCACGGGCCCGGCCTGCTCACGTTCCTGAAGGTCGTCGTCTACGCGATGCTGGTGGTCGACTTCGCGGGGCTGATGTTCGTCACCGTGTGGTGGCCCTACCGGCACGGCGGGCAGACGCCGGCGATGCGCTGGCTGCGCCTGCGGGTCCGGACCCTCGAGGGCGGCCACCCGACGCTGGGCGCGTTCCTCGTCCGCGAGCTGCTGATGGTGGTCGACGGGTTCGCCTGGGGCCTCGCGGGCACCGTGGTGATGCTCGTGACGCGCCGCCGGCAGCGGTTCGGGGACGTCGTGGCGCGCACGGTCGTCGAGCGCGTCCCGCAGCGCCGGAACGACGAGTCAGCGGACGAGGCCGCTTTCCCACGCCCAGATGGCGATTTCGGTGCGGTTGCGGGCCCCCAGCTTGCGCTTGACGGCGCCGATGTGCGTTTTGACCGTGGGCAGCGAAACCACGAGTGAGCGGCAGATCTCGTCGTTGGTCGCGCCGCGCGCCACGGCCTGCACGACGTCCAGTTCCCGGGGCGTGAGCGGGGTTTCGGGCGCGGGCCGGGACGTGCCGCGCGTGAAGTGCGCGAGCAGCCGGGTGGTGATCGCGGGGGAGACGAGCGCCTCGCCGTGCGCGGCCGCGTGCACGGCTTCCACCAGCAGGTTCGGCCCGGCGTCCTTGAGCAGGAACCCGCAGGCCCCGGCGCGCAGGGCCGCGTGCACGTTCTCGTCGAGCCCGAACGTCGTCACCATCACCACGTGCAGCGGGTCCGGGACGTCCGGGCCGGCCAGCAGCTCGGTGGCGCGCAGCCCGTCCACGCCGGGCATCCGGATGTCCATCAGCGTGACGTCGGGCCGCAGCTCGCGGGCCAGCCGCACCGCCTGGTCGCCGTCGGCGGCCTCGCCGACGACCTCGATGTCCGGCTCGCCTTCGAGGATCATCCGAAACCCCGCGCGGACCATCGCCTGGTCGTCGGCGATCAGCACTCGCGTCGGCACCCGCTCTCCCCTCCGCCGCGGTCAGTCCGGCTGCAGCGGCAGCCGCGCGACCACGCGCCAGCGCCGTCCGTCCGCCGGTCCCGCGTGCACCGTACCGCCCACCGCCGCGACCCGCTCCGCCATCCCGAGCAGGCCGTAGCCGCCACGGCGCGCGGGCCGCGCGGCGCCGTCGTTGACCACCTCGAGGCGGACCTCGCCCGGCGGTGCGTGGTGGACGAGCACCCGGACGTCGGTGGCGTCGGGCGCGTGCCGCCGGACGTTGGTGAGCGACTCGGTGAGCAGCCGGTGCGCGGTGGTCACGACCTCCGGCGCGACGGCGAGCTCGCCGAGGTCCGGGCTGACGTCGAGGTGGATCCGGTCGTCGTCGGGCACCGTGCGGTCCACGGCGGTGGCGAGGTCGGTGGGCGGCACGAAGAGGTCTTCTTCGCCGGTCCGCAGCGCCCCGACCAGCCGGCGCATCGCCGAAAGCGCCGTGGCGCCCGCGGTCTCCAGTTCGGCGAACGTCTCGGTGTCGCCGCCGGTGCGTTCGGCGACGCGGTGCGCCGCCTGCACGCGCACGACGATGCCGGTGATCTGGTGCGCCACGAGGTCGTGCAGCTCGCGGGCCAGCCGGAGCCGTTCGGCGGAGCGGAGTTCGAGGACGTCGACGCGGTGGCGGACGTCGGCGTCGCGCAGCACCAGGCCGCCGGCCAGCGCGCCGCCCCAGACCACCGCGGCGCCGGCGGCGTAGAGCGCGGCGGGGGAGCCGGTGCCGTAGCGCAGGATGGGCGCGAGCGTGGCCGCGCAGCCGCCCAGCACGGCCTGGACGGTGGCCGTGCGCGGCGAGAGCCGGTGGCAGGAGGCGCCGACCAGCAGGGCGATCGCGAGGGTTTCGGCGGCGCCGGGTTGCGCCGGGAGCCGCGTGCCCGCGACGGCCAACGCGGCCGCGATCGCCGAGCCCAGCAGGGAAAGCCCGGAGACGGCGGTGGCCAGCCCGGCGACGTGGTCGGGGAAGCGGCGGCGCAGCACGGCGAGCACCGCGACGACCGGGCCGGCCCCCGGCGCGAACTCGACCGCGATGGCGGTGAGCCCACCCTGGCCCGGCACCGCGTGGGCCGCGAAGACCAGGTCGAGCACGACCAGCGCGCCGAGCACGACCGCCTCGGCCACCAGCGGGCCGCGGCGGCCGGTCCACGGAATCCGGTCGGTCACCTGCTCGATGGTGCCGCACCGGGCGGCTCGGTGCCGCGCCCGGGAGCGGAGTTCGTACCTGGGTATGAGGCGACGGCGGCAACCTCGTACCGCCGGTTGATCGCGCCCGCCGCCGGTTCGGCGAGGCTGGCGGGCATGAACCGATTCCTGATGCGAGAGGACAAGGCGGTGGCCGACACCCGGCCGGAGAAGGTCGAGGGGCTGCCGGGCTGGTACTTCGTGCTCGTCGGGCTGCTGGTCGCGAGCAACGACCTGAGCCTCCAGTTCAGCGACCGGTACGGCTGGGTGGTCTACCTGCCGCTCGTGCTCGTCGCGGTGCACCTGACGCTGTGGTTCACGCTGCTGTCGCGGCGCCGCAGGTACCTGCGCGCGATCTGGCGCAGCAAGCAGGCCCTCGTGCTCGTCGCGGTGCTGTTCGCGCTGCGGCTGGGCCTGCAGTTCGGGCTGTCGAAGCTGACCGACAGCGCCGCGCCGCTGCACAGCTACACGCACCTGATCCTCGGCCTCGTGATGCTCGTCGTGACCACCGCCGGCGCCTGGTTCGACCAGTGGCTCATCCTGCGGGTCGTCAACCGGCGGGCGTGACAGCGCTTCCACGGGCCGTCACGGTCAGTGCGCGAAGCCGGTGCCGGCCTGACCCGGGGGTGGCAGCCGGTCCCCGTTTGCCGACGGGGGTGCCCTGCGCCGCTCCGTTTTCGGAACGGATGGAAGGGTGTCGTCCCACCTTGGGTTGACGACGATTCCGGGAAACACCCGGCTCGGGCAGGATTGATCACCGCGGGCAATTCGACGGAAAGGTGATCGTTCGATGAGTGTGACGGCCGAAGACCGGGTGAAGATCATTTTCTCCCTGTTCGACGTGGACCGGAACGGCTACCTCGAGGAGCGCGACTTCTCGGCGATGGCGGCGAACGTGGTGAGTGCGGCCGACGGGTCCGGTGCCACCGCGAAACAGGCGATGGAAAGCGCCTTCAGGCACTATTGGCAGACCCTGGAACGCGAACTGGACTCCGACCGGGACGGCCGGGTGAGCCACGAGGAGTTCACCGCCTGCGTGCTGTCGCCGGAGCGGTTCGGCGCCACCGTCGCCGACTTCGCGGAATCCCTGGCGGCGCTGGGAGATCCCGACGGCGACGGGAAGATCGAACGTCCGGTGTTCGCCGCCCTGATGACGGCCATCGGGTTCGACCGGCCCAACATCGAGGCGCTCTTCGACGCGTTCGGGCCGGACGCCGAAGACCGCATCGAGGTCGGCGTGTGGGCCGAGGGGATCAAGGACTACTACGACCCGGGCAAGGTCGGCATCGCGGGCGACCACCTCGTCGCGAACGCCGCCGGCTGAATGGGCGCCCCTCGTGCGCGACCGGCCGTCGGACTGGCGGTCGGCCGCGGAACCGGACCGGAACTGGCTGACGTCTTCAGCGCCGCGCTGGACCGGATCGGCGGGCTGTTCTCGACGGAAATCGGAATCACCCGTTCGGCCCGTGCGTACCATTCCTATTTTTCGCTGCAAGGCGAAGGCGGCGCCGAGGACGTCCGCCGGATCACCCACGACGACGCGGAGCACTACGAACGGTTCTGCCGCGAACAGGCCCGGGCGGGTGTCACCGCGGTCTTCCGCACGGCGATGAACGCGCAGTCGCTGTACCTGGTCCGCGAGCGGCTGGAGGCGGTCAAGGTCGATGCGGTGACGCCGTCGCTGCTGATGGTCCGCGACCAGATGCAGGGCTTCTACACCGGCGAGAACCGGCACGGGCCCGGAACGGTGACCCGCACGACGGTCTTCACCCGGGAGCTCACCGAAAAGGTCATCGTGTTCGCGCTGCGCCGCGCCTGGACGCAGTGGCCGGGCGCCGGGCCCGACCGGATCGTCCTGGCGTACAAGTTCCACCTGCTCGACGGCGCGTTCGGGGCGTGGGTGGCGGAGATCGCGCAGCGCCACGGCGTCCGCGTCGAGCTGTGCCAGCCGGACACCGTGAACCGGAACCTGATCGAACACGGGTTGCGCGGGCGGACGCTGGTGGTGGCGGGCAACGAGTGGGGCGACGTCATGCACGTGGTGCTGCTCGACCGGTTCGGCGACGCGCGCCAGGAGGACCGGTGCACCGAGAACGTGCACCTGCACCCGGACGTGGCCGGCCTGGTCGAGTACCAGACCGTGCACGGGTCGGCCGACGACCTGGCCGGCACGGGCCGGGTCAACCCGACCGCGACCCTGCGGGCCGCGGCGGCGATCGCGGAGCGGCACGCGGGCTGCCCGGGTGCGATCGCCGCGCTCGAAGACGCCCTGCGAGCGGCCCGGAGCCGCGGTGTGGGCACCCCGGACACCGGTGGTGCGCACTCGACGGACGAGGTCGTCGCGGCGGTCCTGGCGGAGCTGGGACCGGCCGCCGATCGGCTCCCGGCGGCCGGCGCGTGAGGTCGGCGCTGGTCGTGGTGGATCTGCAGAACGACTTCTGCGCCGGGCCGGTGGCGGCGGCCCGGCACGGTGACCCGGCGAAGCCGGCGCGGGTCGCGGCGAACGCGGCGCGCGCGGTCGACCTCGCGCGGGAGGCCGGCGTCGAGGTCGTCTTCGTGCGGTTCGCCGGGGACATCGGGTTCCAGCGGCCGAGCTGGCGGCGCCGCGACCGGCTCCTCGGCAAGCGGCCGAAGTGCCGGGAAGGCACCTGGGGTGCGGAGTTCCACCGGGTGGTGCCGTCGGTGGGCGAACGCGTCTTCACCAAACACGCGTGCTTCGACGCGTTCCTCGTCGACGGCTTCGGCCGGTACCTGCGCGACCGGGCGATCGGGCACCTCGTGTTCGCCGGCGTCTACGCCGACGTGTGCGTGGACTCGACGGCGCGGACCGCGTTCCAGCTGGGCTTCCACCTCACGATCCTCACCGACTGCACGACGGCGCTGCACCGCGACGACGAGGAGGCGGTGCGGTTCATGGAGGTCGTCTACGGGGCCCGGACCGCCACGCACGACCGGACGGCGGGCTGGACGCACTTCCCCGAGGAGGAGGACGGGTGGACACCACCGCAGGCGTCGAGCGCGGAGTCGGCCGGACCGCGCTGATGGTCGCCGCGGCGCGCGCGATCGAGGCGACGCGCCCGGATTCGCTGGCGCAGGACCGGTTCGCGCGGCACTTCGTGCACGCCGCGGCGCCCTCGGGCCGGTGGCCGGTGCGCTGGAGCGACGTACCCGGCGGGACGGCGAACCCGCTTTGGGGTCGCCTGGGCCGGTACCTCGGTCTGCGCACCCGGGTGCTGGACGATTTCCTGCTCGGCGTCACGCGCGACGGCGCCCGGCAGGTGGTGCTGCTGGGCGCGGGACTGGACACGCGGGCGTTCCGGCTCGGCTGGCCGCCCGGTTGCCGGGTCTTCGAGCTGGACCGCCCCGGCGTGCTGGCGTTCAAGCAGGACGTCCTCGACGACGTGGGGGCGCGGGCGGAGGCGGCCCGGGTGACCGTGGCGGTGGACTTGGGCGACGACTGGGCGGGACCGCTGCGCGAGGCCGGGTTCGACCCGGATCGCCCGGCCGCGTGGCTGGCGGAAGGCCTGTTCCTCTACCTGCCCGCGGACGTCGAGCGCCGGCTCGTCGAGACGGTCGACGGGCTGGCGGCGCCGGGGAGCGCGTGCGCGTTCGAGGCCAAGTTCTGGCACGAGACGCCGGCGGTCCGCGCCGGACCGGTCTACCGCGCGGCGCGCGAACAGATCGGGGTGGATCTGACAGCGCTGTTCGACGCCGCACCCCGCCCGGACTCCGCGGGGGCGCTGCGAGCACGGGGCTGGTCGACGTCGGTGCGCACGCCGTTCGAGTTCTCGGCGGAGTTCGGCGCCGGTCTGGATCCGGTGCCGGACGACGCGTTGGCGAGCAACCGGTGGGTCTTCGCGACGAGGTGAGCACGCCGGGACCCGGTGATCACCCCTTCGGCTGATCACCGGGTCCGAACCAGCGACCGCGCTCGCCAAGCTTGATCAACTGTGCTTCGTTGATCCAGTGCCTCCGTCTCGCCTCGCCCACGTCCTGACCGGCTTGGTCGTCTCCGCGGGCGTTGCGGTGCTCGCGGTGGCCGAACCGGCGGTCGGCCGGGTTGCGCGGTCTTCGGCGCCCGCCTCCGCGGCCCTCGTCCGCTTGGCGGTATCGCCGGTGGGGGCGCTCGGTCTCGAGGCCTACACCGGCCGGTACGGCGTCGCGGAGTCATCAGGTCCCGGACAGGTCGACAACGGCGACTTCGGCGACCCCGACGGGATGCTGCGCCGGATCGGCGTCGCCACCAAGGAGACCCGGACCGCCGCCGACCCGGCCAAGAACTGGGCGCAGGCTCAGCTGACGGCGCTGGAGGTGAAGCTCGGGCGGAAGCCGTTCCTCAAGGTGGCTTCGCTCGATTCCTATGCCGAATGCGTGCCGCCGCCGGTGGGCCCGTGGGCGCTGGCGTACCACCGCATGAACGGCGGCGCGATCGAGGTGCTCGGGCACATCGTGCGGCCGGGCCGGACCGAGCTCAGCGTGACCGGAGCCGAGCTGGGAGCGCGCGAGGTCGGCAAGAGCACGCTGACGGTCGTGGTGACGCCGTTCCAGGACCCGTCCGCGCAGAGCCGCCAGGGCTACGCCCGGGCCTGGTTGGACATCGACGTCACCGCGTCGCTGAAGGACCACGACGGCAAGCCGGTGTACGACGGGCCGTTGACGTCGGTGCGGCTCGGAGAAGCCGAGGCGCACTGCGAGCCCCGGCCGCCGACGACCACCCCGGTCACCTCGACCACGTCGAAGACGACCACGCGGACCACGTCCTCCACACCGACCTCGACCTCCACCTCGACCTCCACCTCGGCTTCGACCTCGGCTTCGACCTCGGCTTCGACCTCGACCTCGGCTTCGACCTCGACCTCGGCTTCGACCTCGACCTCGGCTTCGACCTCCACTCCGGCTTCGACCTCAGTGACGACCGCGCCTTCCAGCGCCACCGTGACGCCGGCGACCACGTCACGTACTCCGGCCGGCTCTCCGGTTCCCGGCTCGCCCGGCAGCCCGCCGGCGACGGGCAGCCTCGCCGGAACCGGCATCGGTGCCCTGCCCGCCCAGGCGGCCGTGCTGCTGGTCCTGTTCGGGGCCGGCCTGACCCTGCTCGCCGTGGCGCGGCGACGAGGTAGCCGCTGACCTGAGGTCAGGTCCCTTGCCCGGCGAGGTAGCACGGCCGCCGCGGCCGTCACCGTGAGCCGTCCGGAAGCCGGCGGCTCAGCGCGTGAACCCGGCGCTCATCCCGTTGCCGGTTCAGCCAGGTACCACGCCACCGGCCCCAAGGTCAGCATTCCGCTCGCCGCGCCGGCGTCTTCCCCCGCGGCGGGACGCAAGCGTTCCGCGGCGACGGCCGCGATGCCGCGTTCGCCGAGGCTCGCCGCGGCGTGGGCGGTCAGGCACCACATCGCCTCCTGCAGGTGGTCCGGCGCGGGTTCGGGCGCCGCCGCGAGGGCGGCGCGCGCTTCTTCGCGTCTGCCTTGGGCGAGCAACACATGCGGCTCGGTCCACGGGCGGTACCGGCCCCAGTCGAGGTGCGGGTCGGTGGGCGCGGCCCGATCGTGCAGCAAGCGCAATCCGAGCAACGCCAGGGGGAACAGGCCGCGGTGCAGCCCCGGCATCCCCGCCGTCCGGAGGGCGTCTTCGGCGGCGCGGTACTGCGCCGCCGCCGCGGCGGGGGCGGGGCCGCCGGGTTCCGTGCTGCGGGCGGCGGTCACCCGGGCCCGGAACCACGCGGTGAGGACCGCGACCAACGGCGATTCGGCGGTGGCGGCGAGCTGTTCGGCCGCGGCGGCGTGCTCGGTCGCGGTGGCGAGGTCGCCGACGGCCGAGGCGGACTGCAGGCGGATGAGCCGGCCGAGGACGGCGAAGGCGGGCAGCTCGTGCCGCGTCGCCACGTCGAGGATTTCGGCGCCGATCCGGCCCCGGGCGGCCGCCAGCCCGGGGCGGGTGAAGGAGTGCAGGAACACCCCGTTGAGCGCGAACGCCAGCAGCGCGGGATCGCCGAGGCCGCGGGCCAGTGCTTCGGCCTCTTCGGCGGCCTGATGGGCGCGTTTCCGCTCGGCGCCGGTGAGATCGCCGCTCCGGCTCTCGACGGCGACCGTCGCCAGGAGGCGCGCTCTCAGGTCGGGCGGGCTGTCGGGACCGAGGGCGAAGAGCGTGCGCTCGGCCGCCTCCACGACGGCGCGTGACTGTTCGCGGTCGTCGGCCCGGCTCCAGATCGCGGGCACGTCGTAGGCGCCGATGATCCGTGCGGTCAGGAGCAGGTCGCCGGTGCGTTCGGCCGCCTGGATCGCGCCCAGGCGGTCGCGTCGCGAGTGGACGAGGGCGTCGCCTCCGGCCAGTGCGAGGGTGCGCGCGAGGTCCATTGTGGTGCGTGGACCGAACCGCGCGCCGGCAGCGGGCCGGGCGGCGCCGGTCCCGGTCAGGATTTCGGTCTCCAGCTGCTGGAGCTCGGTCCCGGGGTCGAGCCCGAGCTGGTCGACGAGCATCGCGCGGGCGCGGCGGAGAGCCGCCAGCGCGTCGGCCTGCCGTCCGGCGCGGTGCAGGGCGCGGGCCAGCAGTCCCCAGGCCGGCTCGCGCCACGGGTGCCCGGCGACGTGGGCGCCGAGTTCGGCCACGAGGTCACCACCCTCGCCCGAGTCGAGCAGGACCCGGGCGCGCAGCTCCACGGCCGTCAGCCTCAGCTCCTCCAGCCGGGTCCGCTCGCGCTCGGCCCAGGCGGAGTCAGGCACGTCGGCGTACGCGGTTCCTCGCCAGGCCGCCAAAGCCGCGCTGAGGTCGGTCACAGCGCCCGGAGACCGCCGGGTTCGTTCCAGGGCGTCCTCGAACCGGTGGACGTCGACGTCCTCGCGCGGCAGGCGCAGTGCGTAGCCGGGCCCTTCGGTCACGATCACCCGGGGCGGGGTCCGGGGCGCCCGGCCGGGTTCGAGCGCGCGGCGCAGGGCGGCGACGAACGTGCGCAGCGCGCCCACCGCGCGCGCGGGCGGGTCGGTCCACAGGTCGCCGACGAGGGTGTCGGTGGTGACCATCCGCCCCTCGGCCGCCACGAGCCGGGCGAGCACCTCGCGATGGCGGGGCCCGCCCAGGTCGACCGGGCTCCCGTCGTCGCGCAGCGCCCGCACGGCACCCAGCACGTCGATTCGCATGCCCTCATCATCACCGGTCGCGCGCCCGCCGCGCCCCTCGTGCTGATCGGTTGCTGATCGGCGGCGGCCAGTCTGGCCTGGTCGGTTCCCCAGCAGAAAGACGGCTTCCATGACTCCCACCATCCGCGGCTTCGACCACGTCCGCCTGCCCGGCGCCGGCGGCGTGGAACTGGCGGCCGCCGTCGGCGGCAGCGGCGACCCGGTCGTGCTGCTGCACGGCTTCCCGCAGACCCACCTGATGTGGCGCCACGTCGCCGCGCGCCTCGCCGGCGAGCACACGGTGATCTGCCCCGACCTGCGCGGCTACGGCGCCAGCGACAAGCCGGCGGCCGGCGACCGCAGCGTGTACGCCAAGCGCACCATGGCCGAGGACGTGGTGCAGCTGGCGGCGGCGCTCGGCCACGAACGCTTCGCCCTCGTCGGGCACGACCGGGGCGCCCTGGTCGCCTTCCGGGCCGGCCTCGACCACCCCGAGGCCGTCACCCACCTGGGCATCCTCGACGTCGTGCCGACGCTCGACATGTGGCACGTCCTGCACGGCGTCCCGGCGGCGGTCGGCTACCACCTGTTCCTCATGGCCCAGCCGCCGGGCCTGCCCGAGACGATGATCGCGGCCAGCGCGGACGCGTTCTTCGGTTCGTTCCTCGACGCCTGGGCCAACGACCCGGCGGCGATCCCGGACGAGGTGCGGGCGGAGTACCTGCGGGCGAGCGCCGCCGCGGTGCCGTCGATCGTCGCGGACTACCGCGCCTCGGCGGACATCGACGTCGAACACGACCAAGCCGACCTCGACGCCGGCTCGCAGCTGGCCATGCCCGTGACGGTCGTCCAGCAGGACTGGGGCGCGCAGCTGGGCTACGACGCCGCCGGCGTGTGGAAGGCGTGGGCGCCCGATCTCGACCACCGGCTGACCCGGGCCGGGCACTTCATGGCCGAGGAAGCACCCGGCGAAATCGCGGCCGCGATCCAGGACCTGCTGGCTCGCTGACCTCGGCCCGGTGGCGGCCGGCCGGCCCGCGCGGCGGCCGGCCGCCACCGGGCAAAGGTGGTATCGACGGGTCCTGGTAGCCCCGTCGCGCGAAGATCATGATGAAACCGTGGAACGGAACGAACTCGCGGGCTTCCTCCGGCGCCGGCGTGCGCTGCTCCAGCCGGAACACGTCGGAATCCCGGCCGGCGGACGGCGCCGGACCCCGGGGCTTCGCCGGTTCGAGCTGGCCCAGCTCGCCGGCATGTCACCGGACTACTACGCCCGGCTCGAGCAGGGCCGCGGCCCGCAGCCGTCGATCGCGCTGCTCACCGCGCTGGCTCGCGCGCTGCGGCTGACGATCGACGAACGCGACCACCTCTTCCGCCTCGCCGGTCACCACGCGCCGCCCCGAGCGGGTGGTGACGAGCTCGTCGGCCGCGGCCTCGCGCGGCTGCTGGACGGACTGGCGGGCCTGCCTGCGCTGGTCGCCACCGACCTGAACGTCGTGCTCGCGCAGAACCCGATGGCCGAGGCGCTGCTGGGCGAGCAGACCCGGTTCCGCGGCTTCGCCCGCAGCTGCACCTACCGGTGGTTCACCGAACCGGGCCTGCGCAGGCGTCACCCCACCGAAGACCACGAGCACGAAAGCCGGGCGCAGGTGGACGACCTGCGGGCGACCATCGCCGCGCGCCCCGCCGATCCCGCGGCGGTGACACTGGTCGAGGCCCTGCGAGCCGAGAGCGCGGAGTTCGCCGGCCTCTGGGCCCGGCACGACGTCGCGGTCCGGCGCAGCGACCGCAAGCGCCTCCTGCACCCCGCGGTCGGTCTCCTCGAGCTCGACTTCGACGTCCTGGCCACCGGCCGGCAGGACCGGCGCCTGATCGTGTACTCACCGGCGCCGGGCACCGCCGCGGCCTCCCGGCTGGAGCTGCTGGCCGTGCTCGGCCGGGAACTGCTCACCCCGTGACCGCCCGCCCTGACCAAAGGAAGCCATGTCCTCGCTTCGACCCCCCGATCTGCGGCGCACCGCCACGCTCGGCCTCGCCGCGCTGCTCGTCGCCGGTGCCGCCGCCCCGGCCGCGCTCGCGGCCCCGGCGCACCGTCTCGCCGGTACCCACCTGGGTGAGGTGCGGGTCATCGCCCGCTTCGACCGGTCCGCGGGCCAGGCCGCCGAGAGCATCGCCCCGGAGCCCGGCGGCGGCGCGGTCATCGGCATGATCCCCGCGCGCCAGGTGGTGCGGGTCGGGCCGGACGGGGCGGTCCGGGTGCTGGTCACCATGCCGCTGCCGCCCGGCGGTGGCGGAACCACGCCGATCGTCGGGATACCCGTGGTCACCGGGGTCGCCCGGTCGGACCGCGGCAACGTGTACTTCCTCTACTCCGCGGGGCAGGGCGGGCTGACCGGGATCTGGGAGGTCCGTCCCTCCGGTGCGCCCCGGCTCGTCGTGCGGCTGCCCGCCGACGCGATGCCGAACGCCTTGGTCATCGACGGCGCCCGGGACCGGTTCCTGGTCACGGACTCCGCCGTCGGGCGCATCTGGCAGGCCCCGCTGGCCGGCGGGGCGGCGTCGGTGTGGTCGGCGGACCCGGCCCTGGCGCCCGACGGCTTCTTCGGGGCCAACGGCCTGAAGGTCCACGACGGCGCCGTGTGGGCGAGCAACTCCGACCGCGGCACCCTCGTCCGCATCCCGGTGGTGGCGGGCGGTGGCGCGGGCCGGGCGCAGGTCCGGGCGACCGGGCTGGCCGGCGTCGACGACTTCGACTTCACCGGCCGGGGCACCGAGATCCTCGCCGCGATCAACCAGGCCGGCGAGCTCGTGCGCGTCGGACCGGACGGCACCCGGGAGACCCTGCTCGACAAGGACGACGGCATGGAAGGGACCACCGCCGTCGTCGTTCGAGGGAACCGGGTCTACGTCACCAACGGCGCCAACCTGGCCGGGGACAACCCGGACCTCCTGCTCGCGCGGCTGCGGCACTGAAGCCGGCGCCGGGCGGAGGTGGCTGGTCCGGACCACCCCGTGATTCACTGGTGACCGGAACACCCCGTCCGGAACCGGAGGCGAGTCCCGTGCGCACCGATGCGAGCCAGAACCGTGCCCGTATCCTGGACGCCGCGAGGGAGCTGTATGCGGCCAAGGGGCTCGACGTCACCATGCGCGCCGTCGCCCGGCGCGCCGGGCTCGGGGTGGCCACGCTCTACCGGCATTTCCCGGACCGGGAGGCGCTCGCCGTCGCGGCGTTCGAGCACGAGCTGGCGGACTGCGACCGGCTGAGCGAAGAGGCGCTCGCCGACCCCGATCCGTGGCGGGCCCTGCGCGGCGTGGTCGACCACGCCGTCCGGGCGCGGGCCGTCACCTGGGCGATCGGGGCGGAGTCCCGGAACCGGGTGGAGCCGGGCGGGGCACGGACACGGGCGATGGGCAACATCACCGAGCTGGTGCGCCGGGCGCAGGAGAGCGGGGACCTGCGGGCCGACTTCTCGCCCAGCGACCTCGCCCTGCTCGTTCAGGCCAGCGACAGCCTCGCGGTGACGTCCCCCGCCGCAGCGCGCCGTCTGGTCGCCTACCTCCTGCAGTCGTTCTCCGCCCGCACCGCGCCTCTGCCGGATCCCGCGCCGGTTTCGCTGCTGGGCGCCGACTTCGCCTGAACGTCATTCGAGAAGCTTTCGCGCGGACGTTTCTCGCTTCTCCCGGATCAGGCGGATTCCGGCCACCCCGCGGTTAGCGTCGTTCTCGTGAAGATCACTGCTTTGGAGCAAGAAGACCTGGCCGAAGAGCGCGCGGAGGTTCTTGCCCGCGTGCGTGAGCTGCGTGGCGAAATGAGTGAAAACGGCGTGCGCATCGACGCCGAGGGCACCGACGTGGCGGAAAACCTGCGGTTGCTCGGCGAGACGGGCGTGAACCGGCTCAGCGTGCCCGCCGAGTACGGCGGCTTGTGGGCCGGCGGAATGTGGAGCGGCTGGCGTGACACGACCGAGGCGCTGGTGGAGATTTCCGCCGCCGACGGTTCGACCGGCATGTGCTGGACCAACAACGGGCTGCACCCGCGCCGCCTGTTCACCGCCGACCTGCCGCGCGAGACCAAGGAGCAGCTGGCCGACGAGCTGGTCAACGAGGGCAGGCGCCTGGTCTCCTCCAACTCCGAGGCCGGCGCCAAGGGGCCGGTGACCGGCCGGAGGGTGCCGGGAGGCGTGGTGGTCAACGGCACCAAGACGTTCAACACCAACAGCGGCGGCGGGGGCCGCGATCTCCTCATCGTCGGCTTCGCCCTGTCGGGGTCCGATGCGAACCCGGGGACGGCAACGAGGCACGAAGCGCTGGTCCGGCTGGACGCGCCGGGTGTCCGGCAGGCGCACGACTGGGACAACATGGGACAGCGCGGCACCCACAGCCAGACCATCACCTACGAAGACGTGTTCGTCCCCGACGGGTGGCACTTCGCCGCGACGCCGGCGGACGCGAACACGTTCGGCGCGGGCATGCTGTTCCACGCGGCACTGATGCAGGGCATCGGGGAGGGCGCGTTCGAGTCCGCCGTCGGCTACCTCCGGAGCCTGAACCGGGGGAGCATGCCCAGGTTCCCCACCGCCCTGGAGGACCCGCTGATGCACCGGCAGCTCGGCGAGATGTCCAGCGAACTGGCCGCCGCCCGGGCGTACCTGCTGAGCGTGGCCGGACGGCTGGAGGATCCCGGCGCCGATCCGGAGACGATCACGATCCACGGGTTCCGCTCGAAGGTCGCGAGCAACCGGGTGAGCCTGGCCGTGTCCGGGCGGATCCACGACCTGACCGGCGCCCGCAGCACCGCCAACCGGTACCGGTTCGACCGGTTCTGGCGCAACGCCAGGACTTTCGCCACGCACGACTCGATCGACGCGAAGAACGCGCTCATCGGAGCGTACGAACTCTCGGGCGAGTTCCCCGACGTCCTCGACTACTTCCGGATCTGACGATGGATCCCACGAAGCTGCGGGCGGCTTTCGCGTGCTTTCCCACCGGCGTCACCGCCCTTGCCGGGCTGGTCGACGGCAAGCCGGTGGGGATGGCGGTGAGTTCGTTCGCCTCGATTTCCCTGGAACCGCCGTTGATCGCCGCCTCGATCCAGCGCACGTCCACCACGTGGCCGATGCTCCGCGGCGCCGCCGCGCTCGGGGTGAGCGTGCTGGCGGAGCACCACGGGGAAGTGGGCAGGCGGCTGTCGGGGCCGGGGGACCGGTTCGCGGGAGTTGCCTGGACGACGTCTTCGTCGGACGCGGTCTTCATCGAGGGGGCAACGGCCTGGTTCGACGGTGTTCTGCACCAGGAGGTGCCGGCGGGCGACCACGTGATCGCGCTTCTGAGGGTGACGGCGGTCGAAGTCCGGTCCTCCTCCCGGCCGCTGGTGTTCCACGGCAGCGGCTTTCGGCAGCTCGCCTGAACCAGCGCACTGCCGGCTCGGTTCCCCGGCAGGTGCCGTTCGGATCAGTCCGCCGACTCGGGCAGATCGGACAGGTCGAGCACGAAGCGGTAGCGCACGTCGTTGCGCCGCAACCGATCGAGGGCTTCGTTCACCTGCGCCGAGGGAAGCACCTCGACGTCGGCGGCGACGCCGTGCTCGGCGCAGAAGTCCAGCATGGCGGCGGTCGCGGGGCGGCCCCCGCTGCCGGCCGAGGTCAGCTTCTTGCGGCCCACGAGCAGGTCCATCGTCCGGACGGTGACGGGCCCGAGGTAGCCGACCTGGCTGAGGGTTCCGTCCATGGCGACGAGCCCGAGGTACGGACCGAGGTCGTGCGGCGCGGAGATGGTGTCGATCACCACGTCGAACCGGTCCCGGGCGGCGGCCATCTGCTCCGCGTCCGTGGACACCACGATGTTCCCGGCACCCAGCCGGCGGGCGTCGGCGGCTTTGTCCCCGGTCCGGCTGATGACCGTCGTCTCCGCGCCGAGCGCGACGGCGAACTTGACCGCGAGGTGCCCGAGGCCGCCGAGCCCGGCGACCGCGACCCGCACGCCCTTGCCGACTTCGAGGCTGCGCAACGGCTCCCACACGGTGATCCCGGCGCAGAGCAGCGGCGCCGCACCCGCCGGATCGAGCCCCGCGGGCAGGCGGTAGGCGAACCGGTCGCGGACGACGTACTCGCGGGCGTACCCGCCCGAGGTCGTCGAGCCGTCACGACGGTCGGTACCGCCGTAGGTCAGCGTGGGGAACTCGCGGCAGAAGTTCTCCTGACCGGCCTCGCACATGACACACCCGCCGCACGAGTCGACGATGTTGCCGACGGCCACCGAGTCACCGACGGCGAACTTCGTGACCTTGGGCCCCACCTCGGTCACGACCCCGGTGAACTCGTGTCCCGGCACCAGCAGGCCCTCGGAATGAGCGTCGAGGGAGTGCACGTCGGTGTGGCAGACCCCGCAGTAGCCGACCCGGACCGCGAGGTCGTCCGAACGCAGGTTCCGCCGTGGCACCCGCACTTGCCGCAGCACCTTGGCGTTGCCGTCGGCGCCCCATCCCGTGGTCGTCCGCATGTGTTCTCCTTCGGCAAACAGACTGTTCGGTCTGTTTCACCGTAGCGACGGGGTCGCGGAAAGGCAAACCAACTGTTCTGTTTGGTAGGGTCCCCGCATGGCCGATCAGCCCACGACCGCCCGTGGCACCGCGACTCGCGACCGCATCCTCGAGGCGGCGACCCGGGAGTTCGCCGAGTACGGGATCGCGGGCGCCCGCATCGATCGGATCGTGCGCGCGGCCCGGACCAACAAGGCGCAGCTGTACGCGTACTTCGGCAGCAAGGACGGGCTGTTCGACGCGATCTTCTTCGCCTCGCTGGAGCGGATCGTGAACGTCGTCCCGATCGACGCCGCCGATCTCGCGGACTGGGCCGTGCGCCTCTACGACGAGTACCTGCGCCGCCCCGACCTCATCCGCTTGGCCACCTGGGCCCGCCTGGAGCGGCGGCCGGCCGGTCACCTGGTCGCGGAGGCCGATCGGCTCGACGACGAGAAGCTGCGCGCGATCGCCGCGGCGCAGGCCGGCGGGATCGTGCGACCGGGCGACCCGTTCGACGTGATGGCCGTGGTCATCGCCATGTCCATGGCGTGGTCGCCGGTCAGCAACGTCTACGCGGCAACCGCGGACGAGCCCCGGGAACGGCACGACGAACGCCGCGCCCTGCTGCGGGACGCCGTCCGGCGCGCGGTGATGACCACCTGAGCCCAGGCCGCCGTCCGGACCCGGCGGCGAGCCCGGCACGCCCTGGCCGAGGTGCCGGTCCGGCTACAGCGCCAGGAGGACCCGGCCGAACGGCCCGCCCTCGGCCAGGTGCCGCTGCGCCTGCGCGGCCTGCTCCAGCGGGAACACCCGGTCGACCAGGGGCGTGATCTCCTTGCGGGCAACCAGTTCGAGCAGGCGCGTGTTGGCGGCGTTGATCTGTTCCGGGGTGAACAGGGCGAACCGGAAGCCGTGGATGTGGGCGTTCTTCCAGATCAGGTCGGTGACGTCGATTTCGGTGCGGGTGCTCGCCGCGTACCCGACGCTGACCAGGGTGCCGTCCACGGCGAGCGCGCTCAGCGAGTCACCGGTGACGGTGCCGCCGACGCCGTCGAGGACGATGTCGACGCCGCGGCCGCCGGTCAGCCGGTGCACTCCGGCGCGGAGGGACTCGGCGGACAGGTCGATCACCTCGAACCCGAGTGCGCGGCCGCGCTCGGCCTTCGCGGTGGTGGTGGCCGTGGTGATCGCCGCGCTCGCGCCGAGCACCCGGGCGACGTCCACGCCGCCCTGCCCGACGCCGCCGCCGGCGCCGGGCGCGAGGACCGACTGCCCGGGCCGGAACCCGGCGAGCTCGGTGAGCGCCAGGTACGCCGTGAGGTGCCCGGTCGCGGCGGTCAGCGCGGCCGCGGCGGTGTCGTCGACGTCGTCCGGGACCGGCACGACGTGCCGCGGGTCGACGGCGATGTACTCGGCCCACGCGCCGTCGGCGCCCACGCCGTACCGGCCGCCGCTGAGGATTACGCGGGTGCCCGCCGGCAGCCCGCTCGCGCCGGGCTCGGTGAGGACGCCGACACCGAACCCGCCGGGCCGGATCGGCAGCGGTTTGACGGCCGCGGCGGGGAGCTTGCCGCGGCGGACCGTGTCGTCCAGCGGGTTCACGCCCGCGAAGGTGAGCCGCACGAGGGCCTGGCCGTCGGCCGGCACCGGGATGGGGACCTCGACGGGCCGCAGGACGTCGTAGCCGCCGAACTCGTCGTACTGGATGGCGCGCATGGGGGTGTCCTCCGAAACAGGTGTGTTGTGGTCAGTTGTTTCCGGAACGCTGCCGGGCGCGGTAGGCGCGCAAGTTGGCCGGATTGCCGCAGACGCGCACGTCGTGCCAGGTGCCGCTGTTGTTGCGCGAGCGGTCGAAGAACGCGGCTTCGCACCGGGGGTTGCGGCAGGTCTTGAGGCGGCGCCACGTGTCGGCGGACTGCGCGTCCGCGACCGCGATCAGCGCGAGCGCGGCCAGCGCCCGCCAGCCGGAGCCACGCGGCTGCGGCCGGACCCGGCCGTCCGGGCCGAGGTGGAGCACCACTCCGGCCTGGTGCTCCGGTGCGGGCGCACCCGATCCGGCCACGTGAGCGTGGAGATCGACCCGAAGGTCGCGAAGCGGGTCGAGGTCGCCTTCGTCGATGACGACGGCGGGGACGACCTGGCCGGTTTCCTCGGTCCAGGCCGCGAGCGCGCTGTCGGCCCACCGCTGCGCCGACGCCACGTCGGCGAGCAGGTCCGGCTGACGCGGGCGGCCGGCGGACCGGGTGTTGAGCAGGTCGTGGACGAACCCCAGCCCGCCGGGGGCGGGGGTGAGGTCGTAGCGCGCGGTCGCGAGCCAGGTCATGAAATAAGCATGGACGGCTAGCTTATTTCAGGCACGGGTCTGTGGGGCAGGTCACTGACCGGCGGTCGATCCAGTCGTCGCGGAACCCGAGCGGAGCGTGGTGGCAAAGAGGGGCATGACATCGTTGCGTTCTGTGGGAGACAGCGATCCGCCGGGGTCGGATGCGGAGCTGGTGACGGGGGATGCCGAGCAGTTCGGGGTGCTGTTCGACCGGTACGCGGGGGTGTTGCACCGGTACTGTGCCGGCCGGGTCGGCGCCGCGGTGGCGGAGGACGTTGTCGCCGACGTGTTCTGCCTGGCTTTCAAGCAGCGGGACCGGTTCGACGCCGGCCGGGTGGACGCCCTGCCTTGGCTGTACGGGATCGCCACCAACCTGGTGCGGCGGCGGTGGCGGCAGGAGGTGGCGCGGTACCGCGCCATGGCGAAGGTGGTGCCGCCTCTTGCCGGGGGTGACGAGCCCGCGCTGCGGGCCGTCGAGCGCACCCATGCCGCCGAGTACGTGCAGCTGATCAGTTCGGCACTGGAAAAGATGCCGCGTCGGCAGCGGGAGGTGCTCCTGCTCTTCGCGTTGGCGGACCTGGGCTACGGCGAGATCGCCACCGCGCTCGGGATTCCGATCGGGACGGTGCGCTCCGCGCTGCACCGGGCCAGGACACGGCTGCGTGACGTCCTGCCCGCCCATGCCGACGTAGCCGCCTCCCGGGAGATGACCTCATGAGCACCCAGCAAGCACCGGACGAGCAGCACGAGATCACCCTGCTCCGGTCCGTCCTCGACACCCCTGCGCCGGACAACGGCAGCCTCGCCAGGATGCGCGCCAAGGCCTTCCGCTCGATGCAGGCTCCGCCGGCCCCCCGCCACCGGGGGCGCGTCGTGCTCGTCGCCGCGTCGGTCGCGCTGGTCGCGGGCCTGGGCGTCACCATCGCGGTGCAGCCGACCGACGACGGTTCTCCCTCGACCGCGCTTCCGGCCACCGCCGGTCCGGCCCGTCCTGGCAACTCCACACCGCTCGTCGGCGCGGACACCCCGGCTCGCGAGGCACTGATCACGCTCGCCGCGCACACCGGTGACCTCCGGCCGCTGACGGTCCGGCCGGGCCAGTTCGTGTACTCGCACCTGCGCGGTCAGGTCACGAACGGGATCCCGGTGGGCGCCGGCGGCGAGGCCCAGGTGGTCTCGGAGAACGAGACCAGGGCCTGGTTCGCGGCGGACGGGCTGCGGACGGTGCGGATGGAGCTGTCGACCGACCTCGACGCGCGCCCCGCGACGGACGTGGACGCGCGCAAGCTCGCCGACAGCGGCAGGTCGCTGCCGAAGCCGCACACGCAGGTGTACCCGAACCCGAACGGCGATCCGAAGGAACAACTGCCGGTCAGCGAGCCGAAGGAACCGGGCGTCGACCACCCCACGCTGTCCTGGGTGGCGAGTCTGCCCACCGACCCGGAGCGGCTGCTGGCGGTGTTCCGGGCCGCCGCGGGCACGACCACCAGGCACGACGCCGACTACCTGACCTTCAAGACCGCCGCCGGCTTCGCCGCCCGGGCCGACGCCCTGCTCACGCCGGCGGTCCGCACGGCGCTGTACCAGGCCATCGCCCTGCTGCCGGGCATCCAGCGGGTGCCGGGCCAGGTCGACCTGACCGGCCGCGCCGGCGTGGCCATCGGACGGAACGGGGAAGGCTTCCGCAGCGAAATCATCCTCGACCCGGTGACCTCCAGGGTGCTCGGCACCAGGATGGTCGCGACGGCCGGGACCGACGTGCCGGCCGGGACCGTGATCGCCTGGTCCAGCACCGACCAGGTGGTCGTCGACTCGGTGGGGGCGACCTCGTGACGCGCCGACGCCTCGGCCACGCGGCGTTGGCCGCCGTGGCGCTCGTCGCCGTGGTCTCGCCACCGGTGGCGTCCGCGAACGGCATCGCCGCCACCGCACCGGCGCGGCCGGCCGGGACGACCGTCACCCTCGTGACCGGCGACCGGGTGACGCTCACCGGCCGGGACGACGTCCGGGTGCGACCCGCGCCGGGCCGCGAGCACGTCGGGTTCGAGCAGCGGATCGACGAGCACGGCCACAGCGTCGTGGTCCCTCGCGACGTCGCGGCGCTCGTCGCGGGCGGGCAGCTCGACCCGCGGCTGTTCGACGTCTCGTCCCTGGTCGAGGCGGGCTATCACGACGAAGCCCGGCGGGACCTGCCGCTGGTGGTGACCCACGCCGGCGGTGGCCTGCGTGCCGCCGTCGCCGGTGGCCGCGAGCTGCCCAGCGTCGGCGCCACCGCCATCCGCCCGGCGAAGGACGCGCTGTCCTCGGTGTGGGCCGCCTTGGACGCCGGGGGCGAAAAGACGCTGTCGCCCGGGGTCCGGCGGGTGGCGCTCGACGGTCCGGTGCGGGTCGATCTGGACCACAGCGTGCCGCAGATCGGCGCGCCGCAGGCCTGGCAGGCCGGGTACACCGGCCGCGGCACGACCGTCGCCGTCCTCGACACCGGCATCGACACCACCCACCCGGACCTCGCCGACGCGGTGGCCGGGGCCAGTGACTTCACCGGAAGCCCCAGCGGCAGCGACGACCGGGTCGGGCACGGCACGCACGTCGCGTCGATCATCACCGGCAGCGGAGCGGCGTCGGCCGGCCGGTTCCGGGGCGTCGCTCCCGACACCCGGCTGCTGGTGGGGAAGGTGCTCGACGACAACGGCTACGGCACCGAGTCCTCGGTCGTCGCGGGCATGGAATGGGCGGCCGCGCAGGGAGCCGACGTCGTCGCGATGAGTCTCGGCGGGTCGGTGGCCCCCGGCAAGGACACGAGCGTGGACGTCCTTTCGGAGGCGGTGAACCGGCTCACCGCGCAGTCCGGCGCGCTGTTCGTGGTCTCCGCCGGGAACAACGGCCCGCGCGGCGGGTCGGTCGGCAGCCCCGGTGTCGCGGAGGCCGCGCTGACGGTCGGGGCGGTGGACGGCGCCGACGCGCTGGCCGAGTTCTCCGGCCGGGGCCCGCGCGCCGACGGTGCCATCAAGCCGGACATCACCGCGCCGGGGGTGGGCATCGTCGCCGCCCGCGCGAAGAACGGGCACCTCGGGACGCCCGTCGACGACGCGTACACGGCCCTGTCCGGCACCTCGATGTCGGCACCGCACGTGGCCGGCGCGGCGGCGATCCTCGCCGGGATGCACCCGGACTGGGACGCGGCGCGGCTGAAGTCCGCGCTGATGGGCAGCGCCGCGCCCCGCGACGGGGTGACGGTGTACGAACAGGGCGCCGGCCGGGTCGACCTCGCGCGGGCGGTCAGCCAGCCTGTGGTGGCCAGCCCGGCGAGCGTGTCCCTCGGGCAGGCGCGGTGGCCGCACGAGGACGACCAGCCGATCCCGACGGTCCTCACCTACCGGAACACCGGGACCACCCCGGTCACCTTGGACCTGGCCGTGACCGTGCGGGACGCGGCCGGGAAACCGGCGCCCGCCGGGATGTTCACCGTGGCGCCGCGCACCCTCGAGGTCCCCGCGGGCGGCCAGGCCACCGCGACGCTGACCGCGGACACCTCGGTGGACGGCCCCGACGGCACCTACGGCGGCACGGTCGTCGCCACCGGTGACGGGAACGTGGTCCGCACCCCGGTCGGCGTCCAGCGGGAGGCCGAGAACCACGACGTCAAGCTCGGCTTCCTCGACTGGCAGGGAAACCCCGCACAGCGCGCCGAGTACCGCTTCGTCGGCCTCGACCAGCCCTCGGCGTACCTGGCCACCGTGACGACCGGGTCGGCCGTCGTCCGGCTGCCACCCGGCCGGTACTTCTTCCACGCCACCGTCCTCGGCCGGGACACCGGCAACGAGCTGATCAGGGCGCTGTTCGCCGAACCGGAGATCACCGTCACCGGGGACACCGGAATGGTCGTCGACGCCCGGGACGCCAAACCCGTCGGCATGCGGGTCGACCGGCCGGACGCCGGCGACTCCGAGACGATCCAGTCGTTCCTGCGCACGACGCCCTACGGCGAGACAGGCTTCCGCACCTTCGGTTCGTTCGACAAGGTGTGGGTGCGTCCCTCGGCCACGAGCGCACCCGAGTTCACGTTCACCGCGGAGGGGCTGTTCGCCCGGCGCGACGGGCAGGGCGGCTTCACCGGCAGCCCGTACCTGTACCACCTCCGGTGGGCGGAGCAGGGCCGCGTGCCGGCCGAGCTCGTGCGGCACTTCGCCGATCGCGACCTCGCCGCCGTCCGGTCCACGCACGCCGCGAGCGGCAGCGGGGAGATCGGCGAACGCGACTACACCGTGCGGGCGCCGCTGCCGTTCACGCTCCAGGAGTACTACAGTCCCGACACGCCCTGGGAGCGCTTCTTCGGCAAGCCCGTGGAAAAGCCGCTGTACGAGTGGTTCACGCAGACCGTGCCGAGGACGTTCCGGCGGGGCGAGTCCGTGGCCGAACAGTGGAACACCGGGGTGTTCGGGCCGGCTTTCCCGCGATATCCGGGGTCTCCGGCGGAATGGGCCGGCCGGACCGGTGACACGGTGTACTTCGACCTGTGGCCGTTCAGCGACCCGTCGACCGGCCACTATGGACAGTCGGCGACCGGCTCCGCCGAAACCGTGCTGTACCAGGGAGACGAGCGGATCGGCGCCCAGCCGTGGGTGGGCTACCACGAGTTCGACGTGCCGCCGGGGGAGAGCCCGTACCGGTTGCACACCGAGTCGGTGCGGAGCGGCTCGGCTGAGCTGTCCACAAAGGTCACCGCGGACTGGACGTTCCGCTCGGGCACGGTGCCGGGAGCCCAGGTGCGCCCTATCCCCATGATGGCGGTGCGGTTCACGCCGCGGCTGGACGACCACAACCGCGCGCCGGGAGGTGTCCCGTTCCTCGTTCCGGTGCGGGTGGAGCACACCGACGAGCTCGCCCGCGTCACGTCGTTGACGGTACGGGTGTCCTACGACGATGGCGGCACCTGGCAGACCGTGCCGGTGCGGCGCGAAGGCGGACAATGGCTCGCCGGCCTGCGACACCCCGCCGGGGCCGCCTTCGTGTCGCTGCGAGCCACCGCGACCGACGGCGCGGGCAACACGGTCGACCAGACGATCATCCGCGGGTACCGGCTGGGGTAACCGGGCCGGCGTCAGCGGGGCCCCGCTCACTTCGGGGAGCGAGGCCCCGCGTCCGCTGGAAACCCTCGAACAAGGCGACGGCCTGCTCGTGTCCACGCCGCCGTGGCTGCTCTGCTCACGCGACGATGAGCGCGATCGCAATCAGGACCGTGAACAACAGTAAACCTCCGAGCAGCAGCGGGCCGGCGAAAGCGAGCCATCCGGCTGCCAGGAGCCAGGAAATGGCGGTCAACGAGGTCAGTATCGGTGCGGTGCGTGAGACCAGGCCGAACACGGCGGGCGGGGAGTCGGCGAGCCCCGGCGGCGGAACTGCGACACCGGTTCGGACGAACGCGGCAATATCAGGCAGCCTTTCGGGTGCGAGTGCTGCGCCGTGGCCACCGGGCAAGTAGCGGTACTGCTCCGCTGTCGGGGGCACTTCCTGGAATCCGGTGAAACCGCCGACCCCGATGTCTCTCATGCGCAGGCCGCGCAGCCCGCTGCACAGCCATGCCACCGGTTTGTCCTTGGACGCGCAGACGTTGACCAGGCGGCCGACTTGCCTTTTGTCAGCGTGCCCGCGCCAGTCGAATTCCGCAGGGAGAACAGAGCCTGCCAGGAACACGCGGTCGAAGCGTATTGACGCCACGTACTTCAAGGCCTGTCCGAGCATGTAGGTTCCGTTGCTGTGACCGACGAAGTGGAACGGTAGGTCGGGGTGGCGAGCGAGGAGGTAGCTGTACTGGTCGAGGAACCAGTAGAGAGTGCGGCGACGAGTGACGGGGATCGCAAAGTTGTAAGCGGAGAAACGTCCATACGAACCCGTGACGACGCGGATGTCCTTCTGCGTAGCGAGGTGGAGCCGCAGCTGCTCCACCCAGCCGTCGTTGCCGGCCCGGATCCCGTGCAGGATGAACACCACCGAGGTGAGCGCCGCATCTTCGGCGGGCAAGGGCTTCGGTGTAGTGGGCTCGACGTCCTCCAGAACGGCCTTCCGGAGAAGGTTCCACCGCTGGCCCGGGAAGTCCTCGGGGACGGCGGTGACCCGCGGTATGTCGGCGTGGGTCGCGCAGGGCAGGACGAGTTGAACACCGGTCGTCAACGTCTCGACGTCGCGGCTGTCTTCCGAGGTCACGAACGTATCCTGGCCCGAGCGCACCTGTACCACGACAGGAGCGTCGGCCTGTCGGGCGCCGATCTCGCGCAGCCACTCGAGGCGAAGAGCTGTCATGAAGGCCGAACCGGCCAGGACGTCGCGGACAGCGAACCCTTTCGTCAGTGGCAGGGTGAGCCAGGACAGCCGTTGACCCAGTCGCCCGAGGCGGTTGGTGTCCCAGCCGCGGTTCGGGGTCGCCAAGAGAACGATGCGTCGCACATGGCGAGACCACTCTCGGGGGAAGCCCCCCAACGCTCCTGTTGCCTGTAGGTAGGCGTAACGCACGAGAAGGCCGCCGATACTGTGCCCGATCAGGGTTATCGCCTGGGGAGATCCGCGGTGTTCCCAGTACTGCTGGATGGACTCGGAGAGTGCCAGCGCGTGTCGTGCCAAAGGTCCCCGGGACCAGATCCGAACCGGATTCGGGTACACCCACGTGTCGTCTGCGGTCGCTCCCGTTCCGGCTCGGACGTGCTCAAGCAGGTCAACACTGGTCGCGCGGCCCTCCGTCACACCGCAGACGTAGACGTAGACCATGGCGAACCTCCCGTTGGTAGAGGAGTCGCACTTGTGGCCGTCGGTGTTTCCGGCCGCCTGGCCGGGTTGGTCCATCCAGGTGGCTCCCGGCCGTGGCGTCACGGGCATGCCGGCACCGTCGTTTTCGAGTTCGCCTGAAGTGGGCCCGTGCGGTTGCCGGAATCCGCCGGCCGGGCACCTTCCTGGTCTCGTCTTGGCGAAGGCATGGGGGTGCTTCGGGTTCTCGAGGTGATCAAGAGGCATGTCGGGCAGCGCCACCGTCCTTCTCCGGCTCGACGTCACTGTCCGGCTCCGCGGTGCGGTGCCGCAACCGGCTTCGCGGAGGCCGTAAAGTAGTTCGTCATGACCGAGGCACGAGCGACCGCGCCGGTCGTGTTCGTGTCCTACGCCCACGACGACGAAGACCACGTGCGGGTGGTCCTCCGCTTGGCGACCCTGCTGCGCGGATCGGGCATCGACGTCCGTCTCGACCAGTGGGCCGACCGGGAGCGGATCGACTGGGCACTGTGGGTCGACCAGACCATGCCGACCGCGGACTACGTGCTGGTGATCGCGTCACGCGAGTTCCACCGCCGCTCGATGGAGCAGCCTTCCGAAAGCCGGACCTGGGGTTTGCAGTACGAGGCGGGGATGCTGCGGGAACTGCTCACGGCCGACCGGTCCCGGTGGCGAGCCCGAATCCTCCCGGTCCTCCTCCCCGGCCACGACGTCGACGAACTCCCGCCCTTTCTCCAGGGGCACACGACCACGCACTACCGGTTCTCGTTCGCTCCCGGCGGCGCGGACGACCTGCTGCGTGCCCTGACCGGCCATGCCGCGCATCCCGAGCCGCCCCTCGGGGCGCCGTGGACACCACCGCCGGTGGCAGTGGGCGACGGGATTCCCCAGCGCGACCGTGTTGTCTCCCCGACCAGGGACTCGCTCACCGATCCCGCCCGGCTGATCCTGCCGCTGCTGCGCCGGGCGAGCCTGGAGTCGGTGTTCGTGCCCGCGGTGGATCAGGCCTTGGCCGTCCCGGCGGTGGTCGCCATCTACGCCGAGGCCGGCATGGGCAAGAGTGTGCTGCTGGCGCAGCTGCACGACGAGCTCGCGAAGCGACCGGATGTCGGTGTCGTCCTGGTGTCCCTGAGCGAGAAGGTGACCGACCGGCCCCGCACCCCGGCCGAACTCGACGCCCAGCTCGGCGCCGCGATCGGCCGCCCGGGGACGTTGAGCGACGTCGTCGGGCTCCAGCAGTCGTGGGGACTGCGTCCCGTGGTGCTCCTGGACACTCTCGACCTGATCCTGGACCGGGAACTCCGCCCGGTGCTGACGCAATGGCTCCACCAGCTGGTCGAACGCCGCGTTCCCGTGGTCTTCACCTGCCGCAGCTTCGAGTTCCGGACGCAGCTGGAGCCGATCGGCGAGCGGATGTCCCTGCTCGCGGCCCGGATCGACCGCCGGGAGGTCTACCGGCTCAGCGAGTCGGAGACCAAGCACTTCGCGCGGTGCTACGTGCAGACGCTCGCCGAAGTGACACCGGACCGGCGTGACGCGTTCCTGGAGCGCCTGCTCCATTTGCGTGGGCGACGGCGCGCGGTGGTCGAGGTGTGCGGGAATCCGCTGCTGCTCGCCCTCGCCTGCAGCTTGTACGCACCCACCGGGGAGATCCCCGAGGACCTCACGGTCGCGCGCTTGTTCCAGACCCACTGGAACCACCAGGTCGTCGGCAGCCCGCGGCGAAGCCTCACCTACACCGAGGCCGAGGAGCGGGGCCGGATCTGCTTGGCCGGCGGCCGCGCGATCCTCGCCCGTTCCACCACGACGTTCGCGGAGAACTTCCGGGCGGCCGGGATCGACCCGGCCCCGGACGACAGGGCGCTCGACGACCTGTGCTCGGCGGGGATCCTCGTGCCCGCGGCCGATCCCACCCGGTTCCGCTTCTTCCACCAGACGTTCGCCGAATGGGTGATCGCGCGGTATCTGGCGGAGGCCGACGCCGATCGGACGGATTTCCTGGCTCGGCTCGCCGACCCGGTCCAGCGCGGCCACCTCGGGCCCATCCTCGTCCAGCTGCTTTACACGCTCGAAGAGCAGGCGGAATACCAGCAGATCGTCGGTCGGCTGGACCTCGACGACCTCCTGTCTTTGCGGGCGGTGGCACTCTCGGCGGTCACCCGCGGCGACCTCACCCTGATCGCCGAGCTGATCGAACGCCGCACTTCCCCCGAGCACGAATGGCATGTGCTGGAAGCCCTGGGCGCCACCGCCGAAGGCGACGCGATGGCGGTAGCGGACCTCCTGCTCGCCGGATTCGCTCGGGTCTCGACGTCCGTGCTGTTCCTCGCCGCACGCGTTCTGGGCGACCTGGTCACCCGCTCGGCGGATCGCGGGCGGCTCCTGCCTGTGGCGCTGGAGGCGATCGCCGAGCGGCGGCCGGACGTGGTCGACGCCGATCAACGCGGCCAGCTGCCGGAGCGATTTCTGGAAGCCCTCGGCGAGAACACTTACACCGACGCCGATCGGGCGGTGCTCCGGCAGTACTACGGCAGGCTCGGGCCGATGGCGCAGATGGCGATCCTCCGCCTCCACACCGGAGTGACGGCGAGTGAAGCCGCGAGCTTGCTCGAGGTGGCTCTGCAGCTACGGGTGCCTACGATCTCGACCTCTGAAGCCCTGGCGCTCGCCAGGATCGTGTTCGCCGACGCGGCCGCGAGGAAGACCGTCCAGTGGGACTCCTGGCAGGCGATGCTGGCGAAGGACTACCCGGCCGGATGGAACGACGTCCAGTGCCGGCTCGTCGCCGGCCTGGTCTTGGATGCGCGCTCGGTGCCCCTGCCCGAGCTGCTCGGTGCCGCCCTGGGCGCGGACGCGGCGGTGGCCCAACAGGCGGTGTACGTGCTCGAAAAGGTTGCCGCCGGGGAGCCGTCACTGACGTTCGGCCTGCTGCTGGCGGATCCGGCACCCGCCGGCCGACGGGAGCTGGCGCTGGTGCGGACGATGCTGATCAAGGCACCCCCGATCGACCGCGCGCTGGCCGCCCGGCTCATCGTTTGGCTTGAACCGGTACTCCCGGTGGATCCCGGGTGGGTCGGGCAGGCGATGGCTCACGCCGCTTCGACACACGTGGATCTCCTGGCGGACGTCATCGCCCGCACGAGCCACCTGTCCGACAGGGACTTCTCCCGGATCGTCAACGCGGTGCTCGGCGGTTGCCCGACCGAGGAGCTGGCCACGCTGCTCCCCAGCCTCGGTCCGGTCGCCGAGGGGACCGGTGTACTGGCTGCACGCGTCGCCGGAACCTTTGCGCCGATGGACACCCGCGCGCGGGACCGCTGCGCAGAGCTGGCACTCGGCGGGGCGGCCGTACCCACGAAAGCCGCCGTCCATCGCCTGGTGGCCACGGCGATCGAACTCGGCTGGTTCGATGCAGGGCTCGCCGGCCGGCTCCTCACCTCACATCATTCCGGTGCGGTGCAGAACATCGGCCGCTGGATCACCGAAGTCGTCCGCGAACCCCTGCCGGAAGGCCTCGCTGCGGACCTGGTCGATGCGCTTGGCCGCGCGACGGCGGGCCCGGTTGTCACGGCGCTGACCGCGGCCATCGCCGACGACGTCCGACGACAGGGACCCTTGTCCGCACGAGCGGCAGCCATCACCGAAGAACTCATCGCCCGCAGCGAAGACCCGGCGGCTCGCGCACCTCTGGCGCGTGAGCTGATCCGCTCCGCGTACTCCCTCCTTCTCCTGCAGCTGGCGGCCGGTTGCGACGAAGCCGCGCTGCGGCACTTGGTCCACCGTTCGGTACGCGCTCCGGCTCTCTCCGAAATCGACGAGGCCGCGGAACTCGTCGAGCGGGTCGTGATGCGAGCCGGGTGGTTCTTGCGTGACCGTTCGCCCGCGGTCCTCGACGAACTGATCGAGGGCCTGCCCGAGCTGCCCGGCCGGGCTCAAGAGGGCGTGGCGCGAGCCATCCGCGTCGATCGCGGTGAGCAGAGTACCGAGTTCCGCCGGATCGCCGAGCGGACGACGGACGCCGGCACCCGGACCTACGTTCTCGGCCGCCTCGCCTGACTTCCCGCATGCTTTGATCGACCGATGTCGGTTCTTCGTCAAGTTTCGACTCGGCGATACGGTTGGTCGCAGTCTTTTATTCCCGTTCCTCTTGTTCGATTCGCCTGAGCAAGTCGGCGACCGGAAGCATCCTGGTGGCCGTGGCATGGCCGTTCGACGAATTGGCCGAGCCGACCAGGTGGCTCTGAAGCGTCCGGTGGAGGAATGCGTAACCGGTCACGGTGCGGCGCATGATGATGTGTTCCTCCACATGCGAGAAGAATTCGCTCACATCCTCGGGCAGCACGCCACGCCGAAGCACCGAGCGGACGCTCGCCCGGTGGCTCCACCAGCCGCTCAACGACAGGGCCAGCTCGCTCAGCCACGCCCCACCGGCCGCGGCGACCATCAAATGGAACGTCAGCAGCCGTACCTCCGTCCCCACCAGCGGGGCGAGTACCGAGGACAGCTGCCAGCACGCCACGAGCGCCACCAGCCCGGTCACCACGCGCACGACCAGCGTCCACCGAGCGGCCGCGGTTCGCATGGAGCGCACCTTGCCGCGCTCCCGCTCGTGTCCGGTCGTCACGCGCTCCGGCAACGCCAGCACCGCAGTCGCCGCCCCGGCGGTCACGCCCGGAAGAAGGCCGAGCAGCAGTCCATCGAAGCCGCCAAGCAGCCCGACGGAGACGCCCGCGCACATTCCGGCCAGGATGCTCGGGAACGACCTGGCCGCCGCCGCCCGCGGAGCGAGTGTCCACCGGCTGGACACGAATTCACGGAGCGCCAGCCGCGACAGACCCTGGTCGGTCGCCGACCGCGCCGACAACCAGTGCGCGGCTGCCGTCAGCACGAGCAGCGCCACGCAGGCAACCGCATAGCCGACGCTCAACTGCCGCGCCGTGTACACGGTGAGCCCCAGCGCCGCGCACAGCGCGAACAGGACGTAAACGCCCGCTGTGACCCTGCCGGGCGGGCCGGCACCGTCCGTCCGAACCCAGCCGAGGTTGAGGTCCTCCACCGCGAAAGCGTCTCGGCCTCCGTGTTCCATCAGCTGGGCCAGCGCCCGGAGGTAGCCCATCGCCTCCTCGTCACCGAATCGCGGGTTCGCGGACGCGGCGAAGCTCGATCGATGTCGGAGAGCCTCCTTCAGGTAAGCCGACCACAGGTGGTCCAGCCGGCCGGTGAGCAGTTCGGCGACCGCCTTGTCGTCGACCAGCCTCCCGCGGTAGGCCAGCACCGCGACGGTCAACGCCAGCGGCGTGTCCAGCAGCCGCACCAGTTCGGCGTTGCGGCCGCACGCATCGCGCAGCGACTGCAACTCGCTGCCGGCGTCCGCGAGGTACCGGTCGATGTCCTCGGCACCCAACGGCATGATCTCGGCCGCGACGCCGAACCTCAGCAACCGGGCCGGCTCGAAGTACTCCGTGGTACGGCTGCACACCACGATCCCGGTCTGCAACCGCGACCGCATGAGCGACAGCACCTCGATGCACCGCCTGCGGTCCTCGACGTCACGGATCTCGTCCAGGCCGTCGAGCAGCAGCACGATCGGGCTGCGGTCCATGCGCAGCCACGTCCTCACCTTCAGGTCCGGGACCTGGTACAGCCGCGAAACCTCCCACGACAACCACCGGGTGGCCGCCGATACGGCGCGGTCGGCCTGCTCCCGGCGGGCCTTGCCGAGGCCTTCGTGACGCAGGTCCTCCTCGTCCTCCTCCGCTTTCGGGTTTCGGCGTCTGGCCGGCAGCCACGTGCTCGTCCGGTTGGGCTCGATCTTCCAGCTCCCCGTCGAAAGCGACAACACGATCGGCACCGGACCGGATTCGTCGCTGAGCAAGTGCTCCGCGAGGTGCAGCAGCTGGGTGGTCTTCCCGGACCCAGGCTCCCCGAGAAGGACCAGGCGCCGCTCCGCGCGGTCCGACCGGTAGAGGGAGACGATGTCCGTGACCTCATCGGATTGCTCACCGCCGGCGATCCGCAACGGTGCGGTTATCCCGTCTCCCCGTTCGCGCAAGCCCAGCTGTGCGGGCACGACTCGGTCCAGTGACCGGGACAGGAACTGGTCGATCCACACCACCTGCATCTTGCGGCGCAGGTCTTCGAGGTAGCCGTCCTGTTGCGGGTCCAACGGGTGGTGGGAAAGCCCGGGGTCGGGTTGATCGCGTCGTCGCTGCAGGCCCAACGCTCCGCCCAGCAGCGTCACCGCGCCGAAGATCACCAGCGCGAGCGAGGTGTGATCCTTCATCCATCGCTGGACAGGCATCGGGTCGGCGGCAACCCATTCGCCCAGCGGGGAGAAATAAACTGTCGCGACTGCTACCAGTGCGATGGCCAGTACGGCGAAAGATTTCCCGTTTCTTCGACGTCCGGCCACTGCGTCCCTCGCTCCGCCTGTCGCCCACCAAAACGCCGACAAGATACCCGCCAGGTCCCACTCGCACCCGTTATACCCCGACGGCAGGAGGAATGTCGAACGCGCAGGCGCCAGGTTTCCTTGACGGACGCCGTCAGCGTATCTTGACGGCCATGGGTAGCAGATCTCGGTGGCAGGACGGCCGTCGTGCCTGGCAGCGACTCAACGGCTGGCATCAACGGGACCCGGCGGCATCACCGGGGCACCCGGACACCGGCGAGGCGGCTCTGCGAGCGCTTGAAGACATCCACTTCGTGCGGACTCTGCTGGACACGGCCGAACTCAATGCGGTCGCCACCGCCCGCCGGGATGACCGCAGCTGGGCCGAGATCGCCACAGCTCTCCACCTGAGCAAGCAAGCCGCTTGGGAGAAATGGCACGACCTCGGAGGGGACCAAGCCGAACCGATGACAGCTCGGTCCTGAATTGCCTGGTACTGGCGCCGCCATCTGCTTCGACGTCATACGAATGTGCGGGACGTGGGGAGTGCCCGGCTGGATGTGGGGAACGGTCCTTTCCCGGTAAGAATTGCCGGGAAAGGACCGTTCTTTACCCGTGACACCCGGCTACCGGAGTGTGGGGTGTCAGGCGGTCACTTCCCCGGCATCGCCGCGGCCGCGTCCCGCGCCGCGGCGTCGTGGGCCCGGCGGTCCGTGCCTGCCGTCCACGCGGCCCGCACATCGTTGACGCAGCCGGGAACGTCGGCGACGGAAGAGCAGTTGTCGGGCCGGTTGCCGCTCACCACGGCCCCGTTGGCCAGCGTGACTTGCGCGCTCAGGGTGTCGATGCCGCCACCGGAAGCGGGGAGGGGAAGGTAGCCCGCTCCCGGTTCTCCCGCGGCATTGTCGGTGACCGTCCCGCCGTCGAGGGTGAGGGTGTCGTGGAACACGGCGAGTCCGCCGCCGCTGCCACCGAAGCCGGCCCAGCCGAGGTATCCGCCGGACCCCGGGACACCGGCGTCGCCCCCGCGACCCGCCTGATTGCCGGAGATCTTGGTGGCGGCGACGGTCGGGTTCAGCGGCTTGTCCTGCTCGGCCGACACGAACACCCCGGCGCCGGTACCGCCGCTGCCGCCGTCTCCCGATCCGCCGCCGTTCGCGCCACCGGAACCGCCCGGAGCGCCGTCTCCGGTGGTGTTGCCGGTGAAGCTGCTCCCGGTGACCCGCAGGACGGTGCCGCTGGTGAGGTCGATGCCGCCACCGAAACCACCCGAGCCGCCCCTGCCGCCCGGCTTCGTGCCCGTGCCGTTGCCGCCCCGGCCACCGCCGCCGGTGGTGTTCCCGGTGATCCAGCTGTTGGTGATCGTCAGGGTCACCGGGGTGAAGTAGTACGAGGAGATACCCCCGCCGAAACCGCCGAGCCCGCCGCGGCCGGCGCTGGTGGTGGCGGTGGCGTCGGCACCGGGAGCGCCCGCCCCGGACGTGTTGCCCGTGATGACGCTGTCGGTGATGGTCAACGGCCCCCAGTTCCGGATACCACCACCGGAGGCGCCCCCGGTCCCTTCGCCGTAGGAGTCGGTGCCGGCGCCGTCGGGGGCGTGGCCGCCGGTGATCGTGACCTTGTCGAGGGTCAGGTCGCCCCAGTTGTCGATGATCCGGAACCGGGGCGCGTCCTGGGCGCGGGCGATGGTGGCGTGGTTGCCGTTGATGGTGAGCTTCCCGTTAACGGCAGGCAGCCCGGTGCCCGAGGAGCTGTCGGCCGGCGAGGTGAGGGTGTAAACGCAGTTCGGTGCCAGGGACAGGGTGTCCGCGGCGGTCGAAGCGCCGGCCGCGGCGACCGCCTGGACCAGTGCGGCCGGATCACAGGGCACGTCGATGTCGGAAGCTTGGGCCTGTGGTGCGGCCAGGGCGAGTGCCCCCAGTGCGGTCACCGTCGCGGCGGCGGTGACAACGGGTCGTCTTCGGGATCTTGCGCACAGCGGCATCAAGAGGCCTTTCTGATCTGTGGATCGGCAGAGGCAGTGATCCCAACAAGTATGATCCACATCGCAAGGCAATTGTCGTCAAGCGACCATTTACCGCAATCCGCTGCGCAAGCTGAGGCCTTTCCGGACGGTGGCCACCACCGCATTCTTGCCGAAGTGCGGCCGAGTGGTGGTGGCGGCCGGCAGGGCGGGGGGAGGGGAGCCGGCCGGCCGTCACCACAACTGCGGCGACGCAGAACCGCGTGTCCGAGGCGCTGCGGCGTCGTGCTCAGGGTTGCATCGGTTGGTGAGCGGTTACCAGCGGCCATTCGAGTTGTCGTGCGCGGCTTTTGTGCGTCGGCAACAGCCGGCGATCATTGGGGTTTGTTACCGGTTCCAGTCGCCATTGCGTGCGGTACCCGCACCTCTGCTCAAGGCGACGTCACGCGTGGCTGCGGGTCGCCGTTGCAGCGGGATCGCGACGGGAGAGCCCGGCCGTGGGTACGGGGTGACGAGCAGGTGGTGGAATCCGTTGTGCAGGCCGGCCGGGGTGCCCGCCACGCGCAGGAGGTCATACGCCGGTACGATCATTTCCGCTGCAAGCTTCCGTAGGCGCTGGTCGATAGCGCGGTCGCTCAGCGAGCCCTGAGATGGCATTGAGGCGTCCTTACCTGTCGCGGTGGGGGCCGGGTCTCGTGCTACTCGGGAAGGATCTTCGAGCCGAACTTCTTGCCTTCGATGACGTAGCGGACGCCCGAGGTTTCGTCCGCCGGGATGACGTGGATCGGGACCTTCCCGGCCTGCGCCATGGTCAACGCCGTCGCGTCCATCACGGCGAGTTTCTTGGCCAAGGCGTCGGACACGGTCAGCTCGGGCAGGAACACCGCGCCTTCGGTCCGGCGGGGGTCCCGATCGTAGACACCGTCGACTCCGTATTTGGCCATGATCACCGCGTCGGCGTGGGCGTCGATCGCGGCGGAGACGGCAGCGACGTCGGTGGACACTCCGGTGACGCCCATGCCACCGGCGATCAGGACGATCTTGCCGTGGTCGAGAGCCTCGCCGAGCTTGGTGGTGGTGTAGGGGTCGCCGAGGCCGGTGGTGTTGCCCCGGGTGAGGGTTTCGACGGGCAGGTGCATGTGTTCCAGGCGCGCGGCGAGTGCGGCGATGTTGAACCCGGTCCCGTACATCCCGATCATGTCGGCCCAGGTGGGACTGATCTGCCAGCCCGCCGCGCCGGCGCCGCGCCAGATGTTGCCGCCGCCGGTGACCACGATGACGCCGATGCGCAGGTCGTGGACCTCGGCGATCGACATGGCGACTTCGTCGAATCGTCGCGGGTGCAGGGCGGTGCCGGCGAAGCTCAGCGATTCACCGCTGATCTTCAGCACAACCCGGTTGTAGAGCGAATCTGCTGTCATATGATCACTTCCCTTTCTACCCAGAGTTTCTTCGCGATCTCCCAGACCTCGGTCTGTGGAGTGCCCTCGTGGGGATCATCGGCCAGGTCGGGGTGCACGTAGAAGACGCCGGTGACGGCGACCATCTGATGATCTTCGGGTTGCGCGATCTCGTAGGCCCGCAGGTTCTTGCGGCCCTTGAGGATCTTCAGCGCGTCGTCGGGGAGGCCGTGCACGATCATGGCGGACCGGGTGACCGCGTTGGCCGCCAGGCTTTTCATGCCGAACTCGAGGTCGGTCGTGCGGACGTACTGAAACGGCCGGAGGCGGTACCAGTCCGGGAAACTGCGAGCCAGGAAGTCCCAGGCCGGGCCGCCCTCGGGGCACAGGAAACTCACGCCCGACACGATCGCTTCCCGGACGTCGACGGGTTCGCGAAATCCCAGGTCTTCGCCGGCCAGCAGCTGGAACCGCTCGACCTTCAGCGGCAGCACCTCGATGCGATCGCTCCAGGGAACAACGGTGCCGACCGTGGGCCGCTGCTCGGCCACCATCATCGCCGAGAGGAGGCCGACCTGGGCCTTCACCTGCTCGCTGCGCTCCCGCAGCCTGATCTCCGCCGTACGGCGGGAGTCGGGCCGGATCTCGAAGCCCGCGGAGGTGGGGATCGCGTTCCGCAGCGCGACGAAGTATTCGTCCATGCAGTTCTGCGTGCAGACGACCGGGACGAACCGGGTGGCCGCCTTGGTTTGTTCGATGGCCTGCTGCATCATTTCGGTGATGCGGCGAAGGTTGTTCGCCAGCACCAACCCGGCCGGTGTCAGGCGGTAGCCGCGGCGGCCGGAGTCGCGTTGGAGGACGTGCAGGCCGTGGTTGGCTTCGTAGGCCTTGTCGAACTCGAGCAGGATGCGCGAGACGGTCCGGCCATCGCGGTTGAAGCGTTTGCCGATCTCGGCGAACGAGCTGGTCGGGTCCTGCATGCTGCGGATCATCTGCATCAGCTCGTAGTCCATCCGAGCGAGCACGGGATCAAGGACGGGATCGACGTCCGGCATCGGTGCCTCCTCCTTCGCGGTGCCTGAAGTAGAAGAACGCCACCGAGCCGGACGCGCCGCCGTAGGCGGCGCAGACCGGGCCGACCAGGGTCGCGTCGAAGGCATGCGTCAACCCCCCGACCAGGACCAGGATCAAGCCGACGGTCATGCCGACCGAGTAGATGATGGCGAGGATTTTCCTGGTGCCCGATTCCGGGTGGAGCTCGACGACGGGATCGTCGTCGTGCCCGCCGCCGATCACGACGCTCTCTTCGGTGTCAAGCCCTTGTGGGCCCGTTGCCAGACGGCTATCCGTCACGTGACCCTCCCTACTCGGTCCGGCGTTCCATGTATCGTCGTCCGGCCGGGAGGCGCACTCAAGAGCTCAACGCTGCTATCACCACAGCGAAGCGACAACTTTTGCGGTCTTTTGGTGCATCACATAGCAACATCTGCCGTGTCGTGGCGTCCGATGCCGTTGTTGATGACGTATGGGTGCCGTAGCGTGGAGTCAATGACCGGAGCCATGGACAGTGCAACCGACCTGACGGAGCACGACCTGGCGTCCCCCGCGCGCCGGTCGCGGTTCAACGCCACCCTGGTCGGTGACACGTTGAAGCAGGTGGAGGAGATCGCGCAGGCCGAAGGTGCCGATCTCGGTGAAGTCGTTCGGCGCGCGATCAAACTCGCGCACTACATCCACCGGGAGCAAGCCGGGGGCGCGGCCTTCAAGCTGCACACCCCGGGTGGCCGGGTCGACCGGATCACGGTCCACTACCGGTCCCGCGGCCGCGAGGCCGGCAGCTGACGACCGGTCGTTGCCCACGGGCCGGGCGCGGCGATCCACCGAGTCAGCGCCGCAGCACTGTCCTGTGTGGACCGATCCGGTGGGGGCGAGCCGGTTCTGGCAGGTCAGTGCTGCGGCGCTGTCGGTGCCTGGTGCCGGGGATTCACGCCCGGTTCATGCAGTCCACCCAGGATTCGGTGGTGACGACGATGTCGGTCGGGAGGGTTTCGGTCACGGTCCCGTCCGACACCCGGATGTGGGCGTGATAGGTCGCCATCGGCACCGACGCGGGTCCTTGGACGCCGACGAACCCGTTGACGGTGATCGAGCCGTCGGGGTGGCGGAAGTTCGAGCCCGGCGGCAGGTGGTACTCGGTGGCGGTCCAGCCGGGTGGCAGCTCACGCATCCCGAACTCGAGGTCGGTGGTCCACGTCCCGCTCACCACGAAGATGAAATAAGAGGCGTGGGTCCTGCCGTCGGGACCGTGCTGAACGCACATCCGGCTGGTCCTGTCGAACTGCTCCAAATGCCACGTCCCCGTCTGCGCCGACGCGGCGACGGACGTGCCGACCAGTGACAACAGGAGCGCCGAGGCGAGGACGAGCATCGATCTGGTGATCCGGAACATCACTCTCACGAATCCCTCCTGAAACCGGTGTGAATACGTGCCGGTGCACGCTAGCGACCGGATCTCAGAGCTCTCTGAGAATCGCCGGAAAGGTCCGCCGGGGGCAGGCGAATGGTGAAGGTCGAGCCGCGCCCGGGGGTCGTGGTCACGGTCAGGGAGCCGGCGTGGGCTTCGATGAGGTGCCGGGCGATGGCCAGGCCGAGCCCGCTGCCGCCGGTGGTGCGGGTGCGGGACGGGTCCGCGCGGTAGAAGCGGTCGAAGATGTGCGGCAGGTGTTCCTCGGCGATGCCCGAACCGGTGTCGGCCACGGTGAATTCCACCGCGTCCGCCTCACCGCGCACCGAGACCACCACTGCGCCCCCGGCCGGGGTGTGGCGGATCGCGTTGGACACCAGGTTGCCCAACGCCTGTCGCAGGCGGGTGGGATCGGCGTGCACCACGACGTTTTCCGCCGCTTCGACGCTCAGGTCCACGCCGGCCGATGCGGCCCGGGCGCGGTGGGCGGCGACGGCCTGCTCGGCGAGGTCGGCCGCCTGTCGTTCCTCCGGGTGGATGCGCAGCATCCCCGCATCGGCGAGGGCCAGGTCGTGGAGGTCGGAAACGAGGTGTTCGAGCAGGTCCTGCTCCTCGAGCAGCGACCCGACGAGTGCCGGGTCGAGCGGGAGGACGCCGTCCTGCACGGCTTCCAGGTGGCTGCGGACGTTCGCGAGCGGGGTCCGCAGCTCGTGGGCCACGTCGCCGACGAGCGCGCGGCGTTGCCGTTCGGTGCTCGCGATGGCGTCGGCCATCGAGTTGAAGGTGGCGGCCAGGCGGGAGACTTCGTCGTTGCCCCGCACCGGAACGCGGGCCGTGCGGTCTCCGTCCGTCATCCGCCGGGCCGCGACGGTCAGGGTGCGGATCGGGCGCACCAGGCGGCGGCCGGCCGCCATCGTCGCCACGGCGGCGACGAGCAGGACGGCGGCCGCGGTCGCCGCGGTCCGCCACCGGCCCTCGGCCGACCAGGGGTCGAACCGATCGCTTTCCCCGAGGTACAGGTCCGCGGGTGCGGCCACGTACGACGCCTTCGCCTCGGCGCGGGCGGTATCGAGGCAGCCGGTCCACTGCGGGCCGGTCGTCCGCCGCGGGCGCAGCGCCCGGGTTCCGGTCCGGTCGGTGGTGACGTCGTAGGCGACGCCGTGCCGCGTCAGGCAGGGCGTGGCCAGGTCGATGACCCGCTCGTCGAGCGCCCGGGTGGCCGCCGAGGGGGCGAACAACGCGGTGGGCAGGCACGGGTCGGCCGGCACGTCGTCAGGGTCCCCCTCGGTGACGATGTGGCGGTGCGGGGACCGGTGCTCCGGCACGGTGCGGCGCAGGCAGTCGACGGCCTCCCGGGCGTAGGCCTGCCGCTGCCGGTTTTCGGCCTCGGTCAGCCGCCAGACGTGGAACCCGATGTTCACGCCGAGCGAAGGGTCGCGGACGATCACGTTCGGCTTCGCCCCGGCGCTGCCCGGCGCCGGCCGCGTCGCGTCGACCTTCGCGGCCGGCACCGGTGGCAGGCCGAGGGCACCGCGCCCCAGCAAGACGGCCGAGTCGGCCAGCAGCTCACCGCCGGGCGCGGTGAGCGCGATCCGGCGGCCGGTCCGCTTCGCCAGGTCCTGGACCAGCCCGCCGACGCCGGTCCAGTCGCGGTGCTCGTCGGCGTAGGCGTAGAGCTGCGCGAGGATGTCGCTGTCGGTCGCCAGGAGCGAAGTGTCGCCGGCCAGCTGGTCGCGAAGCCGGTGTCCAGTGCCGTAGGTGGCGAGCACCGCGGTCGCGCTCACCGCGAGGGCGGCGATCGCGAGGGAGAGCCCGACCAGCCTCGGCAGCACGCTACGGCGCACTGCCGGTCGCTTCTTCCGGTGCCTCGGCGAGCTTGTAGCCGACGCCGAACACGGTCAGCAGGTAGCGCGGCCTGGTGGGGACCGGTTCCACCTTGCGGCGCAGGTTCAGCACGTGCATGTCGATCGTGCGGCCGGTGACGTCCCGGTCGAACCCGCCGACCCGCTCCAGCAGCAGCTGCCGGGTGAACGCCCGGCCGGGAGCGGCGGCGAGGCAGGCCAGGACGGCGAACTCGGCCGGCGTGGTGTGCACCGGCCGGCCGGCCGCGCGGACCTCGTGGCGGGCGAGGTCCACGACCAGTTCGCCGACCCGGTACCGCTCGGGCTCGGCACGCGAGGAGCGGGCGGCGCGCCGCAACGCCGCGGTCACCCTGGCGACGAGTTCCCGTGGCCGGTACGGCTTGGTGAGGTAGTCGTCGGCACCGGCCGCGAGACCGAGCAGCACGTCGTCTTCGGCGGTCCGCGCGGTGAGCATGATGATCGGGACGTCGTCGTGCGGCCGCAGCGCGCGGCACACGCCCACGCCGTCCAGGTGCGGCAGCATCAGGTCGAGCAGCAGCAGGTCGGGCGCGCGGCGGCGGGCGTGGTCGAGCGCGACCCGGCCGTCGTGCACGACGGTCGCCTCGTACCCCTCGCGTTCGAGGTAGCGGCGGATCAGTTCGGCCTGTTTGCGATCGTCCTCGGCGACCAGGATGCGTGCCCGCATGCCAGGCAGTTTCACCCGGCTACCTGTGAACCGGCCAAGAAAGCCTCGTGACGGCGCGATCCTGACAGGTTCCTGACCGGCACCCGGCACTGTCCGGGGCATGACCGAGGACCACGAACCGACAACCCGCACCGCGAGCCGGCCGTCGCGGCGAACCCTGCTCACCGCCGTGGGGATCGCGGCCGCCGCCTTGCCCGCGGCCACCGCCTCCGCGCACGCCACGGCCGCCCGGATCCCCGACGCGCTGCGGCCGGGCGGCGAGTTCGACCAGTACCTGAGCGGGCTCGCCGAGCAGGACGCGTTCTCCGGAACCGTGCTGCTGACGTGGCGCGACCGGACCGTCCTGGCCCGTTCGCACCGGCAGGCCGACAAGGGCCGCGGGATCCCCAACGGCCCGGACACGATCTTCGCGCTGGGCTCGATCACGAAGCTCTTCACGGCCACCGCCGTCCACCAGCTGGCGGAGCAGGGCAAGCTGTCCTACGGGGCGACGCTCGGCACGTACCTGCCGGGCTTCCGGCCCGAGGTCGCCGGGACGGTGACCATCCACCAGCTCCTCACGCACACCTCCGGGTTCGGCAGGCCGGCGGTCGACCCACCGCGTCCGCCGGGCCAGGACCAGTGGACCACGCTGGAGGAGATCTTCGACGGCACCGTCGAGTTCCTCCGCGGTCTGCCGCTGAACTTCACCCCGGGCACCAAGAACGTCTACAGCAACGACGGCTACTACGTGCTCGCCGCCGTGGTGGCCGGGGTGTCGGGGCAGAGCTACTACGACTACGTCCGCGAGCACGTGTTCGGCCCGGCCGCGATGGCCACGGCGGGGTTCTGCACCGCGGCCCGGTGGCGTGCCGACCGCCGGATCGCCCACCCCTACGAGAAGCTGCCGGACCGCACCGGGTGGATCGACGTGGTGGACGAGTTCGACGGGGGCATCATCGGCAACCCGGCCGGCGGCGCGTTCGCCACCGCGGCCGAGCTGGCGCGCTTCGCGAGCGCCTTCCAGTGCGACAAGCTGCACTCGTCGCCGTACACCCACCTCGCCGCCGGCCCGAAGTGGCCGCTGGCCCCGGACAACTCCTTCTTCGAAGGCTACGGCCCGAGCACCCACATCATGAACGGCCAGCGGATCAACGGCCACAACGGCGGCACGAAGGGGGTGTCCACCAACCTGGAGTGGTTCCCCGATTCCGGCTGGACGGCGGTCGTGCTCGGCAACTACGGCGCGAGTGCCGTCGCCGTGAGCCGCAAGGCACGGCAGCTGATCACGGCCGCGCACTGAGCGGCTCGCGGGTCGGCCGTACGGCTCCCGGACGGTGCGCAGGTCCTCGAACGGACGTGACCGTCGGCGAAGGCACTGCTCAGCCATCGGCACCGGCCGGCAGCACCGACAGGGTCAGCCACGAACGGCCGCCGACGTGGACCCGGTTGGTGGCCACGACCTTCCGGCGGTCGCCCACCTCCGGGGCGCCGGTGTTGGTGTTGACGTCGAAGCGGGGGAAGTTGCTGGAGCTGACGTCGAGCCGGATCCGGTGGCCGGCCCGGAACAGGTTGGCCGTGTCGGGGGCTTCGACGGTGATCTCGTACACCTCGCCCGGGACGAGGGGTTCCGGCTCGGCGAAGGAGTTCCGGTAGCGGCAGCGGAGGATGCCGTCGGTGAGGTTCATGGCGAAGCCCTGGGGATAGTCCGTGCTCGGCGGGTGGACGTCGATCAGCTTGATGGTGAAGTCGGTGTCCACGGCGGAGGAGGAGACGGCCAGCCGCACGGTCACCGGCCCGGCGACCGCCACGTCGCGCGCCAGCGGCGGGGTCTGGAACACGAGCACGTCGGGCCGGCTGTCGAGGGGCAGGAACGGCGGCGTCACGCCGAAGAACCGCTCGTCGGGACGCTGGTGGAACGCGCCGCCGCTCATCACCGGTTCGCCGGAGGTGACCTGGCCGCCGAGGGTCGGCACCGGGTTCGCCGGGTCGTAGTCGTACTCCAGGCAGCCGCCCTTCGCCGGCTGCGAGCCGCGGGTGAGACCGCCGTCGGCGGCCAGGTGGAACACCTGCTCTTCGGCTGTCTCCGGCGGCCACGTCGTGGCGGTGCGCCACCGGCCGCCGTGGTCGAGCCGCCCCTCGGGGGTGTGGCGACCGGAGCCGCCGCCCATCAGGAAGTACCGCACCGGGGGAGGCGGCTCGCCGGAGGAGGCCAGGTGCGCGTCGAACCAGCGGAGCCGCATCGTCACGTAGTCCTCGTCGAGGTTCCCCTCCAGCGGCGCCTCGGGACCGAAGTCGACGTCGCCGGCGTACCGGGCGCTGCGCGCACCGTGGGTCCACGGCCCGAGCACGAGGTAGGCGGGGCTGTGCTTCTTGCGGCCGAGCTCGCGGAAGTTCTCGGTCGCGGTGCGGATGTAGGGGTCGTACCAGCTGGAGATGTGGAGGCTCGGGACATCCGGGAAGCGATCGTAGAAGCCGCGGGCGAAGATGCCGGGCTGGCGCCAGTAGTCGTCGAAGACGCCGTGTTCCCACTGCTGCAGCAGGTAGTCCTCGTAGTCGGGAACGAACCGCAGCGGGGTCGCCCCGCGCCGCCACGGCATCCGGGTGAACCACGCCCGCAGGTCTTCGGAGTCCAAAGTGGCTCGCAACACCGGGTCGGCGAGCACCTTCACGCTGCTGCGGGCGCGGTGGAACGCCCACGTCACCTGCTTCAGCTCGAACGCCCCACCCATCCGGGTGCCGGCTTCATACGCGCTGGCAAAGCCGCCGGAGTCGAGGAACATGGCCGCCAGATGCGGTGCGCCCAGTGACGCGAGGGCGGCCTGCGCGTGCGCCGAATAGGAGACGCCCATCGTCGCGACCCGGCCGTCGCACCAGTCCTGGCCCGCGATCCACTCGACGGTGTCGTAGCCGTCTTCGGGCTCGTTGAGGTACTTGGTGAACGTGCCGCCGGAGTCGCCCCGCCCGCGGCAGTCCTGGCGCACCACCAGGTAGCCGCCGTCGACGAACCGCCGAGCGACCTCCTCGGGCGACGGCGGGCCGGCGCCGTCCGAGGGACGGGCGAGCCGGCGTCCGTACGGCGTGCGTTCCAGCAGCACCGGCCCGGCGGGGGGCTCCGGCCGGGCCGCGTAGAGGTCGGCGACCAGGTTCGTGCCGTCGCGGGCGGGGACGTCGAGGACGAGCCGCCAGCAGTCCGGGCCGACCTGCTCCCAGCCGCCCATCAGAGCCCGCCCGCGAACTGCGCGCCGAGGTCGGGCCAGGCCGCCACGAGCTGGGGGAGCGGTGCGGTGGTGAAGTACTTCCGGTACAGCCGCGCGTAGGTGCCGTCGGCGACCATCGCGCCGAGCTGCCGGTCCAGCGCGGTGAGCAGTGCTCCGTGGTCTTTCGGCACGGCCATCGACGTCGGGTGCGCCACCGGCGCCGAGGCGGCCTGGCGCAGGGTGGGGTACTGCTTGAGGAAGTGTTCGGCGTCGGGGCCGCCGACGACGAAGGCGTCGAGGCTGCCGTTGAGCAGCTGGCTCACGGCGGCGTTGGCGTTGGGGAAGCCGATCGGGACCGCACCGGGCATCTTCGCCGGGACGAACGGTTCCTGCGTCGAGCCGGTCACCGCGCCGACCTTCTGGCCGGCGAAGTCGGTCAGCTTCGACGCACCGCTCCGCGCGGTGGTGAGCACCGCCGTGGTGCTCCAGAAGAGCGGTTTGGTGAAGGAGACGCTCTTCTGGCGTTCCTCGGTGACGCCGAGGCCGGCGGCGGCCAGGTCGTACTGCCGGCTGGTCAGCCCGGCCAGTGACGACGTGACCGAGGTCGACCTGTACTCGACCTTCAGCCCGAGCCGCTTGGCGGCTTCGTCGGTGAGGTCGATGACGAACCCGGCGGGCTTGCCCGACGGGTCGCCGAAGGCGAACGGGGGCTGGCTGGTCTGCGTGGCGGCGCGGATGGTGCCCGGTTCGATGAGGCCGTAGGGGTTTTCGGCCTCGGAACCGCCGCCGCACCCGGCGAGCAGCAGCCCGCACGCGGCCGCGATCAGGAGTGAGCGCATGGGTGATCCTTTCGGGCTTCTTCAGAGGACTCGGGCGAGGAAGTCGCGCAGCCGCGCGGTTTCCGGGGCGTCGAGGGTCGGCCGAGCGGGTCCGGCTTCGGCGATGCGGCCTTCGTCCATGAACACCACGCGATCGGCCACTTCGCGGGCGAAGCCGATCTCGTGGGTGACGACGAGCATGGTCATGCCGGACGTGGCCAGGGCGCGCATGACGTCGAGGACGTCCTTCACCAGTTCGGGGTCGAGCGCGGAGGTCGCCTCGTCGAAGAGCATCACCTCGGGCTCCATGGCGAGGGCGCGGGCGATCGCGACGCGCTGCTGCTGCCCGCCGGAGAGCCGGCCGGGGCGCTGGCGGGCCAGGTGCGCCAGGCCGAGCCGGTCCAGCTGCGTCATGGCGGCGGCTTCGGCCGCGTCCTTGCCGAGGCGGCGGACGTGCCGCAGCGCGGCGGTGACGTTCTCGAGCACGCTCAGGTGCGGGAAGAGGTTGAAGTGCTGGAACACCATGCCGACGCGGGTGCGGACGGCATCGACGTCCACGCCGGGACCGGTGATCGCCGTGCCGGCGATGTGGATCTCCCCGGACGTCGGTTCCTCGAGCAGGTTGAGGCACTTGAGCAGGGTCGACTTGCCCGACCCCGATCGCCCGATCACGCAGACGGTCTCCCCGGCGGCGACATCCAGGTCCACGTCGCGGAGCACTTCGACCGGGCCGTACCGCTTGTGCAGGCCGCGCACGGACACGGCGGCCATCAGACTGCCGCCTTCGCCGGGGCGGACGGCACCGGCGCCGCCGTGGTGAAGCGCCGTCCTTCGCGCATGCGCCGGTCGAGCCGGTTCACCGCGTAGGTGAGGGGGACGGTCAGCAGCAGGTAGCAGAGACCGGCGGCGACGAGCGCCGAAGAGTTGTACGTGGCCGCCTGCCGTTCCTGGGCGATGAAGTACAGCTCCCGCTGGCCGAAGCCGAGTCCGAGCAGGTACACCAGTGCGCTCTCCTTGACGTCGATGATGAACTGGCCGGCCAGTGCGGGCAGGACGTTCCGCAGTCCCTGCGGGACGACCACCACCCGCATGGCGGTGAGGTAGGGCATGCCGAGGCTGCGTGCGGCGTGCAGCTGACCGGCCGGGACGGCCTGGATGCCGGAGCGGAAGATCTCGGCCGAGTACGCGGCGGAGATCAGCGCGATGGCGAGCACGGCGTAGCCGAGCGGTTCGCGGCCGAACGGGCGCAGGCCCGCCGCAGGAAGGCCGACGCCGACCAGGCTGACGGTGACGATGGCCGGCAGCCCGCGGAAGACGTCGACGTAGATCCGGGCGGGCAGCCGGACCAGCCGCCGCCGGGACAGCAGCAGCATGGCCAGCAGCACGCCGCCGACGACGCCGAAGACGATCGCCAGTGCGGCGATCAGCAAGGTGTTGCGCAGCCCCTCGGTGAGCAGCGCGGGCAGCACGTCCAGGATCTCGCGGAGATCGAAGAAGGTGCGGAGGAAGTCGTGCATGACCTGGCCTCTCGTGTCGCGATCCCGGAAGGCTAGGTCCGATTCCCGCCCACGCCGCCGATGCTTACCGCGGCCGCGGTAAGCATCCGTCCTAAGCTGCGGTCATGTCCGTGGTGCTGACCGTCCAGGGAGCCCGGGCGGCGGACCTCGTCACCGGGGTGTCGCCGCTGGCCGAGCTGCTCGCGTGCCTGCATTCGATCGCCGAGCCGGAACACCACTTCGAGGTACGGCCGTGGCTCACCCGGATCCGCGCGGATACGTCGGAGGTCCTTCAAGGCCGGTTGAACACCTACGCGCCCCTGTGGGCCCGGCGCCGCTGCCGGCTGTTGCTGCCGTTCGAACTGCCGCTCGGACAGACCTTCGACGCGGAGCTGCGGCGGATCGAAGCGTTGCCGCTCGACCGGTTCGCCTCGACCGCGGCCGAGGCGATCCACGGCGGCCTGGTCGAGCTCGGAGACCTGCTGGGCGACGCGGCGGCGAGGGACGCCTATGTCGTCTCGTGCGAGCGGAGGTCGTTCGGCCGCGGAGAGCTGGCCCGGCACCTGGTCGCCGATCCGGACGCCTTCCGCGCGGACCTGCTGGACGTGCTGCGCGCCTGCGCCGAGGAGTTCTTCGCCGACGAGTGGGCGCGGGTGTCGCACCGGCTGGAAGCCGAGTGCACGGCGGTGCGGGCCCGGACGGGCGCGCTGTCGGTGGCCGAGGTGCTGGCGTCACTGAGCCCGAACGCGGCCGTGCGGCACGATCCGGCGTCGGTGGTGTTCGACAAGCTGCAGTCGCTGCACGCGGACCTGCGCGGCCGCCGCTGCCTGCTGGTGCCGTCCGTGCACGCCCGGCCGCACCTGATCGTCAAGGTCGATCCGGAGTACCCGGTGGTCGTGCACTTCCCGGTGGAGGGCGACGGCGCTCGCGACACGCTGGCCCAGGTCCGCCTGCGCCTGGCGATCCTCGCCGATCCGGCCCGGCTGTCGCTGTGCCGCCACCTGGTCAACGAGCCGATCACGACCTCCGACCTCGCGGCGCGGACCGGCATGACGGTGCCGCAGGTGTCCCGTCACCTCGGCCGCCTGCGCGAGGCGGGCCTGCTGGTCTCCCGCCGGGACGGCCGGATGGTCCAGCACCGCCTGAACCTCCAGCGCCTGCTGCCGATGGGCGTCGACGTGCTCACCGCGATCATGCGGTGATCGAACGCGACAGCCGACGATCACCCTGGGGAGACGCCGACCACGGCACTCCCATCAGCGCCGCAGCCCGGAGAGCGCGAAGCCGAAGACCCGTTCGCGCTGGGCCTCGTCGACGTATTCGACCGCGGTGATCCCGGAGATCATGCGCAGGATGTCGTCGATCGACGCTTCGGGGCGAGCGACGCCCGCTTCCTGCGCTCGGGCTAGCAACGGCCCACCCGCCTCGCGCATCGCCCTGCGGCAGGCCTGAAAGCCGTCCGTGGTGCGGTTGAGCGACTCGGCGAACGTCAGCTTCGTGCCGATGTACTCGACGAAACGCCGGAGCCACGTCGCGAGTGCGTCCCACGGCTCGAGACCGGCGACCGCGTCCGCGGCCTGGCACAGCGCCTCGACCGCCTCCCGGTTGACCTCCTCGACCAGGTCCTCACGAGTGGGGAAGTTCCGGTAGAGCGTGGCGATGCTCACTCCGGCCCGGCGCGCGACGTCCTCCAGCGAGACCGGTGACCGCCGTTCTTCGAAGGCTTCCCTGGCCGCCGTGACCAGCGCGTCGAAGTTGCGCTGGGCATCGGCGCGCTTGGGTCGCCGGCTCGGGAGCACCAGCTCCATCGCGCCTCCCTCGTTTGACAACCGTAGGAACCCTACGGTTAAAGTGTAGGGGTACTTTCACTTCTCATGTTACGTGCTTCGTGCACGGGAGGACGGGGACCATGTCCACGGAAACGATCGCGCTGGTCACCGGGGCGAACAAGGGTGTCGGCCTGGCTACCGCGCGGCAGCTCGCCGAGCGCGGCCTGACGGTGCTGCTCGGTGCCCGCGACCTGGAAAAGGGCACCCAGGCGGCGAAGGAGCTGGCGGACGACGGCCTGACGGCGCACCCGGTGCGCATCGACGTCGCCGACGACGCGTCGGTGCAGGAGGCCGCCGCTCGGGTGGGGCGGGAGTTCGGCCGGCTCGACGTGCTGGTCAACAACGCCGGACTGCTGATCCGCAAGCCGGCGGTGGAGGTGACGGCCGAGGACATGCGGCCCGAGTTCGAGACCAACGTCTTCGGGCTCGTGCGGGTGATCCACGCGATGCTGCCGCTGCTCCGGCGGTCGAGCTCGGCCCGGATCGTGAATGTGGCGAGCGATTCGGCGATGTTCGCCAAGGCCACCGAGCCGGGCTCGATGTTCGCACGGTCTCACGAGTCTTTTGTGTACTCGGCGACGAAGGCCGCGGTGAACATGCTGACGGTCAAGTACGCCAACGCGTTCCTCGACGACCCGGAGCTCGCGCACATCAAGGTGAACGCCGTGACACCGGGCTTCGTGGCGACGGATCTCAACAACTTCAGGGGTGTCCGCACCACCGAGGAGGGGGCACGCGCGTCGGTCCACTGGGCAACCGTGGGCGACGACGCCGAAACCGGCGGATTCTTCGACGACGAAGGCCGGGTCGCTTGGTGACCCTCGACGGATGGCGAATCGGTCCCGCTTGAAACACCGGCCGTCAGCGCACTTCCTGGCTCACCTCTGGGGCGGGCATCGAGGACGTGGTGCGGGCCTTCCTCGACCCGCTCAGCGAGGAGCCGGCGTCCGCCGTCCAGGGGGTGCTGTCGGCCGTCGCGTCCGATTCGACGGCGGGGCGCCGGCCGCTCGACCGGGTGCTCGAGGATCCGGGTGTGGGCAGGCTGATCGGCGAACTCCGGGATCGGGGCCTCGTCCCCGCCGGTCAGGCGGCGCAGCGGGTCCGCCTCGCGGTGGGGGCGATCCTCGCCTTCGCTGCCCTGTCCTCGGGTCCGGGCCTCTCCGGCCGGGCCGAACGCGAACGGCTGGTCGCGTTCGTCGCGGCGGGCTTACGCGCTCCGGCCGAGCCGCCGCGCGCGAAATCGTGAAGGTCGAGCATTCGAAAGGCGGTCACCGGCGGGAAGCGCGGTCCTGCGCGGGATCGGTCCGTGGTCGGCGGTTTTACCGCGTGAACAATGGATTTACCACTGTGTGATTCGTCTCACTGGATCGTGTAACGACGATGTCAGGTTTCGTCGATGCAGGGTGCGGATGAGGGACGAGAATTCCTGACTTCCCAGGCAAAACGGGCATTTATGCGCGAATTGCCTGATAACAACCCGCGGATGCAGTGGGCTCCGCGGGCCACTGGGGCGACCACGGCGAATGCCGGGTCGCTGGGGGAGGAACCGGTCGTGCTGCGGTTGTCGCGTCCTGTCCATCTGGTCCGCTGGGTCAGAGCGATCGTGCTCGCTTTGACCGTGACGCTGCTCGTCGGCAGCACCGAAGCGATCGCGGCGCCACCGCGGGTGACGGAAGCGCCGAAGCCGATCGATCCGCGCGATGTCGGGTTGCTGTCGTCGGCTACGACGGCGCCAGTTGTGCCGCAAGCGCCGTCGAAGGCGGATTTCGCGGCTCAGAGCCGGTTGGACGGGGGCTCCGGAACGCACTTCGACCCGCAGCGGTCGACGCCGGTGTCACGGTCGACGTTCGTCACCGAGTACGTCAACGCCGACGGCACGCACTCGGTGAAGCAGTCGAACCAGCCCCTGAACGTGCAGGACGAGAGGGGTCAGTGGCAGCCGGTCCAGACCACGCTGGCCACCGACCCGGCGACCAAGCGCGCCGACGCCGACCACCACCCGCTGAGCCCGTCCCTGGCCACCAAGGCCAACGACGCCGCGGTGTTGCAGGTCGAGTCCGGCGGCCACACCGCGGGCCTGGCACTCGACCAGGCCGCCCCGGCGACAGCCACCGTGAAAGGTGATTCGGTCACCTACCCGGAAGTCACCGCGGGCACGGACCTGGACTACGAGGTCACGCCGGGCGCGGTCAAGGAGACGATCAAGCTCAAGCGGCCGCCGGCCGATGGGCGGTCGTCGTGGAAGTTCAAGCTCACCACCGGTGACCTGACCCCGAGGCTGGAGAAGAACGGCGCGGTCACCCTCGCCGACAAGACCGGCGCGGCGAAGATCGTGCTGCCGCCGATCGAGACCTGGGACTCCGCGGGCAACGGCGAGACCGCTCCGGCGATGACCGGCGGTACGTACACCCTCGACAAGGCGGGGGCGGACTGGTGGCTGACCGTCGCGGTCGACCCGAACTGGCTGCGCGATCCCAAGCGCGTCTACCCGGTGTCCGTCGATCCGACCTTCACCTACGGCGTCACCGAGTCGCACGCCTACCGCTCCGACGGCACCGTCTGCGACGCCTGTGGCCTGCGCATCGGCAACAGCCAGGCCAACGGCGACACCTACAACCGCAGCGTCTTCCACATGGACTACTCGCCGCTGTTCGGCAAGACCGTGGTCGGCGCCCGCATGGACCTGACCCGCAACACCAGCGTCGTCGGCTCGCTGAAGACGTGGAACGCGAACCTGTACCACGCGTCGGCGTTCAACTTCAACGGTGTCGGCGGCTACATGACCAGCGCGCTGGTCGGCGACGTCGGGTCGTTCGTCGGCGAAGGCCTGACCGGGTTCATCCGCGACCGCGTCAACGCCCGCGACGGCTCGGTGTTCTTCATGATGATCGGCGCCGAGAACCCCGGCACCTGGACGTACAAGAACCTCAACGCCACGCTGACCGTCGACACCGGCACGCCGGCTCCGGCGACGACGCTGGTGGGCCCGGCGGACGGCACGGTGTCGACGTCGCTGACGCCGACGCTGTCGGTCGCTCCCGTCACCGACCCGGA